>NZ_JAGPZB010000007.1:0-136829 GCF_024454115.1 Corynebacterium sp. CCUG 65737
GACATGGTGGTAGATTACCTTTCTTCCCAGCCCAACCGGGCTGGATATCAGGTGTCCACCAAAAAGGGGTCAGGTCCCTCGTCGGCATCCCCACACCCAGCGATGAAGCTGAAAAGGCCGAACGGCAGTGGCGGGAGCTCGTCGCAGACGCTGAAGACGCACTCGACATCCTCGCATCCTCAGCAAACACCGATACCGACGACGAGTTTGAAGCCGAAGTCTTGTCCGCGCACGACATTATCGATGCTGAAACGCTCGCCGGCCGCCAACGTGAGACGGACATCCGGTCCACCGCCCAGCGAGCACAAGCGGATATGACCTGGGCGTACGGGCACGTCATCGTCGACGAAGCCCAGGAGCTGTCCGCAATGGAGTGGCGGATGGTGTTCCGCCGCTGCCCCTCGCGGTGGATGACCTTGGTGGGTGACACTGCGCAGACCTCCTCACCGGCGGGCGTGGACACGTGGGACAGCGCGCTCGAGCCGTTCGTCGGCCAGCGCTACCGCTCCCATGAACTCACGGTGAACTACCGCACCCCTGGCGACATCATGCGTGTCGCCGACAAGATCCTGCAGGTCATTGATCCGGAGGCCACCCCGGCCGCGACGGTGCGCGAATCAGGCGAGGCGGAGGAGCACGAATCGGTCCGGTGGCTTCCCGACAACACGAACGCCGAGGCCGTGCGAGCTGAGCTCTCACGCCTCGGCGGGATGGTCGCGGTACTCACCGCAGACAATGTAGACGAGGTGAAGGGGTTGGAGTTCGACCACGTCATCGTCGATAAGCCAGCGGCGATCGTGGATGCCTCACCGCAAGGCTGGCAAGACCTCTACGTCGCAGTCACGCGAGCGACGCAAACTCTGACCGTAATTGGGGAACTCCCCGTTTCCTGATCTCCGGCGCTTAAGAAACAGTGTGGACGATCATGACGTCGCAGTCAGACTGGCGCGCGACGTCAGCCGGCACGGAACCGAGCAGGCGGCCGGTCAGAGAGTTGATGCCGCGGTTACCCACGACGAGCAGCTCTGCAGAGTAATCGTTGACGATGCTCATCAACGCCTCGACCGGGGTACCCGGGCGAACCGTGGTCTGCACGTCCTTCACACCGGTAGCTGACGCGTGCTCAGCGGCCTTGGCAAGATTCTCGCGTGCGGTCTCATCGCCCAGAATCGTGTTCGAGTCCTGGCGCAGCGCAGTGGAAACATCTGCTTCTGACTCGTAGTAGGCGCAACCGATGACCAGCGTGGCATCGAACGCAGCCGCGAGTTCCGCGGCACGCTCAACAGCCAGCATCGAGGACTTCGACCCGTCTGTGCCAACAACAACGGTGTTGTAGTTCTTGCTCATGGTGGCCACTATATACCGGCTTCTTTGACCCCGCGTAGCTCCTTGCGCAAGTCCGCAATCTCATCGCGCAGGCGGCCAGCGAGCTCGAATTTCAGCTCCCGAGCAGCTGCGGTCATCTGCGTTGTCAGGTCCGCGATGAGCTTCTCAATCTCGTCCGAAGCCATCGACGATGTGTCGCGACCTTCGATCATCGCCTCTTCCCCGCTGCTGCCGAGCTTCGCACCGTCGCCGTAAGTATCGTCCTCGGCGCGCTCGTAAACTTCGTCGAGGATGTCGGCAATCTTCTTGCGCAGCGGTTGCGGATCGATGCCGTGCTCTTTGTTGTACGCGATCTGCTTGGTGCGGCGTCGCTCCGTCTCGTCGATGGCTTCCTGCATTGACTCAGTGATGTCATCGGCGTACATGATGACCTCGCCGGAGACGTTGCGGGCTGCACGGCCAATGGTCTGAATGAGCGACTTCGTCGAACGCAGGAAGCCTTCCTTGTCGGCGTCGAGAATTGCCACGAGAGAGACCTCCGGCAGGTCGAGGCCCTCGCGGAGCAGGTTGATACCCACGAGAACGTCGAACTCACCAAGGCGCAGCTGGCGCAGCAACTCCACACGCTGCAGGGTGTCAATGTCCGAGTGCAGATAGCGGACCTGGATGCCGTTATCCAGGAAGTAATCAGTGAGATCCTCAGCCATGCGCTTGGTCAAGGTAGTCACCAGGACGCGCTCATCCTTCTCAGTGCGCTCGCGGATCTCGTGGATCAGGTCGTCGATCTGGCCCTTGGTGGGCTTGACCGTTACCTTCGGGTCGACCAGGCCCGTCGGGCGAATCACCTGCTCAACGAACTCGCCGCCGGCCGCCTCCAGCTCGTAGTCGCCCGGGGTCGCAGACATGTACACGGTCTGGCCGACACGGTCCTCGAACTCGTCGAACGTCAGCGGACGGTTGTCCACCGCGGACGGCAGACGGAAGCCGAACTCGACGAGGTTGCGCTTACGCGACATGTCGCCCTCGTACATGCCGCCGATCTGGGGCACGGTGACGTGAGACTCGTCGATGATGGTGAGGAAGTCTTCCGGGAAGTAGTCGATGAGGGTGGCAGGAGCGGATCCAGGGCCACGGCCATCAATATGCCGCGAGTAGTTCTCAATGCCAGTGCAGAACCCGACCTGCTGAATCATCTCGAGATCGTATTCGGTACGCATGCGCAGACGCTGCGCTTCGAGCAGTTTCCCGCGGTTTTCTAGCTCTTCGAGGCGGTCGGCGAGTTCCAGCTTGATCGCCTCAATCGCTTTCTCCATCCGGTCCTCGGTGGCAACGTAGTGCGTTGCCGGGAAGATGCGCAGCTCCTCGCGCTGCTGCAGAACGTCACCGGTGAGCGGGTGAATGTAGTAGAGCGAATCGACTTCGTCACCGAAGAACTCCACGCGCACGGCAACTTCCTCGTAGGCAGGGATGATGTCCACCGTGTCGCCTTTCACGCGGAATGTCCCGCGCTTGAAGTCAACGTCATTGCGCTCGTACTGGACGTCCACAAGCAAACGCAAGAACCGGTCGCGCTCCACTTCTTCCCCGACCCGAAGAAGCAAAGAACGGTCCAAGTAGGACTGCGGCGTACCCAGGCCATAGATGCAGGACACCGAAGACACCACCACCACATCGCGGCGGGACAACAGGGCCGATGTCGCAGAGTGGCGGAGGCGTTCGACATCGTCGTTGATCGACGAATCCTTCTCAATGTAGGTGTCCGTCTGCGCGATGTACGCCTCCGGTTGGTAGTAGTCGTAGTACGACACGAAGTACTCGACCGCGTTATTCGGCAGCAGTTCGCGCAGTTCGGTGGCCAGCTGCGCGGCGAGCGTCTTATTCGGCGCCATCACGAGCGTCGGGCGCTGCTGCTGCTCGATCAGCCACGCCGCGGTCGCCGACTTACCGGTGCCCGTCGCACCCATGAGCACCACATCCGGATCGCCGTCGCGCAGCCTGCGGTCCAGCTCTGCGATCGCGGTCGGTTGGTCGCCGGACGGCTCGAATTCAGATTCGACCTCGAAGAGCTTCTCGGAGCGCTCCACTTCTCCCACGGGGCGGAATTCGGAGTGCGATAAAACGGGGTGCTCAGCAGCAAAAGCCATGCACACCAGTCTAGGTCAGTTCCGCGATTCGCTAATCGACGCCCCGCGCCAGTTGCGATTCCCTTCGCGCCTAAGTCAAATTGTTGCGATTGCCTCTCAGCTGCACATAAGGTTATGCCCGTGGCCCAGACACATCCGAACACTGCAGCTCGCGCCGCGATCACCGCGGCGGGTTTGAGGCACGCGGATGTGGCCACCCATTTGGGGATCGACGCCAGCAAACTGTCCAAGTCGCTCTCAGGCGTACGGCGCTTCAGCGCCACCGAGCTGCAGCGTTTGGCGGAGATCACCGGCGTCACCGTGGACAGTCTGAGGCCGCTGTCCACAACGGCCACCGGCCACGCACCGGCCGCCCGCCCGCGCGAAGCAGATTGGGCCGCCCGGCGCCGCGCAATCGCCGCGGCCGCATGGCCGCTGTTCACGTCGAACGGCTACGAGGCGGTCAAGGTGGCCGACATCGCCCGGGAAGCAGGAATGTCCAGCTCAGCTGTCCACTACTACTTCCACTCGAAAAACGACATCTTCCTCGCCACTCTCGACTTGTGTTCGGAGCAGGCGGCGGGAAGACGGGAGGCGGTGACGTCGATAAGCGATCCTGCACGACGTTTGGTGCGCTTTGCGCACGTGCAGCTCGACGGTTCCGCGGAAGCCACCCGGGAGTGGACGACGTGGGCTCAATTCTGGGCGTCGTCGCCGATGTTCGCGGACGCGAAGGAGGCGACTGCCGTGGCGTACAGCCGCTGGGACCAGCAGCTGCGCGCCATCGTGCTCGAAGGGATGGCCTCCGGCCAATTCACCGCCTCCGCACCCGAGGACATGATGAGCGCTGTCACGGCGACGATCGACGGTCTCGGTGTGCAAATGCTCATCGGCGCACTGTCGGCAACGGACGCGGCGGACGCTGTGACGGCATATCTGAGTACGTGGATGACAGCGGACGCTGTCTTCGTGAAGGAGAACACATAAACATGGTTGAACTTTCGCGCCGGCAGTTGCTGGGCACCGCGGCAGTCGCTGGTTCGGCGACTGCCCTCGCGGCATGCTCGCCGACGATGCCGGCTGAAAATATCGATACGTCGGGCCCGCCGCGCAAGGGTGGCACCCTGCGCGTCGGACTCGTGGGCGGCTCCACCGCCGACACCGTGGACGCGCACATTCCCGCCAGTGCCAGCGACGCCGCCCGCGTGGTCAATCTGTACGAGCCTCTCGCACGCCGCGGCTACGAATACGAGCTGGAAAACCGTCTCGCCGAGAGCCTCGAGCCGAATGAAGACGCGACCGAGTGGACCATCCGTCTGCGTGAAGGCGTGAAATTCTCCGACGGCCGCCCGGTGCGCCCGGAGGACGTGATTGCCACCTACGAGCGCGTCGCCGATCCGGACGACCCGAAGAACGGCGCAGGGTCCATCGCGCACATCGAAGCCATGAACGTCGTCGACGACCGCACGCTGACGATCTCCTTGTCGCGGCCCGACGCGACCTTGACCGATGCGCTCGCCGAGTACCAAATGGGCATCGTCCCCGAAGACTACGACCCGGAGAATCCGATCGGTGCTGGCCCCTTCAAACTGGTCAGCTTCTCCGCCGGCCGGGAGACTGTCATGGAGCGCAACGAGCATTACTTCCTCGGCCCCGCCAACCTGGACCGCGTCGAGGTCGTCGATTTCTACCAGGAGGACGCGATGCTCAACGCGCTTTTGTCCTCCCAGGTCGACGGCATCGGAGCGCTCAACCACGCACTGGTCCGCGTCATCGAGTCTGACCCGCGCATGCACGTCGTCAGTTCTGAAACCGGCATGTGGCTCCCCTTCACCATGCGCGTCGACCACGAACCTTTCGACGACGAGCGCGTCCGCCAAGCTATGCGCCTGGCCTGCGCGCGCCCCGGCATGGTCGACCAAGTCTTCTCCGGCGAGGGCCAGGTCGGCAACGACATGTTCGCCCTCTACGACCCGGCGTACCCGCACGAATTCCCCCAGCGCGAGCAAAACATCGAAGAAGCAAAGAAATTGCTTGCCGACGCCGGCTACCCCGACGGCATCGACGTCACCCTTGCCACCTCCGAAATCGCCTCAGGCGCTGTCCGCGCCGCGCAGGTGTTCACGGAGCAGGTCCGCGACGCCGGAATCCGCGTGAAGATCGACCAAGTCGACTCCACCACCTTCTGGGCCGACGGAAACTACCTGTCCTACCCGTTCTCCCAGACCTTCTACTACACGCGAAACTTCCTCGAGCAAGTCAACCGTTGCGCCACCGAGGAGGCACCGTTCAACGAGACGCACTGGGTCGACGACGAATTCACCGCCCGCGTCGAAGCCGCCCGCGGCATTGTCGACGACCGCGAGCGCAGCAAGGAGATCAAGGAGCTCCAGCGCGAATTCTACGACCGCGGCGGATACATCATCTGGGGCTTCCCCAACCAGGTGGACGCGTACCACAACTACGTGGTCGGAGCGCGCCCCCACCCAAGTGGCGTTGCACTGTCCCAGGCGTTGTTCTACGACATGTGGATTGCGGAGGCATAGACAATGGGCAAACTCATCGCTCGCCGACTCGGCTTGAGCATCTTCATTCTTTTGGCAGTGTCCGTCATCATTTTCTGCGCCACACTGCTCCTGCCGGGCGACCCCGCCCGCGCCATCCTGGGCCAGCAGGCTACCCCGGAGCGCATCGCCGCGCTCCAGGCCGAAATGAACCTGGACAAAAACCCCGTCGAACGCTACTTCCTGTGGCTCGGCGGCGTGTTGACGGGCGACTTCGGCACCTCCACCACCACCGGCGGCCCGGTGTCCGAGCTGCTCGGTGAACCGCTGGTCAACTCTTTGGTCTTGATGGTTTTGGCGGCGTTAATCGCGATTCCGCTGGGCATTCTCGTCGGCATCTATGCGGCGTGGTGGCGTGGCTTCCGCCGCGACCAGGCCATCACTTGGGTCACCCTGATCCTCGCCGCGATGCCGGAATTCGTCATCGGTATTTTGCTGGTCACGGTTTTCGCAACCTCGGTCTTCCAGGTGCTGCCCGCGGTGACGATGTCGCAGCCGGGCGCCTCTGTCTGGTCGTACCCGTCGCAGCTCGTGCTGCCGACGTTGACCCTCGCGCTGGTCGTCAGCCCGTACATCGCTCGCATGACCCGCGCCACGATGATCGAGACCCTCGACTCGGGGTATGTCGAAATGGCCCGTCTCAAAGGCGTGCCTGAGCGCCGCGTCATCTTCCGCCACGCGCTCCCCCACGCTATCGGCCCCATCGCCCAGGTCGTCGCGATCCAGCTGGCATGGCTCGCCGGCGGCATTGTCGTGGTCGAGTACCTGTTCCGCTACCCGGGCCTCGGCGTCGCCATGATCGACGCCGTCAACTACCGAGACGTCCAGGTCGTGCAGGCGGTCACCCTCCTGATCGCCGCCGTCTACGTCGTTGTCAACCTGCTTGCCGATGTCATCGGCATCATGGCCAACCCCAAGCTAAGGAGCAACTAATGACCCAGCCGCACAATACTGGCGCCCCCTCCGATGTCAGGACCGGCGACGAGCTGAAAGCCTCCCTGTCCAAACCCGACCCGCTGCTCAAGCGCATCTGGGCGCAGCCGGAGGGCAAGGTCGGCATGATCCTCACCGGTCTAGTGCTCCTGATCGCGTTGATCGGTTATTTCTTCACCGAGCAGCTCACCGGCTACTCCACCACCGAGTTCCTCGGCCTCCCGTTCACCTCCGACGGCATCTTCGGCACCGACAACCTCGGCCGCTCCGTCGCCTCCCGCTTCATCGGCGGCGGACTGATCCTGCTCATCACGGCATTTTTGGCGACGGTGCTGGGCATGGTCGTAGGCACGGTGCTCGGCATGATCGCCGGCTACACCGGCGGTGCAACCGACGCTGTGATCATGCGCATCAACGATGTCCTCCTGGCCTTCCCGCAGCTGATCTTCGCGATGCTCGCCATCGTGATTTTCGGCCCCTCCGCGACCGTCCTAGTGCTCGTCATCGGCCTGACCCACGCACCGCGCATCGCCCGCGTGGCGCGCTCGGCCACCCAGTCGGTCACCAACGAGGACTACATCCGCGCCGCCCAGATGTACTCGGTGCCGCACTGGAAGATCCTCACCCAAGAGATCCTGCCGAATATCACCGGCCCGCTGTCCGTCGAGGCCGGGCTGCGCCTGACCTACTCCATCGGTTCCATTGCGTCCCTGTCCTTCCTGGGGCTGGGCATCCAGCCGCCGGCCGCTGACTGGGGCCTGATGATCAATGAGAACCGCATCGCGCTGTCCATCCAGCCGTGGGGCGTGGTTCTGCCGGTCATCGCCATTGCGGTGCTCACCATCGGCACCAACATGCTTGCCGACGCCACCGCCCGCGCCACCGCCTCCACCGCCACCCCCATCAAGCGCACCGGCACCACTATCCCGAGCGACCGCCAGGACAAGGTCGCCCCCATCATCAACGAAGACACCCGCAGCCGCACCACCCAGGCTGCCCCGAAGGAGAACGCATGACCACCTCGATTAATGCGGACGGCAAGGGGCCGAAGAAGTCGTCGATAAGCGGAAGAGACTCGCTGTGGTCCTCGACTGGCGGCGAAGGCGACTACGTACCCCCTGTACGCAACGACGACACGCTCGTGCTGCGCATCCGCGACCTGCGGATGGCGACCTACAGCGGCACCGAGATCCTCCACGGCGTCGACATCGACCTCTACCGCGGCGAAATTGTCGGCCTCGTCGGCGAATCCGGTTCCGGTAAGACCACCGCCGGACTTGCAGCGCTCGGCCACGTGCGCACCGGCCTGACCATCACAGACGGATCCGTCACGCTCTACTCCCGCGACGACAAAACCACCGATGTCCTTACGCTTAGCGAAGACGACGTGCGCGACATGCGCGGCTCCCGCGTTGCCTATATCCCGCAGGACCCCGCGCTCAGCCTCAACCCGGCGATGCGCATCGGCGACCAGATCCGCGAGGTCCTCGACATCCACGGGTACGGCTCCAGCTCGTCCGAGCGCGCCGACCGCGTCCGCGAAGTCATGCGCGACGTCGATCTGCCCGACACCGACGAATACCTGGCACGCTGGCCGCACCAGCTCTCCGGAGGGCAGCAGCAGCGCGTCGGCATCGCCATGGCGTTCGCCATGTACCCCGACGTGCTCATCCTCGACGAGCCGACCACCGGCCTCGACGTGACCACCCAGAACCACGTCCTGAAAACGATCCGCACCATGACGATGAAGAACGATGTCGCCTCGCTCTACATCACCCACGACCTGGCTGTCGTCGGCGAGCTCGTCGACCGCGTCATCGTCATGCTCCGCGGCGACATCGTCGAGGAAGGCCCCTACAACGCCGTCCTGTATAACCCGAAGCACGCCTACACCCGCAAGCTCCTCGGCGCCATCCCCGACCTGGAAGGTGAAAAGGACATCGCGGGCAACGACCGCTGGACCAACTCCTGGGCCGAGGTCCACGGCGACCCCGCGGCGTCCGCTGAAACGCCGCTTCTCCAAGTCCGCGATCTCGGAATGGCGTACGGCGACAACAAGGTCCTGCACGGCATCAACCTCGCCATCGAAGCCGGCGAATCCACGCTACTCCTCGGCGAATCCGGCTCCGGCAAGACCACCCTCGCCCGCTCGATCGCCGGCCTCAACCCCGGCTACACCGGCGACGTGCTGCTGCGCGGCAAAGAACTCGCGCACTCCAGCCGCGACCGCACTCTCGAGCACCGCAAGGACGTGCAGTACATCTTCCAATCGCCGTTTTCATCGCTGAACCCGCGGCGCACCATCGGTGAATCGATGAGCGTGCCGCTTATCATGGCGGGCGAACTGTCCCGCGACGAGCAACGCGCCATCGTCGAGGAGACCCTCGAAGCCGTGCAGCTCGACCGCAGCTTCTACGACCGCCGTCCCGGCGACCTGTCCGGCGGCGAGCGCCAACGCGCCGCGATCGGCCGCGCGCTCGTCAACGCGCCGTCGGTCCTCGTGTGCGACGAGATCACCTCGGCCCTCGACGTGTCAGTCCAGGCGTCGATCCTGCAGCTGCTCGCCGAACTCCGCTACGAGCGTGGCCTATCGCTGCTGTTTGTCACGCACAACATCGCGCTCGCCCGGCACATCGCCACACGCGTCGCTGTGCTCAACAAGGGCGTCATCGTCGACGACGGTCCTGTCGACGACGTTCTCGACAACCCGCTCCACGACTACACGCGCAGCTTGCTAACGAATATCCCGTCGCTCTAGCCACTGCGCCCCGTGGGTAGTGTGAGGTGTGTATATCCGCAGGCGACAACAGGAGGACAACGCCGTGGCACACCCCACTTCCCACCCCGCAACGACAGACCTCAAGCCGTTGCCCGTCCCGCCGCTCGACGGCACGCTCGACGCGTACAGCCACGCCCTCGAAGCGGTCCTCGACGGCAGCGAACTGGAGCATGCGCGGGAGGTCGTCGAAAGCTTCCGCACGGGAGCCGGTCCACGCCTCGACGCGCAGCTGCGGGAACGCGCGGCCCAGCGCGAAGCAGCGGGCACCAATTGGCTTAACGACGAATGGTATTCCTCCTACCTCTCCACCCGCTCCCCTTTGACCTTGGCGTCAAATGTGGGGTTCCAGATCGCCTTCCCTGCGTCCGGTGGCGTTACCGCAGCCGGTTCTGCGGCCACCATGTCTGCCGAACTGGACCGCGCCGTCGAGTTCATCCGCCGTGCCGCTGCCGTCCACCTCGCCGCTGCAGCTGACACCCTGCCCGAGGATGTCGATGCCCGTGGCAACCGCATCACCATGAACCAGTGGTTCGTCTACGCAGGCGGTATCAGGCATCCGGAGGAGGGGGAAGACGGGATCATCGCGACACAGCTCGGCGCCGCGAACCGCGAGATCGGCGTGTTCGTCGACGGCCGACTTTTCGCGCTACCTGTCAGTAACGCCGAAGGCGCTCCCCTGTCCGCCGGTGCCCTGCGCGACGGTCTCGCCACGGTGCTGGAACTCGCGGCGCAACCTGGCGAGGCCGCCCAGGACTTCAACGCCCCGTCGCTGCTCGGCTCCGGCATTCTCGCCGACCTTCTGCCGATGATCCTCGACAAGGGCAGCAACCGCGCCACCTACGAGCGCCTCAGCGACATGCTGTTCACTATTGACATCCAGGACGCCGCGGCCGATGCCCCCGCGACAAGCGACACCGAGCGCATCCGTGAGGCCACCTTCGCCCCGCGCGGCGCCTGGGTATACAAGCCATTGAGCTACCAAATCAGCGTCAACAGCGACTGGGCTGCCGTGCATGTCGAGCACTCATGCCAGGACGGCGCGACCCTCGTTACCGCGATCAGCCGCATGCAGGATGCGGAGCTGACCGACCCCGCCGGCACAGCCGACACGGCCGACGCAAGCGCCGAACCGGAAGAGCTCGCGTGGGACCTCGACGACGCGACACAGCAGACGATTTCCGCGCAACTGGACGATGTCCGGAAGGCTGCCGGGAAGCTGGCGACGGACATCATCACGGTCCCGCACAGCATCCCGGCGGAGCTGCCGTTCAAGATCAGCCGCGACGCGTCGGCGCAGATCACCATGCACATCGCCCAGCAGCTCACGTACGGGCACGTGCGCGCGGTGTATGAGGCCGTCGATATGCGCGAATTCCGCGCCGGCCGCACCGAGTGCCTGCGCGCCGCCACGCCCGAAGCGGTCTTGTTCGCAGAAAAGCTTATCGACGGCACCGCCACCCCCCACGACCTCACCTCCGCCCTCGACGCCCACCGCGGCTGGGTGAAGCGCTGCAAGTCCGGCAATGGATTCGACCGCCACATCCAGATGATGGCCAGCATCGACGACTCCGACGTTTTCTTCACCGACCTCGCCGCCACGGCCGCACGTCGCGATTTCCTGTCCACGACCTCCATCGGCGGCGCTAACCAGATCGTGCGCTACTGCTTCGCGCCGACCCTGCCGGAAGGCTTCGGCATCTCGTATACCCCGCTTCCTAACGACGCCGAATTCTGCGTCTCCTGGAACACCGAGACCGCGGAGCAGCCGGAGAAATTCCGCGCGAATCTCGTCGCAGCCGCGGCAATGCTCTGGGACTTCTGCGGCGAGATCCACTAAGCGACATCGACTAAACCTGGATCTGACAAGCCAGCGAACGGGAAGGCGGAAGCACATGAAAAAGATCGGACTCACCGGCGGAATCGGCAGCGGTAAATCCACTGTGGCGAAGATGCTCGAAGAGGAAGGCTTCGCGGTGGTCGACGCCGACCAGATCGCCCGGGAGATCATGGAACCGGGCTCACCCGTCCTCGACCGCGTCGCGGCGGAATTCGGCGCGGACATCATCCGTGAGGACGGGACGCTGGATAGGGGGACATTGGCAGGAAGGGCGTTCGTCGATAAGCGGGCAACTGAAAAGTTGAACTCGATCACCCACCCGGCGATCCGTACGGAGTCCGAGCGCCGGTTCGCGGAGGCGGAAGCTGCCGGCGAACCGGCCGTCGTGTACGACATGCCGTTGCTCGTCGACCTCGGCATGCACCGCGACATGGACCTCACTGTCGTCGTCGACGTCGACGCCGAGGAACGCGTGCGGCGGCTCGTCACGGCGCGCGGCCTCGACGAAGCCGACGCCCGCGCCCGCATCGCGCAGCAGCTTGACGACGCCACCCGCAACGCCGCCGCCGACGTCCTCATCGACAACAACGGCGACCTGGACGCTCTTAAACCGCAGGTCGACCAGCTGATCGCGCGCTTGAGGGCCTGAAGTTTCGCCCATTAGTCGAACAACGTTCAAGGCCACGCTACGTCCCATTCACCTACGTTGCCTAAGGTGACCGGCCATGGGAACGTGGGACATCGGGCCGTTCGACAACGACCCGGCAGTGGACGCCGTCGCAGCGCTTGCTGACGGCTCCTTCTGCATGGACCAGTTCCGTTTCGACTGCGGCCGCGGACCGCTCGGCACCGACGAAGCTGAATCCGTCATCGCTTTAGCCGCCGTGCTGAACGGGCACGTGCCCTCCGAAGCTCTCGCACCCGCGCTTCGCTTCCCGTTCACCCTCGACGACCGCCGCTGGATTCGCCGTCGCGCGAGCCAGGCCCTGCGGCCGGGTAGCTCCGAGCTCTACGACCTGTGGGAAAATGCCGGCGAACTGGATACCTGGCTCGCCGAGACCAAGAAATACGTCGCGTAACTGCCAGGTTGGGTTCTATGCCCCGGAGCCGTCAGCGCACCTGACATGCCTTTTTAGTGGGGCTAGCTCTACAATCACCAGGTATGCCCGTGGACCAGGTCGACCCGCTCATCAGCTCTATCTACCAATGGATGGACGTCTCCGGCGTTCTCCTGATGGGAATCATCGGCGGCACCCTCGCGCGTCAGCTCGGTTATGACATCGTGGGGTTTCTGTTCATCGCCATGCTTTCGGCGCTGGGCGGCGGCATGCTTCGCGACGTCCTCATCAACCAAGGCACCGTCGCCGCCATGAGCCAGCCTGAATACCTGATCCTGGCGTTCACCGGAGCGCTGATCTCCCGGTTCACATACTTCAAGGGCCGTGCGTGGGAGTTCCTCCAGTCGCACGGCGACGCCCTCGTTTCTGCGTTGTGGGCCGCCACCGGTGCGTCCAAGGCCATCCAGTACGGGCTACCGCTTCTGCCCACCATCATGATGGGTGTGTTCACCGCCACTGGCGGCAGCATGATCCGCGACGTCGTCACCGGTCGCGAGCCAGCCGTGTTCGGCGGGAACCAGCCAGCCGTGATTCCGGCGGTGGCCTGCGCGGTGATTGTGTTGATCGGTAACACCACCGGCTACCTGGCCATATCGATGGTGCTGGGACCAGTCGCGAGTTTCACGCTGTTCCTCTTCGGTTACTACGGCAACTGGCGGGTCAGCCAAGATCCGGACTTCGCGCCGGTAAACGCCACCGTGACTGCCACAGCAACGCAAGTGGCGTCGCTTGCCCGGAAGGCCGAAGACCGCTCCCGCGCCGTAGCCCGCGGACTGGAGCCCAAAAGCGTGCGTGCCTGGCGCCACCGCCAGATGGAGAAAGCCTTGCAGCGGCGCATCGAGGCGGAGATCCGCAAGGGTAAGCACCCAGCCGAGGCCCGCAGCGACGCCGACGAGTTTCTCACCGAATTCACCAACCAGTTCCCCGCCATCGATGCGGAAACACTTGCCGCCGCTGGAGTCGAGACCCCCACTGAAGAGGAGAACCTCTTCGAGGGCATCGGTGTCGACCTCGCCGGCGACTCCTACGACGGGGAAACGACGGAACCCGACCCCGCCGAGACCGAAGCAATGCATGCGGACATGCTGGACATCATTTTGTCCGACGCCAAGCTCACCGATGAACTCATCGAACGCCTCGCGGAACGATACAAAAATCGGGACGCCTAGGCGCGCGCCTCTTCGGCCGCAGGGCATGCTTCGCCCCGGTGTGTGCTCTTCGGCTGTTTCGCTATTTTCCCGAACAGGAGGTGCATCGCACCAAACTGGTGTGTGGTGTTCGGTACCGGTGTTCCGCCGCGCATCCGTATTCGACCCCGATGGTTCCGGTGGGGGCCGTCGTCGTTGGTCCGGTTGTGATACCTACACAACACCGCCAAGTTGTCCATATTGGTGGGCCCGCCGCTCGCCCACGGGGTGATGTGGTGAACCTCCCAATTATCCGCAGCATGCCGGCAATCCGGCATAGGACACGTCGTCAACGTCGCCCGCGCCAAATCCCGCTGCTTGGTGTTGGCGAAGCGTTTGGTGCTGTACAGGTTCACCGCACCCGCCTGCGGATGAAACAACGCCACCTCCAAGTCTTTCGAGTGGTGGTGGGTCAAGTACTCCGCACCGGTCATGGTGGTGCCATCAGATAGACCCAGGATGGTCTCGTCACCTGTACCGGCGAGGATCTTCACATAGTCCGGAAGCGGGATCTGCACCAACGGGCGCGGCACCGACGCGGCGACAGCTCCCTCTTTGTGCAGCAGGTCGTGGAAGGCTTCGTGCATCTGCGGACCTTCAGGACGATCCGCGTCGAGGTTTTTCCGCAGAGCGTGCTCAAGGGCGGCGATATCGCGGTCATCACCGGTGGCGCTAAAGGTGCGTTTGCCTTTGCGTGACCGGCCGAACCGGACGCTGGACTGCGGAGCGGGCTTGTCGGCATCCGGGTCAGGGACGATGTCTTTGGCGCGGCGCTTCAACGTCTCATAGTTACCCCGCACGGACAACAACGCCAGGCGCAGCTTCCATTTTTCGCGTTCGGAGCCGGCGGCTTTGACGTGTTGCTCGATGAACAGAATCTGATCCAACGACTTGCCCGCCTGACGCGCAACACGCACCGCCTGCGCCTGCTTGCGAGTAGAGCGAGTTTTCCCGAAATAGACCTCGTGAGCCTTCTCCCACTCGATATAGGTGGCAGGCTTGACACCGGCAGCACAAGCAGCCTGACGGTCGAAACCAGCCAGGACATCCATCGGACTGCCAAGAGAACCAAGAAACGCGTCAAAATCGCTCATGACACACACGCTAAGCAAAAAGGCACCCTCGATAAGAAAACCACCAAAAATCTGTGGATAACCCACCCCACAACCAGACTTATCCACAGGGACGCAAGGGAGGGGTTGCGGGGAAGGCGTCGATAAGCATGCAAAAAGGCCCGCACCGGAGTGCGGGCCACAAATGCTAGGCGTTAGTTGCCTGCGAGCTTCTCGCGCAGAGCCGCGAGCTGCTCGTCGGAAGCAAGCGAGCCACCCTGCTCAGCCTCACCAGCGGACGGAGCTGCCGGAGCTGCAGCATCGCCGGTGGAGCTGTAGTTGGACGGAGCTGCTGCCTCGCCGGATTCCTCAGCCTCGGCTGCAGCGGCGCGGTTGCGCTCGATCTGAGCAGTGTGAGCCTCGTGCAGGCGGGCAGCCTCGGCGTAGCGGGCCTCCCACTCCTGACGCTGCTCGTCGTAGCCTTCCATCCACTCGTTGGTCTCCGGGTCGAAGCCCTCCGGGAAGATGTAGTTGCCCTGCTCGTCGTAGGAGTCGGCCATGCCGTAGCGGGACGGGTCGAACTCCTCGATGTAGTCCTCGTCTGCCTGTTTGAGAGACAGGGAGATGCGGCGGCGTTCCAGGTCGATGTCGATGACCTTGACCATGACCTCCTGGCCCACCTCGACGACCTGATCCGGCACCTCGACGTGGCGCTGTGCCAGCTCGGAGATGTGAACCAGGCCCTCGATGCCCTCTTCGACGCGGACGAATGCGCCGAACGGGACGAGCTTGGTGACCTTGCCCGGGACGATCTGGCCCACAGCGTGGGTGCGAGCAAAGACGCGCCACGGATCTTCCTGGGTCGCCTTCAGCGACAGGGAGACGCGCTCGCGGTCGAGATCGACGTCGAGCACCTCGACAGTGACCTCGTCGCCGACGGTGACAACCTCGGACGGGTGGTCGATGTGCTTCCAGGACAGCTCGGACACGTGGACCAGGCCGTCAACGCCGCCGAGATCGACGAAGGCGCCGAAGTTGACGATGGAGGACACGACACCCTTGCGGACCTGGCCCTTCTCCAGCTGGTGGAGGAAGTCGGAGCGGACCGCGGACTGGGTCTCCTCCAGGTAAGCGCGGCGGGACAGAACGACGTTGTTGCGGTGCTTGTCCAGCTCGATGATCTTCGCTTCGAGCTCCTGGCCGATGTAGGGGTCCAGGTCGCGGACGCGGCGCATTTCAACGAGGGATGCGGGCAGGAAGCCGCGCAGACCGATGTCGAGGATCAGGCCACCCTTGACCACCTCGATGACGGTACCGGTGACAGGCTGGTCGTTCTTCTGCAGCTCCTCGATGGTGCCCCAGGCGCGCTCGTACTGTGCACGCTTCTTGGACAGAAGAAGACGGCCTTCCTTGTCCTCCTTGGTCAGGACCAGAGCGTCGATCTCATCGCCGATCTGAACGACCTCATCCGGGTCGACGTCGTGCTTGATGGAGAGCTCACGGGTCAGAATGACACCTTCGGTCTTGTAACCGATGTCAAGGAGAACCTCGTCGTGGTCGACCTTGACCACGGTGCCGGTGACAATGTCACCATCGTTGAAGTACTTGATGGTGGCGTCAACTGCGGCAAGAAATTCCTCCGAGCTGCCAATGTCGTTAATGGCAACCTGCGGGGTAGTAGAAGTGGGCATAGGTTATGTTGCTCCGAATATGGATAGGAGATAGCGGTTGGACATGAGCGCATCTCTCGAAAAAGCAGCTTATCGACGCCCCAAAAGAGGCCGGTCACGCTGGGATTTCGATCTCGCTCCCGCCGTGGGCGGCCCTCCTATTACGACCGGGGCCACGCGGGCAGCGTAGATACGCCTTGCCGAGATTAGTTCATTTGCCCAGCTCGAGCAAACTTTGATCTCGCGCGTCGCAGGTCACTTTCCGGGCGAGCGGTGAAGAAATCTGTGGCGCGAATTCACCATTTTCACACCAATCTCTTTATCCTTAGACAGTCAACCAAATTTGATAGTGCCCGCAGGGCATATAGGTGGTGTTTTTATGTTGAAGCGCGGTATCGGTATCGGCTTCGCTTTCATCGGCGTCGTTGTGGGCGCCGGTTTCGCTTCCGGCATGGAGGCGTTCCAGTACTTCGTCTCGTACGGCGAGATGGGCATGTGGGGCATTGTCCTGGCCGGTGTGGTCATGGCTTTTGCCGCGGTGGCCTTCCTCGCTTTCGGTTCCTATTTCCAGGCGAACGAGCACACGCGTGTGTTCGGCGAAGTCTCGGACGGGCTTTCATCGAAGATCATGGACTGGTCGGCGATCGCCTGCATGTTCAGTGTGGGCTTCGTGATGTTCGCCGGTGCCGGTTCGAACCTTGAGCAAGCATACGGTTGGCCGATCTATGTCGGCGGTGTGGCCATGCTGGTCATCATGCTGCTGGTGGGCCGGCTGGATGTGAACAAGATCTCAATGGTTCTGGGGCTCGTCACTCCGCTGCTCATCATTTTCGTCCTAATCGCGTCGATTTGGACGTTCACGCATACGAGCGTGGACTTTGCGTCGCAAAGCGAATGGGCGCAGCAGAATGTGGAGGGCGCGACGGGCGCTCCCACGTGGTGGCTGGGCGCGCTGAACCACACAGGCTTGAACGCGCTGTGCACGGTGTCCATGGCGATTGTGATCGGCGGCGACAACTTCGACAACAAGTCGGTCCGCATTGGCGGGATAGTCGCGGGCTTCCTGTACGCGGCGATGCTGGCTCTGCTCGTTGTCACGCTGTTCATGGAGGCCAAGGAGATCAACGGCGACGATCTGCCGCTGTTGACCGTGCTGTTCAACATCAACCCAGCACTCGGCCAGGTCATGACGTGGGTCATCTTCCTCATGGTGTTCAACACGTGCCTGGGCATGATCTACGCGCTGGCGAAGCGCCTGACGCGCAACAACCCGGACAACTTCTACAAGGTTTACGTCGGCGCCTGCCTGGTCGGCTTCGTGCTGTCGTTCATCGGCTTCAAGCCACTGGTGGCCAACCTGTACCCGATCCTGGGTTACTTGGGCCTGTTCGTGATCGCGGTGTTGGTCTACCAGTACTTCCGTTACCGCGACCGCCTGGACCGCGAGGGCGAGCTGCGCACTGCCGCTGTCCATCTGGTGACCGACGAGGAGAATCTCGACCCGGACAGCGAGTTCGCGGACATGTCGCTCGACGAGCTGGCTGAGGAATCTATGCTTGATGACGAAGAATTCCAGAAAGCCCTCCAGTCCGAGGTCGAGGACGAAAACGATGAAGACACCAAACACGCAGACAGTGCAGACGGTACAGACAGCGAGGGCTCTGACGCGGCCGCCGATTCCAGCACGGGTTCCGGCTCCACGAAGATCTAGGAAAATCTAGAGGGGCCTCCCCCCCTGCCTTCCCTATTAGCCCGGGTGCCGCGCGGAACAAGCGCCGGCCCCGGGCTAATGTGCTGCTTCGTCCCAGTTGGTGCCGGTTCCGGCGGAGACTTCCAGCGGGACGCGCAGTGTGATGGCGCGGTCCATTTCCTCCTCGACGATCGCTTGAACCTGCTCGAGCTCGCCGGGGGCGATTTCGACGACGAGTTCGTCGTGGACTTGGAGGAGGACGCGGGATTGGAAAGGTTGGTCGCGGGAGGCGTCGTTAAGCGCGGCGTCGACGCGGATCATGGCGACCTTGATGATGTCGGCCGCAGTGCCCTGAATGGGAGCATTGAGGGCGGCGCGTTCTGCGTTTTCGCGCGCGACACGGTTGTCGGAGGTGAGCTCCGGCAGGTAGCGGCGGCGGCCGAAGACGGTGGATGTGTAGCCGTCGCGGCGGGCTTGTTCAACAACCTCGTCGAGGTAGCGTTTCACGCCGCCGAAGCGCTGGAAGTAGGACTCCATGATTTTCTTCGCTTCGCCGGCGGGGATACCCAGCTGGTTGGACAGGCCATATGCGCTCAAGCCGTAGACGAGGCCGTAGCTCATGGCTTTGACGCGGCGGCGCAGCTCGGGGGTGACGTCGTCGATGGGCACGTCGAAGACGCGGGAGCCGACGAAGTTGTGCAGGTCCTCCCCTTCCTTGTACGCCTCGATGAGGCCGGGATCTTCGGACAGGTGCGCCATGACGCGCATCTCGATCTGGGAGTAGTCCGCAGTGAGGAGGCATTCGTAGCCGTCACCCACGGTGAAGGCGGAGCGGATGCGGCGGCCGGCCTCGGTGCGCACGGGGATGTTCTGCAGATTCGGCTCGGTGGAGCTGAGGCGCCCAGTGGATGCGACAGTCTGGTTGAAGGTGGTGTGGATGCGGCCGTCGTCGTGGACGGTCTTGATCAGGCCTTCAATGGTGGACTTGAGCTTCTGCCATTCGCGGTGCGCGAGTAGCTGATCCAAGAACGGGTGCGGGTTCTTTGCGGCGAGCGTCTCGATCTCCTTGGCGGCGGTGGAATAGCCGGTCTTGGTCTTCTTCGTCTTGGGCAGCTCGAGTTTGTCGAAGAGGACGACGGAGAGCTGCTTGGGGGACGAGAGGTTCAGGTCGGGTTCGTCGACAAGCGAACGTGCTTTGTCTTCTGCGTCGGTGACTTTCTGCGCGATCTCTTTCAGCTGCTCTTCGAGCACGTCCATGTCGACGGCGATTCCGGTGTCCTCCATCTCGGCGAGGATGGTCACCAGCGGCAGCTCGAGATCGGCGTAGAGCTCGTAAGAATTGATCGCGCGCAAGTCCTCGGTGAGCTTTTCCGCGAGCTCCAGGATCGCCGCGGCCGAGTCCACAAGCGTTGTGTCCTCATCAAGCAGGCTCAGCTGGTCGCTGCCCGTAGTGAGCTGGCGTTGCAGGTGACGCTGGTACACGTCGCCGAGATCATACGTACGCTGGCCAGGGCGCAGCAGGTACGCCGCAATCGCTGTGTCGTGCGCAATGCCGCGCAAAGTGATCCCGCGGCCGCGCAGCATGTGGAACGTCTCCTTCGCGCTGTGCAGGTACTTCGGTGCGGCCGACTCGAGCCACGTCTGCAACGCGGACTCCTCCCCCGGGCTTAATTCCGCTAGCTGCTTGCTCACAGCGTGCCGCTGCTTGTCGACGATTCCCACCGCCACAGCATCCCCCGCCGCCGGCGCCCCATGACCCGTGACGAACACGGCGAGACCCTGGCCCTTATGTGCGGACAACCACTCGTCAAGCGGGCCGTCGTCCACCGTGACCTCGCTGAGCTGAACGGTCTCCGGCTCCGGCGCACTGCCGTCCGTCGGCACAGCTGCCAAAACGCGCTCGCGGAGGTTGACGCCGAACTCGAGATCATCGAAATCCTTCGCCACTGCACCGACATCTGCCGGTTTGAGCTCCAGATCATCCGGGCCGACAGGCAGTACGAGATCGGTGACCATCTGGGTCAGTTCGCGGTTGAGCTTGACCTGCTCGATACGCTCACGAAAAGCATCGCCAGCTTTGCCCTTAATGGAGTCGGCGTTGGCGATAAGGGCCTCCAAGTCCCCGTTTTCCACGATCCACTTGGTGGCGGTCTTCTCCCCCACGCCCGGGATGTTAGGCAGGTTGTCCGAGGGGTCGCCACGCAACGCCGCGAAATCCGGGTACTGGGCCGGTGTGAGACCGTATTTGTTCTCCACTTCCTCCGGGGTGAAACGGGTCAGGGTGGATACACCGCGGGTCGGATACAAAACGGTGACGTCGTCGTTGACCAGCTGGATGTAGTCGCGGTCGCCGGTGACAATGACCACCTCGTATTCATCCTGCGCTTGCGTCGTCAGCGTAGCCAAGATGTCGTCGGCCTCGTAGTTGTCTTTTGTCAACGTGACGATGCCCAAGCTTCCCAGCACATCCTGGATGATCGGCACTTGCCCCTTGAATTCCTCCGGGGCGGCTTCGCGCTGAGCTTTGTACTCCGGGAATTTTTCCGTGCGGAAGGTCTTGCGCCCCACATCGAAAGCGACGGCAGCATGCGTCGGCTGCTCCTCGGAGAGGATGTTCGCGAACATGGACAGAAAGCCATACACCGCGTTCGTGTTCTGCCCGCCGGAGGTGGAGAAGTTCTCGGCCGGCAAGGCGTAGAAGGCGCGGAAGGCCATGGAGTGGCCGTCGATAAGCAAAAGGCGTTTCTTGTTCGCAGTCACAAGGCACCACTTTACCGAGTGGCCCGGACACCTCCCCGCGCCCGGAATACTACTGGCCGGTTTCCGGAATACCGCTCACGTAAACCTGCAGGTCAAAAGCATCGTCTTTGGTTTATCTCCTCCAGCAGTCTTCTAGTTTTGCCACTTGCTCGAACTTCCGGCCCGATGCGCGCGTTTCACCCATGACGGAGAAAGGAGCAACGCTTGGAGACGCGAAACGTATGGCCATACCCGGACTTGTCGCCATCGAAGAACAAAAGCATCTCGATCGAACTAGCGCCCGATTCTTCGGCCATGGTGGTGACAACGACAGCGTCTCCAACAACCCCAACGATCGAACGGATCAGGACGATCTACATCTGGTTAGGGTGCGCCGGGTGTCTCGCGAGCATGCTCATCCCATTCGCGCTGCTGGGACTGATCGGTTACCTCTTCAGTGAGCCCCGAGACCCCGCACTTCTCATGCTTTGGGTTTTTCTCATCGCTCCAGCGCTGATTTTCGTAGTGATGTACGTCCTGCACAAGAGGATTCCTCCTGACGCGCCATACGAGGTCGGCAGTATTCCCCTTTCCTTCTTAGACCCCGGGCTTGACCGCATCACCCCGGAAGTGATCAACAAAGCCAACAGGCTGCGCGGGTCTCACCGTCAAACCCTTCTCCAGGAAGCTCTTGATGCCCTCGAGCGGGAAGGCGCTGAGGCGTTCGTCTCCGCAGTCAACAACATCGACGAAGACCCCGACTAAAGGCGCAGCTTTCTTGCTGGTCTAGACCTCATTTCGTCCGTGAAACACGCTGCGCTATTCTTATTCAACACGCCCCAGTAGCCCAATTGGCAGAGGCAACGGATTCAAAACCCGTCCAGTGTGAGTTCGAGTCTCACCTGGGGCACCACTACTTTCTCCGATTTCCTGCCGGTTTGGCGTAACGGCGGTAGTGTGACCTAAGTCAACCGTCTAGGAAAGGAAAAGCTGTGTTTGGTTTCTCTTTAATCACCATTATCGTTGCTGTTATCGCCCTAATCGTCGGAATCGTTTTGGGCATCGCCATCGGCAAGAACAACAACCCCCGAGTCTAGAACCAAGACCCTAGCGGCGGAGTTGGCGTGACATGGCGCCGTTAACTCCGGACCCGGGGATTTCTTCAAACCCCTCCGACATGTAGAGCTGCCGGGAAATATTCCCCTCTTCAACGGATAAACTGACCGCATCGACCCCTCGCTGCCGGGAAGCGTCAACAAGCTCCCGCAGAAGCTGACGGCCAAGCCCTTGACCGCGCGCATTGGGATGAACCCACAGGCTCAACTCGGGGACATCCGCATCGACGTACCCGAGCCCCGGGTCTTCCGCCGGCAGGAAAAGCGCCCACGCGACGCCAACAGCTCGACCATCCCTCTCCGCTACAATCCCGAAGTCCCCGCGCTCAGGATCAAACTCGAGGTAATGAGCTAACGCTTCGGTCTCCCTGACCTGATCAAGGGTGAACCGGTCACCGTCCCAATTCACGTTCCCGAGCGTGGCCTGCTCCAGTAATACGCGGTCGCCGTCTGACAGCGGCCGGAATACTGCGTCGATCATGGTTCTCTTTCTACTGCGCGGGGCCTTAGTCTTGCCGCATGACCTGTCCGTGGCACCAGATAGCCTGCACAAAGCGAATATTTCCGGAGGGGCACCGTACGGTTTCGAACTTCCCGCTCCCACCGTTGAAGGCACATTCGTGAACGAGGACGCGCACGCACAACCCATCCACGAGCCCTTCGTCGACTATCTCAACCGCGTGTTCCGGTCTGGCGGTTTTCCAGGCCAGCGCGTTTCCGCCCCCGATGGCTTTCGGGAAAAGTACTCCGCCGGCCTGATGAGGCTGTAGACCGATTAGAAAGGCTCGGGCTTTGTCTCGTTCTTCGGGGTCGACTGCCAGGTAATGGCCGCGCCCGCAACGGTCACCAAGGCAATGCCGACGACCATGCGCACGGTGAGCTGGTCGCCGGCGAAGAGCCATCCGAGCAGAGAACCAAGCACAGGATCAAGAGCAAAAAGCGTGCCGACGACCTGTGCCGAGGAGAACTTCGCCGCCAATGTGTCCGCAATGTACGGAATGACCACTCCCACAACTGCGGCAATGGTGAGGATCAGCCATGCGCGCTTATCGACGTTTCCAAGCACCGGCGCAACCAGTGGGAAGGTGAGAATCGCGGCGACTGCTACGGAGATTGCTAAGTCCCCAAGCCCGCCTTCGGCCTTTCCAACGCGTTCAGCGAACACAGTGTAGGCAGCAAAGAAGCCTCCCCCAATGAGACCGAATGTGATCCCGAGCGGGTCCAGACCTGAGGAAGGGCCCGTGATGAGCACGATCCCTGCAAACGCCACGAGAGCCCATACCCTGCCCTGCCAGAACTTGATCCCAAAAAACGACACTAAGCACGGGCCGAGGAAGTCCAATGTGACCGCGACGCCCAACGGGATACGGGCGACCGCAGCAAAGAAGAATTGGTTCATTGCCGCCATGGCCGCACCGTAGATGACGGCATTGATCCATCGTTCGCGGCTGAGCTTGGTGAGCCTTGGCCGGAAGATGACGAACAGGAACGCCGCAGAGAGGGCAAGACGAAGCGTCGACACAGCCACCGTGCCAAGCTGAGCAAACAACGTCGAGGAAATGACGGACGATGATTGGTTCCCCAACGATCCGATGAGGATGAGGATCACTGGGCGCAGCGGCGATACGGCGCTGCCCTCTTGTGTACTAGCAGGCATAGTTACCGCTCGTCGAGTGCTTTCTGCAACGCTTCCTCAGTCTCCGGTGAGAAGGCGACAAAGCGGACCTCGTCCATTTCGACGCCGGACTCGGTGACGCCTTCGATGGCGCTGGCAGCGGCGTCGTCAAGCGGCCAACCGTAAACACCGGCGCTCACCAGCGGGAAAGCAATAGTGCGGGCACCGATTTCGCCTGCTACCTCCATGGAGCGGCGGTAACACGATACGAGTTCTTGACGCGTGCCGCGACCGTGCACTGGACCGACAGTGTGAATGACCCATGTGGCAGAAAGGTCGCCCGCGGTAGTCGCTACAGCGTCACCGGTGGGTAGCCCGTCGGGGCACTGCTCCGCACGGACTTTCTTGCAGGCAGCGAGGACAGCCGGGCCGCCAGCACGGTGGATCGCCCCGTCGACCCCACCTCCCCCGAGGAGGGAAGAGTTGGCGGCGTTGACGATAGCGTCGACAAGCTCTCGCGTGATGTCTCCGCGAATGACAGTGAGTTTCATGACTCTGCTAGTTCGCGGGTTTGATCTCGCTCTCGACGACCCACTTGTGGTTCTTCATGGTCATGCCGTCGGCCTCAACGTCGACCATGTAGACAGTCTCATCGGTAGAGCTGTCGATCGTGGCTGTCGCACCCTTCATGCCCTTCATGTGCTCGGCGGTGACAACTTTCTCGGTGCCGTCGGCCAAGCGCTCCTCGCCAGCATCCTCGAGCTCCTGCTGAACAACCCACTTGTGGTTGGTCACACGCTCGCCACCGTCGGTCGGGTCGTAGGAGATGGCGTAGGTGTACGTGCCATCGAAAGCGCCGACGATGGTGGCCTCCGCACCGTCCATGCCGGGCATGTGGTCCGCGGTGAGAATGACTTCCGTACCGACGGGATAGGTCGGAGCGGAAGCCTCTGTCATGCCTTCGGGGGCGGGCCCACCGTCTTCAGCGTGCTCGTGGCCCTCGTGGCCGCCGTGGTTGTGGTCGCTGGCGTCGTCTCCGTGCTCGTGGTTCTGTTCCGCGCTCGTCTCCTCCTGGACTGTGGTCTCAGGGGTCTGAGGCACCTCAGTATTCTCGGAGGAGCATGCAGTAGCAGCGAACAAACCCGCCACTGCAACGGTTGCGATTGCCATGGTCTTGCGTGTGGTCATGATGTGTACCTCATTCTGCGTAGGCGGACGGTAACTGAACCATTCTACATGCGCTTCGTGCTCGTTCCGTTCGTCACGATCATCTTCATGCTCGGTTTCACCTTCCCGATCAAGGATTCCCGTCAGCTGTGGACATCGGCACCGAAGAGATAGACAGAGGTTCATGGCACGTGCGGGCGGACAGGGAGATTCGCTCCCTGCGAGGTTCATGGCACGTGAGGCCCCGAAGGGCCCTGTGACGAGTTCACCCGCCTAGTCGCCGTTTCCCATCACTGTGGCAGCGGCGAGCAGGACGGAGATCGAGCCACGGTCCAAAGACGGCTGGATCTGTGGCACAAATCCCTTGGAGTGGTTCGGCGGGCCAGCCTGCCCCTCTTCAAAACCGGACCAGCCGATGAAGAAGTACGGTACGTCCCAGGCGTTCGGGATGATGGGGAAGTCTTCGGAGCCGGGGAACCCGGGGCCGTACTGCACCAGATCCTCACCGAAGAACTCGGTGAAGGTGTCTTTGACCCGTTCAGTGAGCTCCGGGTCGTTGTAGACCACCGGGACGGAGTCGAGGTATTCGAACTCCGGCGGCTGCGGGCAGTTGCCCGCTTCGCACTCGGCGGTGACCACGCGCTTCATGATGTTCTGAATCTGGTCGGAGATCGCGTCAGTGGAGGCACGGGTGTTGATGCCCAGTTCCACCATGTCCGTAATTGAGTTCGAGGTGGTTCCGCCGTTGATGGAACCGACGGAGATGATGGCGATCTCCAATGGGTCGACCTCGCGCGCGACGGCGGCTTGCAGGCGGGTCACGATCGACGCGGCGGTGGGGATCGGGTCAATGGAACGGTGCGGAAGTGACGCGTGGCCGGACTTGCCGTGGATGCGCACCTTCCAGTTCGATGCGGCGGTGGTCATGCGCCCCGGGGTGAAGATGAAGCCGTACGGCGGATCCTCGGCGAAGATGTGCTGACCGAAGACGTAGTCAGGCCTCGGAAGCCTATCGACGAGACCATCCTCGACCATGCGGCGCGCCCCTCCGCCGGCTTCCTCACCGGGCTGGAACAGCGCGATGAACGTGCCGGACCACAGGTCTTTGTTGCGCACTAGTGCACCGACCGCACCGAGCTGGGCGGTGGTGTGCATGTCGTGGCCGCAGGCGTGCATCTTGCCTAGCTCGTACGGTGCGGCGTAGTCGACGTCGGATTCTTCGGTGATCGGCAATGCGTCGTGGTCAGAACGGAACAGGACTACCGGGCCTTCACCGTTTTGGATGACAGCGACTTTGCCGGTGCCAGCGAATGTCTGCACCTCGAGGCCTAAGCGCTTGAGTTCTTCCTCAATGCGCGCGGCGGTCTCGTGCTCCTCCATCGAGAGCTCGGGGTGTTGGTGGAACCACTTGTACAGTTCCTCGCGCTCAGCCCGCGTGTTTTCCAGAGTGTCAATCAGTTTCTGAAAGTTCTCGGTGGCCATTGGGATACCTCCTTAGATGAAAGGGTTCTACCTCCCAGCCTAGGCCCGTGGACCGCCACGCACGTGCGGTTTTAGGCCCGGGGATACCGTTCCAGAATGCTGTTGGATTCGTGGGTGGAGGGGGTGGTCCAGGAGCCGTCGATAAGCATTTGCTCTTTGCGCGCCTGCCAGAACGTCGCGTTGCGGATGCCCACTGCCTCCGGGTCGAACTGCGGGTCGAGGCCAGCCTTCTTCTGGCGGCGGTAATCCCAAAGGCACTTCAGTGCGGGAACTTGCAGCACGAGGATGGCAACGATGTTCAGCCACGCCGTCACGCCGACGCCAATGTCGCCGAGCGCCCACGCTGTGCCCGGAGTCGTGGTTGCACCGACCCACACAGACACGAGAATCAGACCGCGCAGGAACCAAATGACCACGCTGCGGGCGGTGTCGTTCTCGATCCACCGGTTGAGGTAGCTGAAGTTGACCTCTGCCATGTAGTAGTAAGCGACGATCGTGGTGAAGGCGAAGAAGAGAATGGCCAACGCCACGAAGCTCGCGCCGAAGCCCGGGATCAATGTGTCAAGACCCGACTGGACATAGCCGGGGCCGACAGCGATCGTCTCGGAGATCGCACCGGAGTAGCGGACCGGGCCTTCTTCGTCGCCTTCGAAGACGCGGTACATATCGGTGGAGATGATGATGAATGCGGTCGCAGAGCAGACGAGCAGCGTATCGACGTACACGGCGAACGACTGCACGAACCCCTGCTTCGCCGGGTGGGACACCTCAGCAGCAGCGGCCGACTGCGGGCCGGTGCCCTGGCCAGCCTCGTTGGAGTAGATACCGCGCTTGACACCCCACAGGATGGCGGCGCCGAGCATACCGGAGAACAGTGCCTCGCGATCGAACGCGGAACGGAAGATCAGGCCGAAGACATCGGGAATCTCCGACGCGTTCACAAACAGAATGATCACGGCGACCAGGATGTACAACACCGCCATGAAGGGCACGACCATGGACGCGAACCAGGCGATGCGCTTGACACCACCGAGGATGATGACAGCGAGCAGCGCGACCATCACCAGCGCAGTCGCCCACGTGGGAACGCTCCATGCATTATCGACGGCTGCGGCCACACCGTTGGCCTGAACACCCGGCAAGAAGTACGAGGTAGCCAGGATCATCATGACCGCGAAGAGGACAGCGTAGACGAGCGCGAACGGACGGGCCTTGGTGTGGGAGTACGCCTTCTCGATGTAATAGGCAGGGCCGCCGCGGTATTCACCCGTGTCACGATCCTTCTCCTTATACACCTGGGCCAGGCAGCATTCGACGAAGGAGGTGGCCGAACCCAGGAAGGCCACCAGCCACATCCAGAACACCGCACCCGGACCACCGAAGGCGATGGCCGTGGCCACACCAGAGATGTTTCCTACGCCGACGCGGCCAGCCAGCGAGACCATTAGCGACTGGAACGAGGAAATTCCCGATTCAGAGTCCTCCCCCGAACGAATTTGTTTGATCATGTCTGGCAAGCAACGCACCTGCAAGAACAACGTCACGGCTGTGAAGTACACGCCAGCACCTAGACAGAGGAATACGAGCGCATTCGACCAGATCAGGCCTTCAAGCGTGCTGATGAGATCTTCCATGGGGGTCCTCCCACGTCGGCGAGTTCTAAATATTGGTCAAACTATAGACCATGGGAAGCGCCCACTATGCGCTCCTGCCCATATTTTTCGCAGTTACCCCCAACCGAGTGCACACGCGGGGTCCGATACTCAAATGACAGGACAACTAAGCTACACTACCCATCCAGAAAGAACATACGTCACATCTGTCACATCAGTAACAGATGTGACGTTATCCGGTGGAAACTCGACCTCGCTGCTCCACCGCATCGACCGCGCGATCGCGAAGGGCGACCTCAACCGAGGCACCACCACCGTTTTAATATCCACCGGGTTCAACGACTACGCACCTTTGAACGTGCTAAACGGTGATTCCGGCGACTTCCGTGACATCCAGAACGTTTACGTCCGCAACCTGCACACCGCTGCCGGCAAGATCCGCCATGTCGCCCCCAACGCCCGCATCATCATGCCCGGCTTGCTCTCCATTTCCGAACCCACCGGCCTGCAGCGCATCTGCCTGGTCAACGTGATTCCGAACATGCCCGGGGGCATTCCGCTTGACCATCTTCAGGCGATGGAACTGGGTGCTCGCGATGCCCAGATGCGAGCAGCGCGTGAGATCAGCGCCACCTTCATTGACATCAAGAACGAATCCCGCAACAACCACTCCTGCGCGCCGGACAAGAACCGCTGGGTCGCCGGGTTCATTGACACCACCACCGAGAACTACAACTTGGCCTACCACCCCTCCCACGCTGGTTCGCGCTACGTGGCTACCCGTGTGAAGCAGGTGCTCTAGCGCCCGCGAGGACGCCCTCTGAAACCACGCTGCTCCCCGCTAGCTCAAATGCTGGCGCGGAGCATTTTTCGTAGGCGGGAAAAGTGAAAGGGCCCGTGCCCAAAAGCGCTCCGCGTTTAGTCTGAAAGACATGGTCTCCCCCACCCCGCAGCCCCTCGCACTTGCCTGGTTCCGCGACGACCTCCGGCTCACGGATAACGCCGCCCTCACGTGGGCAGCGCAGCACGGCCATGTGGTCGGGCTGTTCATTTTCGAGGAGATCGATGCCGCTCCCTATTTCCGCATCTTCAACCCCCTTCTTCAGGAGGAGAAGTTCGACCCCCAGGGGATTTACATCAACCAGTGGGTGCCGGAGCGACACACCCCGATGTACCCGGAGCCGATGGTCGACGTCAAAGAGTCGCGTAAGACGGCGTTAATCGCCTACGACGACACCAAGAAATAACTAGCGGGCGGCCGTAATCCAGTTCACGGCCTCACCGTAGGAGACCTCGCCGTACTGGCCGTGGTTGTAAACGCTCAACAACAGCGGCAGCGTCGTGGGTGAGCGCACTGCGACGATCGCCGCCAGCTCGGTGATCGGCACCTGCCCCCTCAAAGTGGCCACACGCAGCATGGGGTCGACGTGGCGGCGCCATTCGTCGGGAAGCGAGCAGATCGGGTCGTCGGGGCGGCAGATATCCAGCACGCGCGGACCTAGCTCACCGTAACCACCCTCCAGTGTCTCCAACGCGCCCTGATCGGCGGCCGTGGCACCAGCGCGGAAGTGGCCACCGTTGTCAGCCAGGTGGGGGTTGGAGATCAGCGCAGCTGAGCGGAACTTCTCCTTCTGGATCGGCCCGCGGTCGTGGGCGATGTCGTTAATCAGCTGCGCACCGATGCCAGCTCCTTCAGAGAAGCCGGTAATGCTAAAGGTCGCATCCGGGCACATTCGGGACAATCGACGCATCGTCGCAGAAGCATCGTTATATCCTGCACGCGCGGAATCCGTGTACGTCATCAGCGTGAACGGCACGGCCGGGTAGGTGATCCACACCGGCTGCGTCGTCCCACCGGTGCGCTGGTGCACGCGCTGCGCCACCGGAGTCACCTTCGGGCCGACAGGAGCCTTCTCCGGGAGGAACGAAGCAGTGTTGGCACCACCGGGAATAGTAATGAGGAACTCGCGCGAGCACGTGTTCACATTCGGCGACTCCAGCACCGAGCTCATATCCTGAGCACTCGCCTGCGCAGCACCGCCCGCTACAAACCCAAGCGCGACAGCGACCGCCGCAATCTTCTTCAGCAACATTCTCTTATTCCTCGCGCCCCGTGAGGCATCGGTTTCCGCGTAAAGACCAACTAAGAATAAAGCACATACAAGGAAACCCCAACAGGAAACGGCCAGTTTGCTCTCAGCACAGTTTCGTCGGGGGCAACCGCGGGGTACACTGCCCGCATGCGCAAATCCATCGTTACTAAAGCCGTCTCCGTCGCCACCGCGGCTGCCCTGACCCTGGGAGCTTTCCCCGCCGTGGCAGACGCACAGGACAAGATCGGAAAAATCTCCGCGGAAATCACCACTGGCATCGAACGCGGCCTAGATCCCGAGAAGTCGGTTCTGCAGGAAAACTCCAGCACCAAGGACTTCTTCAAAAATGGCCTCGAGCCCTTTGGGGATATGTCCTCTATGGACACTGCGACGAGCTCCGAGGGCTTGACCCGCGCCATCCTCAACTACGTCATCATCGCAGCGGGGATCACCATCATCGGCCAGATCATCCAGCTGGTCATGGCAAACATGCCGCGCTAGACCGCACCAATGCTCGTTCCGAGAGGGACTGAGCCAAGACCGAGGCATACAATTTCTTCACTCGAAGGCATTGTATGCTTCTTCTATGTTCAAACCTTTCAAGGTGGCAGCCTGCGCAGCCAGCATTGCGTCGATAAGCATGCTCGCTGGTTGCGTCACCAACGTCGAGGGCGGACACCCTGACGGTTGGAAGCAGATCACGCCGGATGAGGTTCCCGGGATCGCCGCGATGGTGCCTGAAGATATACAGGCATCCGGCACCCTGACAATCGGTACCAACCCCCCGTTCGCTCCTTTTGAGTTCAAGGACTCGCAAGGCCGGATGATTGGTCTGGAGATGGATCTCGGCCACGCCCTCGCCAGCGTTATGGGTCTAGAGTTCCAAGCTCAGGAGCAGGATTTCTCCATGATCTTGCCCGCCGTTCAGGCCGGAACGCTCGACGCGGGAATGTCTGGCTTCACTGACACGGAGGAACGGCGCGAGAACTTCGAGTTCGTCAACTTCCTGTACGCCGGCATCCAGTGGGCGACTCAGCCCGGCAGCGGGGTCGACCCGGAGAACCCCTGCGGGCTCACCGTTGCCGTGCAGCGCACCACGGTGTCAGAGACGGACGACATCCGCCCGAAAGCCGAGAAGTGCGAAGAGGAAGGCAACCCGATCACGATCCTGTCCTACGACACGTCGGACAATGCTGCATTGGCTGCGCTCGTCGGGCGCGCTGACGCGCTTAGCGCGGACTCACCTGTGTCGGCCTGGGCCGTGGAACGCTCGGACGGCCAGCTCGAGCTCACTGGCGAGATGTTCGACGCCGCACCCTACGGCATCGCGGTGCCGAAGGATTCGCCGCTGGCGGACGCGCTCGCCGCAGCCATGCAACACCTTATTGATACGGGCGAATACCAGCGCATCTTGGAACAGTGGAATGTGGAAACCGGCCTGTTGGATGAGGCCCTGATCAACGAGCAGCCAGTGGGAGGACACTAATGGCTCAACGCAACGAACGCCCACAACGCATCGAGGCTAAACCGCTGCGCCACCCGGGACGATGGGTCGCCGCGGTGATCCTGTTGGTGCTTTTCGCGCTCTTCATCTTCGACGCCGCGCGCCGCGAGGCCTACGGCTGGGGCACTTACTTCGCGTACCTTTTTGACACCCGCATCCTCAGCGCCGCCGGCCACACCCTGGCGCTGACGGTGCTGGCCATGATCATCGGTGTGGTGCTCGGCGTGATCCTGGCAGTCATGCGCATGTCGCCGAACCCAGTGTTCAAATCCATTGCGTGGCTGTACCTGTGGGTCTTCCGAGGTACCCCGGTATATGTCCAACTGGTGTTCTGGGGACTTCTCGGAGCGATCTACCAGTCTGTCAACCTCGGCTTCACTGAGATCTCCATGGAGGCACTCACGTCCTCCGCTTTCGCCCTCGCGGTGCTTGGCCTGGGCCTCAACGAAGCTGGTTACATGGCCGAAATCGTCCGCTCCGGCATCAACTCGGTTCCGGAAGGGCAGATCGAAGCGTCGAAAGCTTTGGGCATGGGCTGGGGCATGACCATGCGCCGCACGGTCCTGCCGCAGGCAATGCGGATCATCATCCCGCCGACAGGCAATGAGTTCATTTCCCTGCTGAAGACCTCCTCGCTGGTGGTGGCTATCCCCTACTCGCTCGAGCTTTACGGCCGCAGCCAGGACATTGCCGCCGCGCTCTTCGAGCCAGTGCCGATGCTGCTTGTCGCCGCCACCTGGTACCTGGTGATCACCTCGATCCTCATGATCGGCCAGTACTACCTGGAGCGCTACTTCGACCGTGGTGTCACTCGCGAACTCACGGCCCGCCAGCTCGCGGCGCTGACCGACGCTGAAGGCAAAACACCCCACAACGTCACCGTCATCGAGGAAAGGTAGGAAGCGCTCATGACTAGCACACCCATGGTTCAGGCCGTCGACGTCTGGAAGTCTTTCGGCTCGCTCGACGTGCTCAAGGGCATCAACCTCGAAGTGCAAAAAGGCGAGGTCACCTGCCTCATCGGCCCGTCGGGGTCTGGTAAGTCGACGTTCCTGCGCTGCGTGAACCACCTCGAGCAGGTCACCGCCGGCCGTCTCTACGTCGACGGGGATCTCATCGGGTACCGCGAGAAAGACGGTGTTTTATACCAACTCTCGGAGAAGGATGCCTCCCGCCAGCGCCGCGACATCGGCATGGTCTTCCAGTCCTTCAATCTCTTCGGCCACCGCACCGCCCTGGAGAACATCATCGAAGCGCCCATCCACGTCAAGGGCGAGAAGCCGGAAACTGCCAAAAAGAAGGCCATGGAGCTGCTCGAGCAAGTCGGCCTCGCCCACAAAGCGGAGGCCTACCCCGTCCAGCTTTCCGGAGGTCAACAGCAACGCGTCGCCATCGCGCGCGCGGTAGCTATGGACCCCAAGCTCATGCTTTTCGACGAACCCACCTCCGCCCTCGACCCCGAACTCGTCGGCGAAGTCCTCCGCGTGATGCGCGAGCTGGCCGCATCCGGAATGACCATGCTGGTAGTCACCCACGAGATGGCGTTCGCCCGCGAGGTCGCCGATACAGTCGCCTTCATGTCTGACGGCGCCATTGTTGAGTACGGCACTCCCGAGCAAGTTCTCGACAACCCCCAGGAAGCCCGCACTCAGGAGTTCCTGTCCTCGATCTTCTAGGGATCTTCGGGGGCCGCGCCCCAGTGCGGAAACCTAGTGCGGAAAAGTTGACAAACTCGATTTGCGCCTAGAACCGTTTCCGCAGGTAGAAGCGATCTGGGGCGCTAGACTGGTTTCAGGTTTGTCAACTTTTCCGCAAGCGGCCCTTGGACCTAAGTAGTGCCGCTGAACTTCTGGTTCATCGCCTCGAAAACCGGGTCCGGCACAAGCCCCTTCAGGTCGCCGCCGTACTTGGCCACTTCCTTGCACAGGGAGGACGAGATGTAACCGTACTTCTCGTCGGTCATGAGGAAGAATGTGTCCACGCCGGAGAGCCGCCGGTTCATCTGCGCCATGGGTAGCTCGTAGTCGTAGTCGAGGGAGGAGCGCAGACCCTTCACCAGCGCGCCGATGTTGTGCGCGGTGGTGTAGTCCACCAGCAGACCGCCCCACGTGTCCACTGTGATGTTGGGAATGTGGCTGGTGACTTCGCGGATGAGGCCCATGCGCTCGTCAATGCTGAACAGGCCGGACTGCTTGTTCGGGTTGCCGGTCACCAGGACGGTGACTTCATCGAAGCTACGCGCGGCGCGGGTGAAGATGTCCAGGTGACCGTTGGTCACAGGGTCGAAGGATCCTGGGCATACTGCCTTCGTCATTGTTCTTCCTCGTTCTTGTCGGCACTGTCGTAGACAGCCATGTCCATACGAGCGATACCATACAGGCGCTTCTTCAACTTTTGACCGGTAGGTGTGTAGCCCTCCGGCCATGCGGTTTCTGCGCTGTCGCGGTGGCGTTCGATGACGACAGCTGCGCCGTCGATAAGCGCGGGCTTGAGCGCTTCGAGCATGGCGGCGACGTCCTCGTCGGGCAGGTCGTAGGGCGGGTCGGCGAGCACCATGTCGAAGTACGCGCGCGGGGCACGCGGCACATAGGCGGAGGCCTTGACGGGCTCAATATGCACGTTCGGATGGCCGACGGCCTTCGCGTTGTGCTTGATTATCTCGACGGCTTTCGGGTCAGACTCGACGAGCACGACCTCCTCGGCGCCACGCGACGCGGCCTCAAGCCCCAGTGCGCCCGAGCCGGAAAACAGGTCGAGCACACGCTTGCCGACGAAGCCAAACCGCACCTGCAGCGACGAGAACAACCCCTCTTTCGCTCTGTCGGAGGTGGGGCGGGTGCCTTCCGGCGGCACCTTGATCTTGCGTCCGCGGGCTTCGCCCGAAATGATTCGGCTCATGCGACCACTTTAACTTTTATCCAGATACTCGAATTCTTCGAGGATCATCTCTTCGGTGACGGAGCGGGCCAGCTCAATGTCGCGGGCGACAATCTCGGCGGCGTCGTCGTAGGCGCGCTGGATGATCTCATAGTCTTCGACAAGGTTGAGCAGCTTGAGCTGTCGCTCCTTGCCGGACTGGGATGTGCCCAGCACGTCGCCCTCTTGGCGGATCTCCAGGTCGAGCTCGGCGAGTTCGAACCCGTCGGAAACCTCGGCAATGCGCGAAACGCGCTCGAGCTGGGGTGTATCGGGCTCAGCGAAGGTATGGAACAAGCACAGCGACTGGTGCCCACCACGACCCACACGGCCGCGCAGCTGGTGGAGCTGGGAGACCCCGAAGTGCTCGGATTCGCGCACCATCATCACCGTTGCATTCGGTACGTCGACACCGACCTCGATGACCGTCGTGGAGATGAGCACATCGATCTCTCCGGCGCTGAACTCGGACATGATCCGGTCCTTGTCCTCGCCTTTCATGCGGCCGTGCAGAATCTCGATTCGCAGGCCCTGCAACTCCACAGCTTGCAGGCGTTCCGCCATCTCGAGCACCCCGCCGGGCCCCTCAATGCGCGGGCACACAATATAGGCCTGGTGGCCGGCGGCGACCTCCTCGCGAATCTTCACCCAGGCACGCGCCACCCACGTCTCCTTGAACTCCGGCACGATCGCCGACTGGATGGGTTTGCGGCCGCCGGGCAGCTCCCGCAGAGTGGACACTTCCAAGTCGCCGAAGACGGTGATGGCGATGGTGCGCGGAATCGGTGTCGCCGTCATCACCAGCAAGTGCGGGGTGATATCCCCTGCTTTGTCGCGCAGCATGTCACGCTGCTCCACACCGAAGCGGTGCTGCTCATCCACGACGACGAAACCGAGGTTGAAGAACTCCACGCTCTCTTGAATGATCGCGTGCGTGCCCACGACGATGTCGGCCTCCCCCGTCATGATCGCCAGCAGCGCCTCCTGTTTCTGCACGGTCGGCATCGACCCCGTCAGTGCCACCACGCGGGCATGGACACCGGTGCGCATCAAGGTTTTACGCAGGGACTTTTCATGCTGCAGAGTGAGTACTTCCGTTGGGGCGAGCAGCGCACACTGCATGCCGTTGTCCACCGCTTGGAGCATCGCAGCCAACGCCACGATCGTTTTTCCGGAACCGACCTCGCCCTGCAGCAGGCGGGTCATCGGGATCGTGCGCTGTAGGTCTGAGGTGATCTCGTCGAGCACACCGAGCTGCCCGTCGGTCAGCGAGAACGGCAAAGCGCTCAAGAGTTGCGCTTGGTTGCGCTTATCGACGCGCGGAAGCGCCGGCGCCGTCCGATGCGCCGTATCCTCGCGGCGCACCGCCATGATGAGAGCCACCCGCAGCGCCTCGTTGTATTTCAGGCGGTTCCGGGCGGCGTCAGGGCCGCGGGGGCCGGGCAAGTGAATCTGCCACAGAGCGTCCTGAAGAGAAATGAAGCCCTCGGGAGTGAAGCCGAGCGGCTCTTCCACCTCCCCGATGTGTTCGAGGACGGTAGCGACCGCACCCATAATGGTCCATGTGGAGACGTTCTTCTTTGCCGCGTACACCGGCAACCACTCACGGCCGGCCAACATCTCATCGGGGTCCCCGAAGGCGGCGAGCTGCTTCATCGACCCGGAACTGTGCGTAGCACCGCTCGACTTCTCGCCTGAGAAACTGGGCTGGTTGAGCAGAATGAAGTCCGGGTGCTGCAACTGCGGCATGCCGTTGAAGTAGGACAGCTTCCCAGTGAACATGCCACGGGTGCCTTCCTCAAGCACCCGTGGGGCGTAGCGGGCGTTGAAGAACGACATGTCAATCGTGTTGCGCCCGTCGGAGACCTGCGCTTTGAAGATTGTGCGCTTGCCGTGAATCATGCGCGTGGACTGGATCACGCCGATGAAAGAGATCGTGTCACCTGGCAGCGCCCCTTCGAGCGCGTCGCCGTAACCGTAGTGGAGGTACTTGCGCGGGTAGTACTCCAGCAGCCCTTCTGCTGTCTCGATCCCGAAGTTGGTCGCGATGGCTCGCGCGGGGCGGGTGGGAATGACCAGGTTGAGCGGCGTGGAGTACGTCAGGCCGAGCACGGTGCTACTCCACTCCGATGTGGCCGAGCGTTCCGAGGCCATCTGCCGGGTAGACCAGTACCTCGGCCCCGAGTTTCTCTTCGAGGGCGTCGCTGTCAACCGCGGTGGCGTCGTCCGGGGCGAGAAGGAGGGTAATGAGCTCGCCGCCGTCGGCAAGCAAAGCGGTGCACGCCTGCTCAATGGCCGAAGCGAGGTCGTCTGCCCGGGCAATAGCTCCGTTCGCACCGAGGACATCAATCCCGTCATCGGTGGTCTGGATATCAGCGACATCCATCTCCTGCGCGGCTTCCTGCATCAAAGCAGCCGCCTGGTCGAGCGGCAGGCGCGGATCATGAACGGCAAGAGCAGCGATACCGTTGACCAGGCGGACTGTCGGGAGCAAAACGATCTCCGTGTCATCCGTCTCGGCAACTGATTCGACTGCGCCGAGCGTTTCGGAGTCGAGCTGGCCATTGGGCAGCACAAGAACCTCGTGCGCGCCCGAGGCGACAATCTCGCGGCGGAGATCCTCAACCACACCTGGGCCGGGCACGACAGCGACGGCACCGGCTTGGGTGTACAGATCCATCAACGAACCGGCAGGAGTCACCGCAACGATGAGGCGGCCGACACGGCGCGCTTCATGCAACGGGGACGCATCCGGCAGCACCTCGAGCCGCAAATCGGTCACCTCCCCCATGGCAAAGGCCTTCTCGATGACCGGCCCCGCTTCCGGGGTATGAATGTGCACCTTGCCCTGCGTGTCCGTCACACGGGCCACGACAAGGCTGCGCCCCATCCCGGAGAGCACCGACTCAAGATCATCGAGGGGACCAGAGAACATGAACAGAACTTCGAGCCAACCGGGGGCGCTGTGGCCGTCCCCGTGTTCATGGTCCGAACCAGCTGCAGAACCTACGGGACGGTCACCGCCGCTTTCGCCGCTGACGCTGTCGTGCAGCACCTGAAGCAACAGCACCAGCCCAGTACCGCCTGCATCCACAACCCCCGCTTCGCGGAGTTCAGCGAGCTGTGACGGAGTGCGTTCGAGCGCTTCTTCGGCGGCACCAAGGGCTGCTGCAGTGACGTCAGCAAGCTCACCGGTCTCCGCGGCCGCTCGTGCCGCATTAGCTGCTTCGCGCAAGACGGTGATGATCGTGCCCTCGACGGGCGAATTGATAGCCCGCTTCACGAACGTGACAGCGTTGGTCAGCGCGTCTGCGACGCTTCTGCCGTCCAACTCCCCATCGAGTGCCGCCTGCGCGACACCCCGCAATACCTGGGACAGGACGATCCCCGAATTACCGCGGGCACCCTTAATGCTGCCGAACGCCAGCGCCTCAGCGACCGCGTCCGCGCCGGCGGACGGATCCACATTCTCGGCTTCGCGCACGGCTGCGGCCATTGTGTACGCCATGTTGGAGCCAGTGTCTGAATCCGGCACGGGGAAGACATTCAGGCTGTTGATGTCCTCGCGGTGCTCCTCCAACGCTTCAGCGCCGCTACGTGCCCACACCAGAAGGCGGGCACCGTCAAGCACAGAAACGCCGGAGAGGGTGGTCATGGGCACTTACTCTACAGTGCCCAGTCAACACCGTCGGCCCCTTGGGCCTGCAGCGCCTCATTGGCCCGCGAGAACGGGCGGGAGCCGAAGAATCCGTTGCGCGCGGAAAACGGTGAGGGGTGCGTCGACTCGATGCATGGAGTGTCACCTAGGAACTCTTTGGCGGTGCGGGCGTCGCGTCCCCACAGGATGGCCACGAGCGGTGTGTCACGCTCGGCGAGGGCGCGCATCGCTTGCTCTGTGACCTCTTCCCAGCCCTTGCCGCGGTGCGAGCCAGATTTTCCGGGCGCCACGGTGAGCACCCTGTTGAGCAGCAAGATTCCCTGGCTCGCCCAGTTGGACAGGTCGCCGTCCTTCCGGGGCGGGATGCCCAGGTCGCTTTCCAGCTCAGTGTAGATATTCACCAGGGAGCGGGGTGGGCGCACACCTGGTTGCGTCGAAAAGCTCAGGCCCATGGGGTGCCCTGGTGTCGGGTACGGATCTTGGCCGACGATGAGCACGCGCACATCGTCGAACGGGTCCTGAAACGCGCGCAGGACGTCGTTGCCGGCCGGCAGGTACGGCTGGTTCGCGCGCAGGAAGTCACCCATCTCATGAATGCGCTTTTCGACGGGCTTCAGTGGTTGCTTCCAACTCTCATGCACAGGCAAACTCATGCGAAACTCTCCCATCCTCCGGAGTAATTGGGTGCAGCACCATCGACGGTGACGCTCGCTGCGTCGTTGGTGCGACACACCTTGCCGATGCTGCGAAACCCGACAGGCGCATTCCCATGCAACGTGCCAAGCAAAGTGTGGTCTTCCCCGCCCTCATACACCCACTTCCACGGGTCAGCGCCAAGAAGCTCAGCGGCATGAAGCAGCAAGTCGTCGGGGGCGATCGTGTGGGGATCCAGATCGAACCGCACACCGGAGTTCTCAGCGATCGCAGTGAGATCGTGCAGTAGACCGTCGGAGTTGTCGGTCATCGCACTCGCTCCGGCGGAACGCGCGACCACGCCAGCGCTCGGCGAGAGAACAGGAGCCTGGTAGGCCAGCACGAGCGGTTCCAACTTCTCGGGGATCTTCATGCCCGATTCCAGCAGGTCCAAGCCAGCGGCGGAGTAACCGATCGCACCGTGGGCAACAAGGTTCTGGCCCGGGCGCGCACCGGATAGGGTCAGCGGCGGCCGGTTGCCGCCGAGGGATCCGATAGCGGTGACCGAGAGAACAAGGCTCTCCCCCGCTGTGACGTCGCCGCCGACGAGCTCGGCGGCGTACTTGTCAATCTCGTGGGCGATCCCACGGGCGATCTCCCCGACCACGGACGCCGCCATTGCGGGCGGAGCAGACAAGGACAGCAACACAGCGATCGGGCGCGCACCCATTGCTTCAATATCGGCGAAGTTCTGCACGACTGCCTTTCGGCCCAGATACCACGGGGTGGTCACATCCGCCCGGAAATGACGCCCTTCCACGAGCATGTCCGTCGTAGCCACCACGCGCGAGTTCGGCGACGCCGGCGACAGAACAGCTGCGTCATCCCCGTTAACCGGTGATGGGCTGGCATCGATGATCGACTGGATTACCGCGTGTTCCCCGACCTCACCGAGCGTGGGGCCACTGGTGGGAAAACCGGTGTGAATCATAGGTGCGTGGGGCCTTTCTCGGTTCTGGGCCTTATAGACTGGGCCGTTATGACGAGCTCAGCCGAACAGACTACCGCCGCGCCGCCGATGAACAAGACACTGATCTACGTCAGTCTGGGCTTGGCGCTAGCGCTTGTCGTCGGCGTGCTCGTCGGGTCCAAATTGGTTATGCAGAAGCTTAACAACCAGCCGGTCTCGCTGTCGGAGTTGCCGTCTCCTATGGCGGACTCCGCCGAATGCGCCCAGTTGGTCGAGTCTCTGCCCGACGAGCTTGCCGGTCACCGCCGCGCCGAGCTGCTCGACCCGGCTCCTGCCGGTGCTGCCGTGTGGCAGTCTGCGTCCGACGAACGCGTCACGCTGCGCTGCGGTGTCGAAGCCCCTCTCCAGTACACCGAGCTCACCCCCACGTTTGAAGCGGCCGGAGCACGGTGGATAGAAATCAGCGACCCTACGGCGGGGGCGGACTTGTCCACATGGTTCACAGTGGACCGCTCGCCGGTCGTGGCGGTGACGGCGGACCATCAGGCTGTGCGGGAGGGTGAGAGTCCCGTCGATAAGCTCGACCTGTCTGCTCTACCGGAAGAGGCGAGCGAACCTGCACCCGCGCCGCTGGCCGCGCTTGAACCCGCAGAGGGCGCTGTAGCCGAGTGCGAGACGCTCATGGGAGGACTCCCCGACGAGCTCGTCCCGGGCTACCCACGGTTGGATCTGAGCAACGTCGCTTCGCTTGACGACGCATCTGCAGCCGCATGGGGTGGGAATAGCGTGGAACCCATTGTCATCCGCTGCGGTGTCGCGGCACCGGCGAGCTATGAACCTGGAGCCCAGCTGACCCAGATCAACGACACCCCGTGGTTCCAGGAGGAGAACCCTGACGGAACTGCAACGCTGCTCTACGCGCTGGGCCGGCGCACCGATATCGCAGTGTCGCTGCCCATGGGTGTCGGCGAAGAAGCGCTGACGAAGCTGACCAACCTTATTGCGGAGAACGTTCCAGCGCAGTAGCAATGAGTGTTTCGAGCAGCTCCCCGTAGCTCATGCCCGCAGCTTGGAAGACCTGCGGGAACATAGAAATCGACGTGAAGCCGGGCATGGTGTTGACTTCGTTGAGCATCGGGCCCTCCGATGTGACAAAGAAGTCCACGCGCGCCAAACCACGGCAGTCCAGAGCGCGGAAGGTGCGGATGGCCAGCTCTTCGAGCTTGGCGTTCATCACGTCGTCGTAGCCCGCCGGGATCGTCGCGGTGACAACGTCGTCGAGGTACTTGGTCTCAAACCCGTAGAAGCCCTCCTCCGATTCGGAGGTCCCGTTGAGCTTTGCGGGAGGCGAGGCGATCAGATCGCCGTTGGGGCGCTCGATCACGCCGACTTCCACCTCGTCGCCAACCAGCTCCGCCTCAATGATGACCTTGGAGTCATACAGGCGGGCAAAACGCACGGCGTCATCGAGCTGATCCCAGCTGTCGACCTTGTTGATGCCGATGGAGGATCCACCGCGGGCCGGCTTCACAAACACGGGAAGGCCGAGGTAGTCGCGGTCGTTGTCGTCGAGGTGCTCGTCGTCGACAAGCACGACCTCGCGGGTGACAGGCACATCTGCCGAACGCGCGACAATCTTCGTGAACTGCTTGTCCATCGAGCAGGCAGACGACAGCACACCCGGACCGACATACGGCACGCCAGCAAGGTCGAGCAGACCCTGAATCGTGCCATCTTCGCCGTAGGTGCCGTGCAGAACCGGGAAGACAGCGTCGATGGTGGCCAGCACCTCGCCCGTGCGAGCATCGTAAAACTCACCGCGGCGGGAAGGATTGACCGACAGCGCGACCTCGCGCTCGCCCGCGACCGACGGCAGCTGAGAATCCCCGACCGGGTCCGTCGTGCCTTCCACCCACACGCCATCTTGAGTGATGCCTACCGGGAAAATTTTGTACTTGCCCTTGGGCAACTCCGCCATGATGGCGCCAGCAGAAATGCAAGAAATGGAGTGCTCGGAGGACATTCCACCGTAAATGACGGCAAGTGTGATCATGCAGACCACACTACAAGGCACCTACTCCGACTTTTTCGAGCGACCCATCAGTGCGACAACCATCTCATCGACCTTGAGGTCGCCGTGGCACACGGAATGCACTGCCTCCGTGAGCGGCATGTCCACTCCGTTGGCCAGCGCCAGCTCGTAGATGCTCTTGGAGCTGATCACGCCTTCTGCGACCTGGCCGTGCGTCGCCTCGCGGGCGTCCTCGAGCGACATTCCGCGGCCGAGACGTTCACCGAACGTTCGGTTGCGGGACAGCGGCGAGCCGCAGGTGGCCACGAGGTCGCCCAGCCCAGCAAGGCCCGCGAAAGTGCGCTGGTCCGCGCCGAGCGCCATGCCCAGACGGGTGATTTCCGCCAGGCCACGGGTGATCAAGGTGGCGCGGGTGTTCTCCCCCAGATCTTTGCCCGCAGCCATGCCGCACGCGAGCGCGATGACGTTCTTGCAGGCCCCGCCAATCTCACAGCCGACGACATCAGTGTTGGTGTACGGGCGCATATAAGTGGTTGCGCAGGCGGCCTGGACCAGCTTCGCGCGGTTGAGGTCTGAGCAGGCGATAACTGTAGCCGCTGGCTGCTCCTCAGCGACCTCGCGCGCCAGGTTCGGGCCCGACAAAACGGCCACGCGGTCGTCGTTAATGCCGGTGACCTCTGCCACCACCTCGGACATGCGCTTGTACGTGCCCGTCTCAATGCCCTTGGAGATAGACAGCACTGTGGCGTCCGAGCTGATGTGCGGCGCCCACGTGGCCAGGTTGTCCCGCATCGTCTGGCTCGGCACAGCGGGCACCACGATCTGTGCAGACTCGATTGCGGCTTCGGCGTCATCGGTCGCTTCAATCGCCTCTGGCAGTTCAATGCCCTCGAGGTAATCGGGATTCTCGCGTGTGGACGCCATTGTCTGCGCCAACTGGGTGCGGCGCGCCCACAGACTCACAGAGTTTCCGGCGTCCGCAAAGACCTTCGCCAGTGCGGTCCCCCACGACCCGGCGCCGAGAACAGCCACCTTGACCATGTGCGCTCCTTCTCTCTTACGTTCCGTGCCAGTGTAGAGGAGCCAGGCTCGGTTGGGCGCATATGATGAATGCCATGGGCAAGAAGTCGAAGATGCACGAAGACGACAAGGACATCCAGGGCGAGATGTTCCTCACCGGCCGCCACCAGGAGATTCCACGCCGACCAGATGAGGAATTCAAGAAGACTACTCTGGCTGCGGGCGCCGTGCTGTGGCGCGGCGACGTCAACGACATCGACTCGATTGAAGTCGCGTGCATTCATCGCCCACGCTATGACGACTGGTCCTTGGCCAAAGGCAAGGTAGACCCGGGCGAGTCTCTCGTGGTCACTGCGGTCCGCGAGATCAAGGAGGAAACCGGCTACGACATCCGCCTGGGCAAGCTGCTGGGTAAGACGGTGTACCCCGTCATGGACAGCACGAAGGTGGTCTATTACTGGATCGCTCAGGTGCTCGGCGGCGAGTTCGAGCCGAACGACGAGGTCGACGAGATCCGCTGGCTCACCTTCGACGATGCCAAAGAGATCATGTCCTACGACCTCGACCGCCAGGTTCTGACGAAAGCGGAGAAGCGCTTCCGCCTCCCGGCGACGAGCCGCATCCTTTATGTGCGCCACGCGAAGGCGCACGACCGCGAGAAGTGGTCCGGCGACGACAACAAGCGGCCATTAGACAAGAAAGGCCGCCGCCAGTCGGAGATGCTCGTCCCGATGCTCGCGGCCTTCCAGCCGGAGCGCATCTATAGCGCTCTTCCGGACCGCTGCCAGCAAACCATCGCGCCGCTTGCCGACGAGTTGAACATGCCTGTCGACGTCGACCTGCGTTTCGGTGACAACGCGTGGCAGTCAGACCCGTCCGGTGCCAAGCAGGCTTTCCAAGCTGTCATCGATCAAGGTGGCACGAGCGTCGTCGTAGCCCAGGGCGACGTGATGCCCAACATGATCCAGTGGCTCTCAGAGAACGGCCGCCTGCCGATCGACGGTGAGATCAACTGCAAGAAGGGCTGCGTGTGGGTGCTCTCCTTCAACAACGGCGACCTCACCGGCGCGGACTACATGCCGACAGCCCTGCCGGTGCGGTAGAAATTAAGCGTCTGGGTGCGCTGCCTCGGCTTGCTGCAGTTTCTTCGGCCCGCCAAACGCTTCCCAGGTGAGGTAGCGCCAGCCTTTCTCCAACGGCCCCTGGCCGAAGCGGCGCAGCCACAGCCAGCTGAGCACAGCTTGGATGACGAGCATCACTGCGGCGACCGCGAAAGCTGTGTAGAAGTCTTCGTTCGTCGCTCCCGCATCTTCGCGTGGATATCCCAACAGCAGGCCGCTTCCGATGATCACCAACGTCGCCAGAATGTAGTTCGTCAGAGCCGTTCGGCCCAGCGACGCGAACATCGCTCCGAGCGCGGACCGCAGGGGCGTGCGCAGCAGGACATACACCAGTGCCATCCACATGGCTGTGTAGATCAGGCCAGTCACTGCAGCAACGTGGCTATATGCGACCGTTCCAAGACTCCGGTACTGGAGGTAGCTCATTCCCAGCGTCAGCGGAACCAGAACCAGCAGTGCCATCGCCGCCGGTTTAGGGTTCTCGTCCAGGGCCTGCGGTAGCCCCCACATAGCGAATGCGAATCCGAGCAAGAGCAAGCCGGGAATGAGAACGATTCCTCCGAACGGCGCTCCGAGCAAAGTCAGCACGACGCCTCCGACGGTGGCTAATGTCCGTCGAAGTTTCAGGTCGGTGACGAAAGTGAGCGGGTACAGGAATACGAAGCCGAAGGCTGAGTAGTACAGCAGCGCCTCCCCGGGGTGGAGGATTTGGTGCACGATTCCGAGCAGAAAAAGAGGCAGCAGCCGCCGCCACATGACGGACTGCGCCATCATCCCGCGTCGGCGAGCCCCATCGACGATCAGGGCGAATCCAATCCCGAAGAGAAATGTGAACGCTGTGAAGAAGCGTTGGTGAGCAAGGAGATCTAGCGCCCGGTACGCCTCCTTTTCCCCTTCAGGCCCTGGATAGAGGAGCCATTGCTGTTGAAAGTTCACGAAGGCGATCCCGCACAGTGCGATTCCGCGGATCACATCAAGCGAGAGCATTCTCGCGTTTCGCGTTTCGTTCATTCTCCGGCCTTTCTAGACGTCGATAGCTGGCTTGTACGCGGGCCGCTTCGCTTCGAAGTCCTCGATTGCGCCCTCATCACGCAGGGTCAGGCCGATGTCGTCGAGGCCTTCCATGAGGCGCCAGCGGATGTAGTCGTCGATCTCGAAGGTGAAGGTGTTCTCCCCCACCGTCACGGTCCGGTCCTCGAGCGACACCGTGACCACCATACCGGGGTTTTGCTCGAGCTGCTTCCAGATCAGCTCGATGTCGGATTCAGTCATTTGGCCGGCGAGCAGGCCTGCTTTGGAGGTGTTACCACGGAAGATGTCGGCGAAGCGCGGGCTGAACACGGCCTTGAAGCCATAGTCCATGAGCGCCCACACGGCGTGCTCGCGAGAGGAGCCGGTGCCGAAGTCGGGGCCGGCGAAGAGCACGGAGCCGTTCTTGAACGCATCCTGGTTCAGCACAAAGTCTGCTTCGTTGTTACGCCAGTTGGAGAACAGACCGTCCTCGAACCCAGTGCGCGAGACACGCTTCAAGTACACAGCGGGGATGATCTGGTCGGTGTCCACGTTGGAGCGGGTCAGCGGAACGCCAACGCCGGTGTGGGTGGTGAACTTTTCCATGATTGCTCCTTAAAGGTCCGCCGGGGAGGCAAGGTGGCCAGTGATTGCGGTTGCCGCTGCGACAAGCGGCGACACCAGGTGGGTGCGGCCGCCGGGGCCCTGACGGCCCTCGAAGTTGCGGTTGCTTGTCGACGCTGACCGCTCCCCCGGCTGCAACTGATCCGGGTTCATGCCCAAGCACATCGAGCAGCCGGCGGTACGCCAGTCCGCTCCGAAGTCGCGGAAGATCTGGTCCAGGCCTTCTGCCTCCGCCTGCTGCTTCACCATTGCGGAAGAGGGAACGACCATCATGCGGGTGTTCTCGTGAATCTTCTTGCCCTTGATGACCTCCGCAGCTGCACGCAGGTCTTCAATGCGCGCATTGGTGCACGAACCAAGGAAGACAGTGTCGATCTTGATGTCCCGCAGCGGGGTGCCCGGCTCAAGATCCATGTACTTCAACGCCTTCTCGGCGGCTGCCTTGAGGGTGTCGTCGCCAAAGGACTCCGGGTCCGGCACAGTCTCAGCCAGCGGCAGACCCTGACCAGGGTTGGTGCCCCAGGTGACAAACGGGGTCAGCGCCGAACCATCGATTTCGACGACAGTGTCGAATTCGGCGCCTTCATCAGTCGGCAAGGTCTTCCAGTAGGCGACGGCGTCGTCCCAGTCCTTGCCTTGTGGTGCGTATTCGCGGCCTTTGACGTACTCGAAGGTCTTCTCGTCAGGGGCCACCATGCCGGCACGGGCACCGCCCTCGATGGACATGTTGCAGATGGTCATGCGCGCTTCCATCGACAGCTTCTCGATGGCCTCTCCGCGGTACTCAATGATGTGGCCGGATCCGCCGTTGGTGCCGATCTTCGCGATGATCGCCAAAATCAAGTCCTTAGCAGTGACTCCGGGCTGCAATTCCCCGGAGACCTCGATAGCCATGGTCTTGAACGGCTTGAGCGGCAGCGTCTGGGTCGCCATGACATGCTCAACCTCGGAAGTGCCAATGCCCATGCCGATCGATCCGAACGCACCGTGGGTCGAGGTGTGGGAGTCGCCGCACACGATCGTCATGCCCGGCTGAGTGATGCCCAGCTGCGGTCCAACGGTGTGGACAATGCCCTGCTTGACGTCGCCCATGGAGTGCAGACGGACACCGAACTCTTCGCAGTTCTTGCGCAGGGTGGACACCTGGGTGCGGGAGGTCAGCTCCTCGATCTCCAGCAAATTGCCGGACTTAATGCCCACGGTGGGCACGTTGTGGTCCTCAGTAGCTAGGTGTTGCTGGGGGTTGCGGATCGTGCGTCCGTTCATGCGCAGGCCGTCGAACGCCTGCGGTGAGGTGACCTCGTGGAGAAGTTGGAAGTCGATGTAAATCAGATCCGGGCCTCCGTTCTCACCTTTGGTGATCACGTGATCGCGCCAAACCTTTTCCGCCAAAGTCAATGGCTTGTCCGCATTAACGGCCACCTCAAACACTCTCCTTAAAGCATGTTCCCAATAGGCGGGACAATCGAGTCCATTCAATGGGACAGTCTAGCGGAGGCCAGACCGTTTCACGCAATCCTAGGCAAAACCGTTTTGCCACCCTCGTTCACCCTGCGCCCTGAACGAACACACCCCTACCACGGTCGATACCACTGTCCACATAGTGGATTGCTATCATCCGCACCGTGGGAAACACTGCAGAACTTTCCGGCATCAAGGTCCTTGACCGTTCCATCGCCATCATCGACGCCATCGCCGCCGGCGAGAAGACCCTCGCCCAGCTGAGCGCCGCGACGGAACTCCCCCGTGCGACGACCCACCGCCTTGCCACGGCGTTGGAGATTCACCACATCCTCGTCCGCACGGAAGCCGGCGCATGGGCGATCGGCCCCGCGCTCGCACGCTATGCCGCAGCTGGACCGTCACAGGTGATTGACGCTGCTAAACCCATCATGGGCGAGCTAGTGCGCACCACGCACGAGTCCGTCCAGCTCTACGAGCTCACTGGAGCAACCCGCACGTGTGTGGCGGCGATCGAGCCGCCGAGCGGTCTCAACAACACTGTTCCCGTGGGTTCGAAGCTGCCCCTCGACCGTGGCTCTGCTGCGAAGGTGTTTGCCGCCTATGAGCACATCGACACCCCGTTCAACTCTGCGGAGCTCGGCCGGATCCTCACCACCCGTCTGGCCGAATCCGTCGGCGAGCGTGAGGTCGAGCTGGCCAGCGTATCCACTCCCATTCACAGCGCCAACGGTGCGCTTCTTGCCGTGCTGTCCATCTCCGGCCCGGTCGAACGCCTCAAGCCCTCCCCTGCGCAGATGTGGGGAGCCGAACTGCTCAGCGCAGCCGACGCCTTGATGGCCGCAATCTAACCTGCGTCGATAGAGTCAAGCGCGCCGACCGGCCAGACCACGTTCTTCGCCAGCGGGATCTGGTGGGAAGCGCTTTCCAGAATGTGCATGAAGTAGCCGGCAGAGTTCGGGATCGCGACGATATCGCCCGGCCGTACCCCACGGGGGAAACGGATCCGCCGCCGCAGGATCACCTCGTCTTCGATGCAGTAGGCGCCCACCAGGAACGCCTCGACCTCCTCGTCGGTGGAACCGGGGGCGTCCGTCACCAGAACCGGATCGACCAGGTAGTCATCCGATGTGGTCCGGCATTGCGTCCGATTCATCGCCAGGCCGACGAGTGGCAGCCCATCGCTGCGGTGCTTGGTGAATTCGACGGTGGCGAGGATGAGGCCACAGCCGTCGAGAAGCGAGCGGCCTGGCTCCAAATGCAACCGTAAGCCGCGTGAGGTGAGCTCTTGCGCAACACCGTCGGCGAGCACGTCGCGCAGCCATGCACCGCGCACGGGCCGCTGCCAGTAAGGGTAGGTGTTGTGCAGCGGGTCGCCCTTCCACGTGAACGGCTCCGCGTAGCCCTCCCGCATGGCGCGCAGCGAGTCCTGGGTGTGATTCCACTGCTCCTCATCATCGAGGTAGCTCATGGGCACACCGCCACCGACATCAATGAACTGCGGGTCGTGCCCGCTCGCCCGCAGCTTATCGACGAGCCCGACGCACTCCCGCAGTGCTGCCGACCGGTCCGCAGCAGCGTAACCGTGGAGGTGAACGTGCACCCCTGCAACCGTCACGGAGCCCACTGGCTCGCTCAACCGCTGCGCCCAGACCTGAGAACGTTCGCCGAAGCGGGTCGGCGGCATCGTCTGCGGATCCGGCGCGAGACGCGGAGCCACCAAGGCGGTGCGGTCACCGGCAATGGCGATGATGCGCTCCAACTCGGTCACGTTGTCGGCGGAGATGACCACCCCGTTAGCGATGGCGAGCTCGAGCAACGCGTCCGACTTGATCGCCGCGGAGAGAATGATCCGCTCCCCCGGCACGCCCCGATCCAGGACTTGGCGCAGCTCGTTCTCACTGGCCACATCAACACCATGCCCGGCGTCGCGCATCGTGTCCACAAACACGAGTCCCTTGTTGGCTTTGCGGGCGAAGAAGATCTTCACCTCGACTCCCGTGGAGGCGCCCGCGCTGACGAGCTCGTCGACGTTCGCCAGCATCGGTTCCGGATTGAGCACATTGACCGGGCTTGAGAATTCCTCGAGCAGGTTCCGGCAGTCGTTGTAGCTGCTTGTGAGTTCCTCAGCCCAGGGCTCGATCCGGGCCGTCATCGGCGGGACACCGTGCACGCGCTCGGGATTCTCCATCGCCTCAGTGACAACGCGGCGTGCCCACCGCGGGATCTCGTCATGTTGCGTCCGGTTCAGGGTGTCCAGGCCGAGAACCCACCCTTCAGTCATCCGTCCCGCCGCCGCAATGTGGCGCTGACCGGTGATCGTGGCGTCTCGGTCAATGACCAGACCATTCGTTTCAGGGTCGATTGTGCCGATGCCGCGGTCCACCAGGTCGGCCACCAGAGTGCCCGGAACGACTCCGGGCGGCGCGATGACCCCGTCGATCACGACTGTCGCTTTGACCTCACGCGCGGCGGCTGCCAGATCAGCGTTATCGCCCCCACGGTCGAGAATGTCGGTCCGCACGACACCCTTTTCGATCAGATCCAGCAGGTCAGCAGCAGGGCCGGCAAACGGCCCGAACGCGACGCGCTCGAGGCGGCGGGTGAGGTCGCCAAAGCTGTCGAGGCTCTCCCGCCCGCCGAAGGATGCACGCTCAATCACGGCCGGATAGGCCTTGCGGAAGGCGATGCCCACCGCGTGCGCGGGCGTGACCGGCTCGGTGACGGAACGCCGAAAATCCTCCACCGGATCGCCTTTGTCGGTCCCGGCGAGAACCTGCTCGATGGCATTCCGGTCTGCGTCACCGGTCTCGCGCTCGAGAATCCCTGCCGCGCATTCGGCCAGTGCGTCCACGATGTCCTGCGTGTTTGTTGCGGCACGGATTGCGTCCTGGGCGCGGTCGACGAGGTCGTCGATAAGCGTCGTGGGCTCATGCTTGGCCTCCATGAACCTGCCCGAGCGCGTCACGGGGTAGATCGCTTTCGCAGAGATGACGCGGGTGATGTCGATGAACGTCAGTGCGGCGCCGCGCACGACCACCACGTCGTCGGGAGTCACGGTCGCGAGAGCCTGAGGGGTGGCGGGCGCAATGACCCGCACGTTCTCTCCCAGGCCCAGATCCGCGTGGGCCAACGATCCGGGCCAGTCGTCGGCGTGGCCGGTGGTGATGAGGACGTCGTCGAAAAGCGTGCCCTCAACCTCCCATTGCTCACCGCGGGGACGAATGTCCTTGACCCACGTGCGCCGCCAGTCGATCGTGCACGTACGCGGCGCGAATGTCTGCAGATCGCCCCAAGCTTTTCCGAGGAAGTCACCGGCGGTGCTGCGCGAGGCCGGTTCATCTTCACGACTGAAGTTCTCGAAACTGGAGCTGTGCGACCGGATCGCGCTGTGCGGCACGTTGAGCACCCACTGCTCAGGCTGATCCAGTTCGTACGCGTTCCTCGCACCCACCGTGCCGGAGGAGAACACCGTGAGATCGATAGCCACGCCGCGCTGGCGGGCGAAGTCGAAGAGCTCTTCAGCAGCCCACAGTCCGCGCGGTCCGGCACCGATGATCGCAACTGTTCTACCCATCGAAATCCACTCCCAGCTTCTCTGCCACCCACTCGTCGTTGTACATCGTGTCTAGGTACGCGACTCCAGAGTCGTGGAAGATCGCCACGACATCGCCTTCTAGTTCCGCATGCTTTTCGACGCACGCAGCCACCGCTCCCCCAGACGCCCCCGGCAAGAATCCCGTCGCGGCGGCCAAGCGGCGACCGGCCGCCACGCAATCAGCTGCGCTGACCCTCACGACCTCGTGCGGTGTGACGTCGCCGGCGAGATCCGGAACCACGCCAGCGCCAAAGCCAGGCAGCAGCCGCTCGCCGCGTTCTCCGCCGAAAAGAACCGACCCTTCTGCGTCGACAGCAATCACAGTGGTATCCATGCCGTGCTCCTCGATGTAGCGCAGACATCCTCCGACAGTGCCCGTCGTGCTCACTGCCACGACCAAGTAGTCCGGCGCGTGCCCAAGTTGGTCCACAATCTCGCGCATCGTGCCCTCGCTGTGCGCAGTGAACGCCGCGCGGTTGGAGTACTGGTCCAAGTTGACCGCACCGAGCTTATCGACGAGCTCCGCGACCTTGATCCTCCGCGCCGCCAACCAGTCCCCCGTGCGTGGATCCGGTTTCGTGACCGCATGGATCGTCGCACCGAGCGCCTCCATGTGCGCCACCGTTGACGAGTTCGTGCGTTGGTCCACAACGCAGTGGAAATCCCACCCGCCGACGGCGGCCTCACGCGCTAGAGCGACACCGAGATTGCCGGAACTCGACTCGACCACCGTCACACCGGGAGCAACGAGCCCCTGTTCTTCTGCGGCTTTCACTAGAGCCCGCGCTGTACGGTCTTTCGCGCTGCCTCCAGGGTTGAACGATTCCAGTTTTCCCCATACCCGCCGGCCACTGGAGGCCCCGTCGCCGGTGTCGAGACGTATGAGGGGCGTGGAACCTATGGTGTCGAGCAACCGACGGTTTTCAATCATGCCCGCCAGCTTATGTGAAGCGGGTGGGGTTAGGCTTGGGCGCATGAGCGACAACACTACTCAGGACAACCGTTACGACGCTGGCATGGCCGTGCGCCGCGACGTCATGGGAGATGACTTTGTCGACGCGGCGCTCGAGCGCAACACCGGCAAAGACGGCGAAGAACTGCAAAACCACGTCACAGCCACCGTGTGGGGCTCGGTATGGACGCGCGACGGACTTTCCCGCCGCGACCGCAGCTTGCTCAACATCGGCATGCTGGTCGCACTGCGCGCCACTGAGGAGCTGCGTGGCCATGTCCGCGGCGCACTTGTCAACGGCCTCACGCGCGAGGAGATCACCGAGGCGATCATCCACTCCTCCGGTTACTGTGGCGCCCCCGCAGCGCTTTCTGCGATGAAGGTGGCCCAAGAAGTGCTCGAGAACGAGCTCGGCCCGAAGGCCTAAGACTTAATGCTCAATCCCTGCTCAGCACGCAGGTCATCTGCAGAGATGTAGTACGTTTCCATCGTTCCGTCGACCACGACCATGAGGTTGGACATGTCATCGGGCAGCCCTGCACCGGCTTTGCTGAGCTCGGCACGGATCTGTTCCGGTGCCCACGACGCGTCAATCGTGATGGGAATGGGAAGAGTCACGCCTGCGATCTGAGACGTGATGGTCATCCTGGCCACGAGGATGTGAAAGTTCCCGTTGAGAGTGGTGATCACCCCTGGGCCGGACCGCTGCCAGATATCCTCCACACCGGCGGAAGCACCGGGGAACCGAACACGCAGGTTGTCCAACTCCACACGGTTGCAATCGATGCGGATCGCGGGTTTGGACCCCTGCATCGTGTTCACCTGGACGTAGGACATCTTGACGTCGCCCAGCAGCTTCGTGGAGTCCGATTGGACCGTGTATGTCTCCCCCGAGGGAGTCATCATATTCTCGATCGGCGCCGGCGGGTCGAAGTCGAAACCGCCGATCTGCCGGGGCACTACACCGCGACCCGACAGCTGCGGTGGAAGGTCAAGGCCTTCAAGCTCGGGGGTTGGAAGCACCGGCGGCGGTGGAGGTAATGGGGGCAGTGATGACGGTGCTGGAAGGGGCGGCGGCGGTGGCAGTTCCAACGAAGGCAACGGAGGCACGGGAGGAAACTGCGCGACAGCGACCTGCGGCGCGGCCACGACCATGGTTGCGGCCGTGAGTGCAGCTGCTACTTGTCCCCTGACTTTCATGCGGTTTTCTCCCCTGGCGCCCAGGACAAGGCCCACGCCCCGCCGATGAGAGCGAAGAGGGTGCCGATGATGAAACCGCCGAAATTCGACGTGGGCAAAGCAATGAATCCGAGCAGCATGGCGGTCACCCCAGTGAGAATGCGGGCCTGCGGCTGCCCCCACGTCATCAAGCCACAAACGATGAGCAGAACACCCACGAGCAAGGTGGACACGCCCGAGATCGTGCTGATCTGGATCATGATGTTAGACACCTCGAAGGAGAGGTAGGCCGGCATGAGGATGATCACACCGGCGATGATCATGCACAGCCCCGCGCCGAACGGCCGTCCGCCGCGCCATCCCGCGAAACCGCGATTGATCTTCTCGACGTTGTCATCTGTGTCGGCGGGACCCTCCGCCGTGCCGGGGACGTTGGTGGGACCGTCGAAGAGTTCGTTGATGCCCCCGTGCTCCGGCCCACGTGAATTAGCACTCACCTTCGCCCTCTTTCACCACCTTAATCTGCCCGCCGGCGGCTGTGAGCTTGTCAGCGGACAGGGACGTGGCGTAGATCAGCTGGTTCTTTGCAGACAGGTGCGTCATGGAAATACCGAAGGAGCCCGGCTCAGCCTTATCGGACAACTGCTGGGCGTCCACACCGATCTGCGGGTTGGTCATTGTCATGGTGCCGTTGAGTTCCTTGGCGCCGATGACCAGGTTGGTAGCTTTCGTGCTTGCCCCCGGGGCCTTCATTTGGAAGCGACGATCCCCCAAACCGGGGAGCTTAATCGGCGCGGACATGCATAGGTCGGTGATCGTCGCGTCCTCCAGCTTGAGGCGAGACACGGCTACTTCACTGTCCTTCAAGGTCTCTCGGTCGACGAAGAGGCTGAAGTTGTCGGCCTCAATGCCGCCGACCTGCTGGGTGAAGATCACATTCGACAATGCGAGACCAGCGGTGAGCCCGTTCTGCGCCATCGCCACACCTTCACCGGCGAGAATGATCAGCCCCACACCGGTGATAACAGCAAACCGGAGTTTCTTGGTGTGTCCCATGCCCACGCTCCTTTATGTTTGTGTAGCAAACACTACTCCTGAGCGGACGCTACGTCAGCGAAACACGACAAAACCCCGGCGGTTTGCAAAGAACCGCCGGGGCGTGGATCGGTCACGGTTAGGTAGCCGCAGGAGCTTCTGGCTCATCGGGCTTGTTGCCCGAAAAGAAGAATGCGCAGAATATGGTCGCCGCTAGCGCACACGAAATCATGGTCCGCATGAGAGAATCTTCCACCCCGATCCGAACGGCGACAACTGTCCAAACCGTAGCGGCGAACAGCGCGAGCAACAGACCAACAATATTTCTAACCATGACAACCCCTCCATTGGCATCTCGTTTCACTGACCTAATCAGGATTCAACCGGGATTCGTTACGCCAATGTGCACAGGGCTTCTTGAACAAAAGAAAAACCCTTCCACTCCGGTATGGAATGAAAGGGTTTTAGCTTTGTACCCCGTACGGGATTTGAACCCGTGTTACCGCCGTGAGAGGGCGACGTCCTAGGCCGCTAGACGAACGGGGCGCGCTCGCTTGTTGCGACTTGCTCACTCTAAATGGTGATGGCGCCGAACGCCAAATCCCTAGGTCAACAAGCGGCTAAGCGTTCGCTTCTAACTTTCTTTGAACAGGGGCTTTCCGTTGGTGCCCACGGAAAAGATCGCCAGAAAAACAACCAGTCCCATAGCAACGGTGACAATGGCCGAAACAATTTGGTTTTCAATGCCGTATTGCGCGGAGACAATTGCCCACGCCATAGCGATAACGACCGCGACAGAAAAGCCGGCGATTCTCTTACCCATAATTCCCCTCCATGTGAGTAATCGGTTTCGTTTGTTAATTGCTCCGCAAACCCCCTCCGTTACACGAACCTAGGTCTCCACTTCTCCCTTAGGCTTTCGACCCACGTTGTAGACCGCCGTGAACACCGCCGCCCCGATTGCAACCGCGACAATAAGAGTCACAAAGTTGTTCTCAATGCCAAGATATTCAGACATATAGAAAAACCCTTTCACTCCACTGTGGAATGAAAGGGTCTTCTCGCTGTACCCCGTACGGGATTTGAACCCGTGTTACCGCCGTGAGAGGGCGACGTCCTAGGCCGCTAGACGAACGGGGCATTAGGACTTTTCTGTCCTGCAGTTCACTACTTGAAGCGGACTGCAGCTGGCCTACCAGGACTCGAACCTAGAATGACGGTACCAGAAACCGTAGTGTTGCCAATTACACCATAGGCCATCGTCATACTGTGCGGCTGCTTGTCAGCCGCACTGAACAACGTCGATAACTATAACCACGGTGCGCAATGAGCACCAAATCCGCTGGTGATGCCAGCAAATTACGGCGCTGTCATTTGCTATTGCCCGGCAGCAAACGGGGTCTGCTCGCGCGCTGCACGCAAACGCGCCATGGTCGATTCACGTCCGAGGAGCTCCATAGACTCAAACAGCGGCGGGGAGATAGCTTCACCCGAGATGCCCACTCGCAAGGCCCCGTAGGCTTTGCGGGGTTTGAGGCCGAGATCGTCGATAAGCGCCTTGCTCAAGGCCGCTTCAATGTTCACGGTGGTCCACTCCCCAACTGCTTCAAGTGCCGCAAGGCCGGCGTCGAGCGGCTCCGCGGCATCTTCCTTGAGGTTCTTCTTCGCAGCTTTCTCGTCGAGCTCCAATTCTCCATCCGGTGTGACCAAGAACTTGAGCAGACCGTATGCGTCACCAAGCACCTTGATGCGCGTCTGCACAAGATCCGCAGCGATAGCGAACTTATCTTCGGGGTAGTCGGCCGGGAAGTCCGTGTACTCGGTGAGGTAGTCACGCAGGCGGTTCTTGAAATCCTCAGGCTCCAGCATGCGAATGTGGTCAGCGTTGATGGCTTCGAGCTTCTTCTCGTCAAAACGCGCAGGGTTTGATAGCACGTCATTGATATCGAAGGCTTTGATGAACTCATCGACGGAGAACACATCCTGGTCTGCGGACAAGGACCACCCCAGCAGCGCGAGGTAGTTGATCATTCCCTCGGGGATGATGCCGTTGTCGCGGTGGTTAAACAGGTTCGACTCGGGGTCGCGCTTGGACAGCTTCTTGTTGCCCTGCCCCATGACGAACGGCAGGTGACCGAACTCCGGAGTGATTTCAGCGACACCAATGCGCTGCAGTGCCTCGTAGAGAGCGATTTGGCGCGGGGTCGACGAGAGCAGGTCCTCACCGCGCAACACGTGCGTGATGCCCATGAGCGCGTCATCGACAGGGTTGACCAGGGTGTACAGCGGCGCACCGGTAGAGCGGGCGACAACGTAGTCTGGCTGCGTCGCGGCCTTGAACTCCATCTCTCCGCGGACGAGGTCGTTCCACGCCCAGTCCTTCTCCGGCATGCGCAGGCGCCACACCGGCTCGCGTCCCTCTGCCTTGTAGGCCGCGACCTGCTCTTCGGTGAGCTCGCGGTCGAAGTTGTCGTATCCCAACTGCGGGTCGCGGCCGGCCGCGATGTGACGCTCCTTGACTTCCTCTGCTGTGGAGTACGCCGGGTACACTTCACCGGCATCAATCAGCTTGTCCAGAACTTCTTTGTAGATGTCCATGCGCTGCGACTGACGGTACGGCTCGTGCGGGCCACCAGTGACCACGCCTTCGTCCCAATCCAAACCCAGCCAGGTCAGAGAATCGATGATGGCCTGGTAGGACTCCTCCGAGTCACGGGCTGCGTCAGTGTCCTCGATGCGGAAAACGAGCTTGCCGCCGGTGTGGCGGGCGTGCGCCCAATTGAAAAGCGCCGTCCGGACCATTCCCACGTGGGGCGTTCCGGTCGGCGACGGGCAAAAACGAACTCTCACAGGGGCATCAGTCATGCCCCCAACTGTAGCGCGCGCCTACTTGTGCACGCGCGAGAGCACCGCCCACATGTCGTTAGCTGCCGACGGGTCGTACCACCAGTTGTGGCCGGAGACTTGCACCTTGACTCTCTGCGTCGGCTTGGAGCATCCCGCGGGACACACATGCCACTTGAGTAGCACGCACTAATTTGCTCAACGCGGAACCCAAATTGCCTGTCAACCCGGCGGATGCGGTGCTTGCCGGGGACGCTAAAATCGTTGCTCATGCCCTCACCCCGCCCTGAAACTGCGCCCGACTTCCTGTTGTCGCGGGCCAGCGGTTCCGTGCGCACTCAGGGAACCACCTCGACATTCATCGAACCGTGGGATGCGGTAGCTGCTCTGCAGCGTCGAGAGGTGAACATGGTGGTGGGAGCACTCCCTTTCGACCGGGATGCGCCAGCCGCCCTCACTGTGCCAGAGCAGATCATTACCGAGGCGGGAACCTTACAGCCGCACTCGTACTACCGCGAAGGGCCGGGCGCTCAACTCCACGCGGCGGTTGCCGGGTATGACCCAGAACCCCACGAACACCTACGCCGTGTGGAGGCGGCGGTGGACACAATCTGCAACTCGATCCTGGACAAGGTAGTACTGGCCCGGTCCGTCGACTTCGTCTTCGATCCCCCTGTCGACCCACGCCTTGTTGCAGCGCGATTGATTGAACTTTCCTCCACCCGCGACGGGTTCATCGCCGACCTGACTCCCGCTGGAAAGCCCGGACACATGATTGTCGGCTCCTCCCCCGAGCTCCTCATACGCAAGCAGGGGCTGGAGATCACCTCATATCCGCTTGCCGGTTCCGCACCCCGCATTTTCGACGATGAGGATGCTGACCGTGCAGCAGGCGAGAAGCTGTACAACTCTACAAAGGATCTCGACGAGCACTCCTACGTCGTCGAGCACATTCGAGACATTCTCACTCCGCTGTGCCGGGAGCTGACCATTCCGGACCGGCCCGTTCTCGACCGCACGAACGAGATGTGGCACCTTGCCACACCGATCAAAGGCGTGCTCTACGACCCCGCCCCCAGCGCACTCGACCTAGCCACCCGCCTCTACCCCACTCCCGCTGTCTGCGGATCCCCGCAGTACGCTGCGGAAGCGTTGATCACCACCGCGGAGACGGACCGATCGTTCTACGCAGGGACGGTTGGCTGGTGCGATTCCCACGGTGACGGTGAATACATGGTGTCCATCCGCTGCGCCGAGGTCAATGGTGACGGTACTGCTGCCCGCGCGTGGGCCGGCGGCGGCCTAGTGGCAGCCTCGAAACCAGAAGAGGAGCTCGCGGAAACAACCGCGAAGCTCCTCACCATCCAGCGTGCGCTGGGCCTCTAGTCAGCGATAGCGCTTGTTACGCGCGCTCAACCGGGTTGGCCAGCGAGCCGACTCCGGCAATTTCCACCTCAATCCGGTCGCCCGGAACCATTTCAGCAGTTCCTGCTGGGGAGCCGGTGCAAATGACGTCGCCCGGGAGCAGCGTGTAAGCGGAGGTGATGAACTCGATGATCTTCCCCAGCTTCCAGATCATTTGGTTGGAGTTGGAATCCTGCTTGGTCTCGGTCTCACCGTCGTGCGTCAGGTGCGCCTTGATGGACAGGTCGTCGAAGTCGAACTTGTCCAGGTCGGTCTCGATCCACGGGCCCAGCGGGCAGAAAGTGTCGATGCCCTTGGCGCGCGCCCACTGGCCGTCAGCGAATTGCAGATCGCGGGAGGAAACGTCATTGACGATCGTGACGCCGCGGACGACGGACTTCCAGTTTTCAGCCTTGACATTCTTGCACGGTGTTCCGATGACCAATGCGAGCTCGCCCTCGAACTCGACGCGGGTGGCGAACTCGGGAATCTTGATGGCCGCCTCCGGTCCGATCACGGCTGTCGGCGGCTTCAGGAAGAGAGTCGGCGGCAAGTGCTCTGCGGACTGTTTGAACACCTCAGCGACGTGGTCGGCGTAGTTGCGGCCAATGGCTACCACCTTGCTGGGCAGCATCGGGGCGAGAAGGCGTACGTCCTCTAGCGCCCACTCCTTGCCCGTGTATTCCGGCTCAGTGAACGGAGTACCGGCGATCTGCTTGGCGGTCGTGCCGTCGTCGTCGATGACTGCGAAAGTCATTCCCTCGGGTGTCGCAATTCGTCCAAAACGCATGGGGTTGAGCATACGCGACGAAAAATATTCAGGGCTATTTGGCTGTCAGCGCCAGATAGAGTTCCGCGCAGGCGAGCGCGTCAGTCAACGCGTTGTGGTTACCGTAATCGGGCAGGTTATACCGGCTGCGCACGCGAGCGAGACGCAGATCCTCCCCGCGTGGGTACGTGGCCATGCGCTCCATATGGCGGCGTTCGAGGGAGAGAGTGTCTACGACTTCGTCCTCACGAAGCCGGAAGCGCTTTCCATACACCCTCTTGTGCAGCGCATCAATGAAGTCAGTCTCCATTTGCGCGAAATGCGCCAGCAGCGCGCGCCCCTCGATAGCCTGCAGGAAAGCATCGAGAGCGACCTGCGCATCCACACCCTCGCGCGCGATGTCGTCGTCAGTGACCCCGTGCACCGTTGCAGAGTCGCCTACCGACGCCCCCACCAACACGAAATAGCCGGCACCGGAGAGATCAATCACTCGGTCCGTCACCGGCACCCACCCGATGGAGACGAGGTGGTGCTCATCCGGTTTCAGCCCGGTAGTCTCCACATCCACCGCCAGCAGCTGGCCGTCGACGATGTCTCGCTTGGGCGGACCGAACAGGCCGCCGCCTTTCAGACCGAGCATCTAGATCGACCCAACCGGGAATTTCGACGCCATCGCGGATTGCAGTCCCTTGATGATGCGGAAGGAGTCACGCAGTGCGTCGCGGTCAATACTGGACAGCTGGGTCGGGTCGATACGGTAGTTCGGTTCTTCACCAGCACGGACCTGATTCGCTTGGTGCCGCAGCGCGAGGTTGGAAATGTAGTCGTAGGCGCGCAAGAGATCTTCGGCGCCCCGCGGAGAAATGCTCTGCCCTGCCGATGCCTCAATGCGCGTCTGCGTGCCCACGTCGGTAGCGCTCGCCAGGATCGCATAAAGTCGCGCCATCTGCACCACCGCCGCAGTGCCACCCTTCTTCACGTCGAGGGTGGCGGCGTACTCGCCGGACCGCTCCACAACAAAGCCGCGGAAGAATCCGATCGGGGGTTCGCGTCGCGTCGCGAGCGCCGCGAGATGCGCGTGCAGGCGCTGTGAACCATGCGCGGCGACCACTGCGTTGTCGTGGACGCGCTGCGCCATCTCCTCGTCGCCGAACAGGCAGCGGAAGTCGAAGAAGATCTGCGCGTTAAGCAGCGCCTCGGACTCGGGAGCGGTGATCCACGTGTGGAAGGTCGCGTTCCACTCGTCCTCCGTCATCCGCCATTGCGGCTGGGAAGCCATCATTTCACCCGGACACAACGCCTGGCCAGCTTCGGCCAGTCCGGTGCAGATGAACTCCGTGAAGCGGCGAAAGTAGTCGCCGTGCTCGGCCTCGTTGTAGGAGTTATCCAGCACCAGAGCGTTGTCTTGGTCCGACGCTGGGCCCATTTCACGGCGTGCCTGGGAGCCCACTGCGACGAACACGTACGGCACGGGCGCGGGACCGAGCTCTTCAGCCGCCAGTTCAGCGAGTCTGCGTGCGATCGCATCAGCGATGCTGGTCAGGAGTTGCTGCACTTCGCGTGCCGACGAGCCCCTGTCCAGGAAGCGGGCCGCCACGGCGGCGGCTCGTCGATAAGCATCTTTGAGCTCGTCCCTGCTGCTTCCCGCTACGTCTGCGGCGAGGTAGATCGGGTCGGACTGGAGCTGGTGCATGATGTCCGAACTGGTCAGCACACCGACGATCTGGTCGTCTTGGGTCACCGGGAGGTGGTGAATGCCCAACTCGCTCAAGATGAGCATGGCTTCAAACAACTTCGTGTCCGGGGCGATCGTGCGCACCGGCGCTGTCATCACCTCCGCCACCTGTACCGAGGTGTCCAGACCTTTCGCTACCACACGTTTACGCAAGTCGCGGTCGGTGAGAATGCCTGTTTCCGCGCCGCCGCAGATGACGATGCTGGACACGTTCGCCTCAACCATCTTCACTGCGGTTGCGCGGATGGACTCGTCGAAACGCGCGGTGACCAGGTTCCCCATCCGGATCATGTCGCTGACGGTCATGCGCAGGGTATCGGAATTGCCGGGGTCATTGATCTCGTGGGCGTGTGCAGCGACACGGCGGGACAGCGACTCGAAGAACCGCTTGATGTCCGGGTTGTCAGTGATCAGCTGGGTGAACGGTGCGCGCGGGAGCACGAGCAAAATGCTGTCCTCGATGGCGACCATGGCGTATCTGGACTCAGGCTCATCGACAAGTGTTGAGTATCCGAAGTTGCGGCCGGAATCGCGCCTGTCAATGAGGGCGTCCCCCTCGGCCAGAATATCCACCGCTCCCGACCGGATGATGTACAGGTTGTCGTTCACCTGGCCGTAGTCAACAACCGTCTCACCGCGCCGGACGTAAATGATCCGCATGTGCCGCGGCAGCTCACGAAGGGTCTCCTCTGGCAGGTGCGAGAAGGGCTCGTGCTGGGCAAGGAAGCTGCGGACTTCGTCGAGCTCAACTGTCATGGGGCTAACGTTGCCAGAAAGTTAGCCCGGATAAAGCAGTTTAGAGTTACTGGTAGCTCACAAACCAGGGGCGTGGATCGACCTCGTTGTAGGTCTGCTCCGGCGTGAACATCGGCTCATCTTCGTCAATGAAGTTCTTCCACGCCAGGAAAAAGCCCGGGTCCAAGCCCTCACGCAACACATTCCAGGTGTCGTACTTCTGGCCCGGGGATCCGTGACCATCCGCATGGAGAATGAAGGACAGCTCCGGGCGGGACGTGTCAATGCTTTCACGGTCCGGCAACATAGCCACCTGGAATTGGTGCACGATGAGCGCCTTTTGCGGCAGGTTATTCTCGCGGGTCAGATCAGCGAGCCACTCGGTGACCTCGTTGATCTCCGCCGCGTCAGCAGAACCGACCTGCGCGGCCGGCGCCTGGCCTGGCTGAAGTTTCCACTCCGCGTCGAGCGCCAGGCCGACGTTGGGGCGCTTGAGCAAGTCTTCGTAGAGAAGTGCCTGCTCCTTGAAGGTGGTCAGACCCGGTTGCAGGTCAATGACTGCATATCCCCCGGCGTCCACGATCGCGTCGATGTACGGTTCCAGCTCGGCCGGATCGAACTCGTTTGTGAAGTTGCCGTCGTCCCCTGGGTGTTCCGACGCGACAGTCGCGATGATCTCGAAGGCAGGAATGACCTGCTCGTCGGAGAACGCTTTGTATTCCTCCACATACTGGTTGACCACATCAACAGATTCCGCGGGCGGCTGCTCACCCATCTGACCCAGTGCGGGACCAGACGGGTGGCCGTACAGCGCGATCATCCGGCGTCCCGGGAACACCAACCCGCCACCGCCGGGAAGCTCACCGTTGCCGGCAAGAGAAATCACGTCGCGGAAATGCTCGGTGTCGCCGAATTGTTGGCCCAGCGCGACCGCGTCGTGGCCATCGACCTGCGCGATGGATTCACTAGTCACCCGGGGATCTGCGTACGGCAGCACGGTAAGCGGAAGCTTTGACGCTGCTGCGGTCGCAGCTGCGGCACGAGACGTCAGCTCAGTGACGAAGATCGGCGTGCTGCTCCCGCCATCGTGGGTCTGCTCCCCCGCCTCAGCCACCGCAGCAACCTCGTGGCCGTCCTCTGCAGTCAGCGCAGCGGTGTCTTCGATCGCCTGTAAATCCTCGTCGTCCTGCTCGGATCCGGTGCCGACCTCAATCACACGCTCCGCCCCCAGGCGCTGCACCTCAGCGTCGACGGCCGAACTGGACTCCTCCTGCTGTGTCAGCATCGGCGCACCCAGATCAATGGCGATCGCCGCAGCCTGCAGCTGGTCGTCCTTCTCCGCAGAAGACACCACGACGGTGTCGGAGGATTCAAAGAACTGCTGGGATACTTCGGTGCCTGTGTCGTCCGAATCAGCGATCACCACCGAACCGTCCGAAACAAGATCAGCTGCGAGCTGCTCCTCGCGGCTGACCTCTGGGTCTGCATCCTGGCCGTCGTTGGTGCAGGATGAGAGAACGAGAGCGGACGCTACCAGGACGGCAGCCGTGACTGGCCTATAAGACATAGGCCGAAGTCTACTTGAGAGCCTCCGCGATGCGGGTGCCGACGCGCTCCGTGGAGATCTCCTCCCCGCCCCGTGCAGACACGTCGTTGGCGACAGCAGCCTCGATACGGGAGGCTCCATCTTCATCATCAAGCCAGCGCAGCATCATGGCGACGGAGAGAATCATCGCGGTCGGATCCGCGATGCCTTTGCCCGCAATATCCGGTGCGGATCCGTGGACCGGCTCGAACATGGAGGGGTTGGTGCGGGAAGCATCGATGTTGGCCGAGCACGCCAAACCAACACCACCGGCGACAGCACCAGCAAGATCGGTGAGGATATCGCCGAAGAGATTGTCGGTGACAATCACGTCATAGCGCGACGGGTCGGTGACCATGTAGATCGTCGCGGCATCGATGTGGTTGTAATCGACGTTCACCTCCGGGTACTCGCGGGCGACATCGTTGACGGTGTTCTGCCATAGCGCACCGGCGTTGGTGAGCACGTTCGTCTTGTGCACGAGAGTGAGCTTCTTGCGTCGCTCCATGGCGGTCTCGAAACCGTGGCGGACAAGGCGCTCCACACCGTAGCGGGTGTTTTGGGAGACCTCGCTGGCAACCTCCGCGGGGGTGCCCTGGCGCAGGGTGCCGCCGTTTCCGCAGTACAGGCCCTCTGTTCCTTCGCGCACAACGACAAAGTCGATATCCCCAGGGTTCGCCAACGGGCTCACCGCCGTCGGGTACAGCTTCGATGGGCGAAGGTTGACAAAATGGTCCAGTTTGAAGCGCAGCGGCAACAGCAAACCGCGCTCCAACACGCCTGCCGGAACGCGGTCTGGGTCGCCAATCGCGCCGAGCAAGATCGCGTCGTGCTCCCGCAAGCTGTCCAAGTCCTCATCGGTCAGCAGCTCGCCGTTGCGCAGGTAGCGGAGAGCGCCGAGGTCGTACTCGGTGAGCTCCACGTCTCCGCGCACCGCGCGCAGAACTCTGAGACCTTCTTCCATCACCTCGGGACCAATGCCGTCCCCTGCAATAACCGCAACTTTCATGCAGCTCAGCTTAACAACAACGGCTCCCCGGATTCGCCTCTTGGTGTGCCCACCGCGTCTTCCAGAACTCCCGTTCCGTCATCAATTCTGCGTCCGGGTGGTGGGCGCGCTGATGCGCACAATACTTCGCGTAGTCGTTATCGCCCATCAGCTCCTTGATGTACCAACTCGTCCACTTGAATGCCGAGACGGCACCATGTGCGATAGCACCCATTAATGCCCCGCTTCCGCCGGTGAATTCAATTCGAGCCCGTACTCCTTCGCCACTGCTTTCTCCTCCGCCGTGGCGAGCATCCCGCGCGGGGCGAACAGGGTGGACGAGACATCGGGTTCCTCGTTGGTCTCGATCTCTTCTCCGCGTTTGTGGGCCTGCACCGCACGCACGCACGCCACCACCGTCGCCACGACCACGACAATCACCAACACTGCGAAGAAGATGGACAAAATGCCCTGAATCATCGTGTTCCGCACGACAATGTCGATCTCCTCCGGGCTGCCCGCCGCCTGGAATGTCTCCAGGCCCTGGTTGCGCGCGTCCTTGTACTTCGAGTGCTGCGCGAAGTAGCCGATCGCAGGATCGTCGCTGAAGATCTTCTGCCAGCTCGCCGTCATGGTGATGATCAGGTCCCACACCAGCGGAACCACCGGGATCCACACCCACCTGAACAGCCCCTTCTTGAACACGATCGCGGTGACAAGGCACAGTGCGATCGCCGCCAGCAACTGGTTGGCTATGCCGAACAGCGGGAAGAGCACGTTGATGCCGCCGAGCGGGTCGGTCACACCCATGACCAGGATCGCGCCCCACATGCCGCAGACGAGAACGGTGGACACCCAGCTGCCCACGCGCCAGGACGGGTCCTTGAACTTCTCCAGGCCAGAGACATTGCCGATGATGTCGCCCATCATGAAGCGGGCGACGCGGGTGCCGGCATCAATGGCGGTAAGGATGAACAGGCCCTCAAACATGATGGCGAAGTGGTACCAGAATGCCTGCATGCCCGGGTGTCCGAAGATATTGGTCATGATCTCGGACATGCCGATGGCGAAGGTCGGTGCGCCGCCGGTGCGGGACACGATGCTCGGCTCCCCCACTGCCTCGGCGAGGGCCGTCAGCTGCTCTGCGGAGACTCCCTGCCCCGGGATGTTCAGGCTGTTGACGAACTCAGCCGCGGTAGCTTCTTCCCCGCCGGTTTTTGCCTTCGGGGAGTTGATGGCGAAGTAGATGTGCCGATCGAGCACCACAGCGGTGATCAGCGCCATGATGGCCACGAAAGACTCCATGAGCATGCCGCCGTACCCGATCGCGCGTGCGTGCGTCTCTTTCTCCAGCAGCTTCGGGGTGGTGCCGGAAGAAATCAGTGCGTGGAAACCAGAGAGCGCGCCGCAGGCGATGGTGATGAACAGGAACGGGAACAGGTTGCCGGAGAATACCGGGCCGCCGCCCTCTAGGCCGAAGGATGTGATCGCCGGCATGTGAACCTCGGGCCGGTCGATGAGGATCGCCAGCGCCAGCATGACAATCACGCCGATCTTCATGAAGGTGGACAGATAATCGCGCGGGGCGAGCAGCAACCACACCGGCAAGATGGAGGCGACCACACCGTAGATCAGGATGCAGACTGCCAGCGTGGCCTTGGACAGGGTGAACAGTTCCGCACCCCAGGAGGTCTCCGCGACGTACCCGCCGCCGAGAATCGCCGCCATGAGCAGCACCACGCCGATGGCGGAGACTTCCGCAACGCGGCCCGGCCGAAGGAAACGGCCGTACACGCCCATGAACAAGGCGATCGGGATGGTCATCGCGATGGAGAACACGCCCCACGGAGACTCCGCCAGGGCGTTGACCACGACCAGGCCCAGCACGGCGATGATGATCACCATGATGACCATGGTGGCGATGCTGCCGGCGACGCCGCCGACCTGGCCGACTTCCTCTTTGAGCATCTGCCCCAGGGAGCGGCCGCGGCGGCGCTGGGACACGGCGAGAACGAGGTAGTCCTGCACCGCGCCGGCAAGCACGACGCCGATGATGATCCAGAGCGTGCTGGGCAGGTACCCCATCTGCGCGGCCATGACCGGGCCGACGAGAGGGCCGGCGCCGGCAATCGCAGCGAAGTGGTGGCCGAAGAGCACGCGGCGGTCGGTGGGAACGAAATCAGAACCGTCATTGACATACTCGGCCGGTGTCGCCCGGGTATTCCGCGGCTTGACCACCTTGTACTCGACGAGACGGGCATACAGGCTGAACCCGATGATGTATGTGCCAATGGCGGCGAGCACGAGCCACACCGAATTGATGGTCTCGCCGCGGTGCAACGCGATCGCGCCCCAGCCGAGCGCGGTGAGCACTGCCGCGAAACCAATGACGACACGCTCGACGGCGCCGATGGCTTTCTTCGGCGTCACGCCGACGACGTGCTCTTTCCCGTCGGGTGTCGTGGTGATTTCGAGCCTTTCGCGCGGCACTGCGCCCGCTTGCGACTCGTCGCGTTCAACTGCGGTGGTCAAGTTCGCCCCCTTAATTAGGCTAAGAAAATGAAGTGCGTAAATACTCGCATATGCGCGGAGACGGGCGCAGAAAAATCCCGGATTAATTCACATCCGGGATAAGTTTCTTTCGCTGGAGCGTATCGGTCGAGCGAGATGACCTAATCAGCCACGAATATATACGCGCATGAGCTAGTCGAGCACCAGCTGGAAGCAGTCCGCTTCGATGGACTTCGCGACGGAAGCTTCAAGATCAGCAGGCACCTCGGACTCCACACGCAGGATCAGGAAGGCACCGTCACCCTTGACGGACTGTGTCAGCGCCGCAGCTTCAATGTTGATGTCGTGCTCGCCCAGCTGGGAACCGACCTTGCCCAGGGCGCCCGGCTGGTCGGTGTAGGACAGGAACAGGTTGCGGCCCTCTGCGCGCATGTCCACACCGCGGCCGTTGATCCGGACGATCTTTTCCACGTGCTCCAGACCCGTAAGCGCCCCTTCGACGGTGGCGGTGTCACCGGAGGCAGACACGAGCTGAACCTCCAGGGAGGAACGGTGGCCGCGGGATTCGGAAGCAACACCGGATTCGACGTTCAGGCCACGGGCCTCCGCAATGGCCGGGGCGTTGACAAAGGTCACGGGCTCTTCAACGATGCCGGAGAACAGACCGCGCTCGGCAGACAGCGCCAGCGTGGCCGGATCCTCGTGGGACAGCTCCCCGCGGGCGGTGACTTTGAGGGAGACCGGTGCGTCGTCGAGAAGCTTGCCGGCCAGCAGACCGAGCTTGCGGGACAGATCGAGCCACACTGCCACTTCTTCGTTCACCGCGCCACCAATGATGTTGACCGCGTCCGGGACGAATTCGCCCGCGAGAGCCTTGAGCACAGAGTCTGCGACATCAGTGCCAGCGCGGTCCTGTGCCTCCGCAGTCGACGCTCCCAGGTGCGGGGTCACCACGACCTCCTCCAGCTCAAACAGCGGGGAGTCGGTGCACGGCTCGCTGGCATAGACATCGAAACCTGCACCGCGAATCGGGCCGTTTGTGATCGCGTCGGCAAGCGCGTGCTCGTCGACAAGCCCGCCGCGGGCCGCGTTGACAATGATCTGGCCTTCCTTCGCCTTTGCCAGCAGCTCAGCATTGAACATGCCCTGCGTTTCCTTCGTCTTGGGCAGGTGAATGGTCACGAAGTCTGCACGGGAGACCAGCTCATCCAACTCGACCAGCTCAACACCGAGCTGCGCGGCACGCGTCGGGTTCGCGTACGGGTCATACGCAATGATCTCAGTGTCAAAGGCGGCCAGACGCTGCGCGAACAGCTGACCGATGTGGCCGAAGCCGACGATGCCGACGGTCTTTCCGAAGATCTCCACGCCCTTGAAGGAAGAACGTTTCCACTCACCGTCGCGCAGGGTCTTGTCGGCCGCCGGGATCTGGCGGGCAGTGGACAGCAGCAACGCGATTGCGTGCTCGCAAGCAGAGTGAATGTTCGAGGTCGGTGCGTTGACGACCATCACGCCGCGCTCCGTGGCCGTCGGCACGTCGACGTTGTCCAGGCCGACACCAGCGCGGCCCACGATGCGTAGGTTCGGAGCAGCCTCGAGAACCTCACGGTCCACAGTCGTTGCAGAACGCACGAGAAGAGCCTCAGCCTCGGGCACAGCTGCGAGCAGTTCCGCACGGTTCGGGCCATCAACCCACCGCACCTCTACTGCGTCTCCGAGGGCATCAACAGTGGACTGGGCGAGCTTGTCGGCGATGAGAACGACGGGCTTAGACACGGTGGGTACTCTCCTTGGAAACGGGATATCAGCAGCGCTGGTTAGTTTAGCGCCCCCGCTTCCGCTTCCGCGATGCGGTCTGCCAGATCCTCTCCCGTTCCAAAGTCACGCCCGAGGGCGACTAAGGGTTTGTCCGCCAAACCGGCTGTGGCAAGCAGGGTTTCCCGTGCGGCCCGGGGATCCGGATCCGGCACCACGGTCACCGCTGCTCCGTAGGCCCGGGCAGTAGCGATCGCCGGAACAGAAGCGCTGTCCAGTGCGATGACCTGCGGCGCCATCTCTGCATCCAGCCGCGACTGAAGAGGCACCGTCCCGCTTTCCGCGTTCTCCGGAACCTTCTGCTCCCCGGGGAATCCCGCGCGCAGCCACGTGGGTTCAGAGGCGTTGAGGTCCGCCACCGCCACAGCGGCATCGTCTGGCGATTCCACGACGTGTTCGGTGAATTTTAAAGACGTCGCTTGCTCAAGCGCCTCCAGCCCGCCCGGGTCACGCACGATCACGAGATCCTCCGTGTAGTTGAGCACCGGAACATAACCCACCGCGAAGATAGTGTGCGCGCCGAGTCGCTCAATTTCCTGAATGACCTGATTGTGGTGGTCGCTGTCGTAAATGACCATCGGGGCATGTGCGACCGCAGCCACGGATGCCGCGCGCAGCTGCGAATGCATGTCCCCGTCCGAGAGAATCAGAATCTCGGAGGATTCGAAGAACAATTCGGTCGCTGCGAACCCATGCGGATCGTCGAGCACGACGGGATGGCCCTCAAATTGCTCCGCCACGTGGCGGGAAGAATTCACAGTGCGGGCTTCCTGGAGTTCGGGGTCCTTGTTTGCCGTGTTGCTTGTGCTGCTCGTGCTGCCAGCGGTGGACGTGTCCGCCTCAGGGCCAGGACTCTCGGATGTGCAGCCGGCGAGCACAATGCACGAGCCGAAGACAGCGAAGCTGCGACGTAGCTTCATACGCGGTCTCGCTGCGCCGGCTTGTTCATGGCGTACTCGATCATGCCCAGGAACCGCTCGTGGCGGTCCGCGAAAAACGCCTGCCAGTTCGACGTGAGCAGGTACTCCGGCTCAATCTCGTGGGTGGCTAGCAGCGCATCAAATTCGTCATCTTCCATGATGGCTTTGGACTGTAGCCGGGACAGGTAACGCTTCGGGTCATTGCCCTCCATGACGCTTTCTGTCCGCTTACCCAGCGGTGTGCGGTTGAGCACGGAGGCCGCCAATTGCGGGTCGACATTGTGCACGCGGCAGAAACCGGGCGGGAAAACTTGGTAGAAGCCAGGTTGAAGTTCGGCGACGGTGGTTCCGTCGAAAAGCTTGCCCGTGCGCCAGTCCCTCGCACCGCGCGCCATGAGGAGTGAGAAAAGACCGCGGTAGACGCCCGAGTCTTCGTCAGCGGTGATGAGACGGGATTCGACGAACTCTGCATCCTGAACCGTCTTGGGCACAACCTCGGTCTCGCCCTTCGCCCATGGGGTGACCTGGTCCACGTCCGAGCCCGCGCGTATCGACGGCGAGTGCGCTCCGTACAGTTCTCCGAACACCCCGCTCCAGTACCACTGGTTAATGCGGTCCCACGTCGCCGGATTGTCCAGGCAACCGTCTTCGTAGGACAGGCGCGCGAGAATCACAGCCAGCGGCACCAATTGGCCGTTATAGGGCACTTGGTCGACGCTGAAGATGCAACGGTCCGAAAGGAACTGCGCAGCGCGCTCGAACGCGGCGAGCAGATCGCGGGAGGCCCACAGGTACTCATCCAGTTTCAGGTTGAGAATGTCACCGCGGTGACCGCGCGCGAAACCGTTCATGCCGGATACCAGCAGCGAAACACCGCGCAGGAAACGCACGCGCGTCACCGATCGCAGCGCTGGGTATTGGTGCAGCACCCCCTCGCACTCCTCCCAGTGAGCTGCCAGTGAGAAGTCCGGGCTCTCCAGCGCGAACACTGCAGTGAGCAGCTCGAACACGTCCATCGACACGCCCTGGGAGTTCGCCTGCGCGAAAATCTGCCCGACACCGATTTGGGATGTGCCGCGTTCAAGACGGGTCATCGGCAAGTCGTAAGCGGCCAGCGGACGGACAATGCTGCGGTGGAAAGCTTTCACATCCTCGCGTAACGACGGATCCTCCGCATTGGCCGCCATATCGAACAGGAGATCATTTCCCTCCTCCCACAGCAGCGCCGACACCGGCACGACGTAATTGTCCACCATCGTCTGGCGGTCAGTGATGCCGCCGGGAATGTCCGGACCGAAGTGGGAGCGAATCACTCCCTCATCATCCACGGCGAAAATGGCCTCCTCTGGTATTGGCTCAGCCCGTACCGCCGCACGCACATCAACGAAGTAGCGGCGATGGATCCGGCGCTGACGGAAATCCAGCACCTCCAGACGACCGTCACCTTGCAGGGCAAGGTAGAGAGAGGCGAGGCGCTGTTGGCCGTCGAGAAGCAGAAGCCCCGGCTCGTTGTCTGTCTCCGGCGCCCCAGGAAGCGTGCGCGGTTTGAAGCGCATCGGCTCATTGCGGGTATCCAACGCCAGCAAGGTGCCCACCGGGTATCCGCGCAGCACAGAGGAAATCAAGGTGCGCGTGCGATCCACATCCCACAGATATGTGTGCTGAAAGTCAGGAATCTGCAGTTCGCCACGATCAATGCGCGCAAACAGGTCGGTCAAGGAGTAGCTCGGCGTGGTAAACCCCATGACCACAACTCTAGATCACTGCGCGTGTTCATGAGGGGCGCAGAATACCTCGTGAGCTGAGTGCTCAGGCCCCTCAAGCTGAATGGTGGCGTGGTCGATCCCGAATTCGCGCAGACGCGCCTGCGCACGGTCAAGCAGCACCCCCTGATCGCCGCGTGTGATGAGGTGAACAGTGCACAGCACGTTGTTCCCACTCATTGACCACAGGTGCAGGTCATGAATGCCCTCCACATGGTCAATCGACAACAGTGCGGCCTCGACTTCAGCAGGGTCAATGTGCGCTGGCACTCGTTCCAGCAGCACGCTTATCGACGTCTTGAGCAGCTCCCACGCCCGCGGGAGCACCATCCCTGCAATCAAAAGGGACGCAATGACATCTGCAGCTTGAAACCCCGTGAAGGCAATGACCAGACCCGCCACGATGACCGCGACTGATCCGAGCAAGTCCACCATCACGTGAAGGAACGCACCCTCCACGTTGATGGAGTGCTTCCGCTGGGAATAGAGCACTGCCGCCGAAAGGATGTTGGCCACCAGACCCACGAATGCCACTGTGATCATGGTGGCCGTGTGCACCTCTTCCCCACTGCCCAGACGGCGCACCGCCCCCACAACGATCCCGATGGAGATGACCACAACGGTGACGGCGTTCAGTGCCGCCGCGAGCACCTCCACCCGGCGGTATCCGAAGGTCGCGTACGCGGAGACTTTCCGCCGGCCAATCAGCACTGCGATGAGTGCGATGATGAGACCGGTGGCATCCGACAGCATGTGCATCGCGTCTGCGAGCAACGCCATGGACCCGGACAGCCAGCCGCCGGCAAGTTCCGCGAGGAACACAATCGCGGTGATCCCAAGCGCGACCGCAAGCGCCCACATGGGCGCGGAATCATGGTGCTGGTGACCATGCCCATGGTGTCCATGGTCGTGCTTGTGTTCCCTCACGGTCACCACTTTATGACATTTTGGCTCTTATTGCAACTCTATTGAAAACTGGAAATCGACGAAAACTGTGCCTCACCTGGGAGTAAACTCATGAATCTAGGTGACCCATCCCCAACTTGTTTCACCCCTTCCCGTCACGTCACCGGAAAAGTTGTTACCTTGGTTACTTGTAAGTTACGAGATGCGTTATTTAGAAAGGTGTCGAGATGACCTCCAAGAACCCGAACCTGAACCCGAACGACCCGAACAAGCTGCCGCACGACGCGAACAACCTGCCGACCGAGCGCATCGGTAACGCTGAGGACCGCATCGGCCGCGGCGAGCCGATCGACGAAACCCGCGTCAGCGAGTCCCGCATCGTCCCGGACGAGGAGAACACCGCCCGCACCGAGACCACCGCTGCGGCAAACCGTCCGGCGACCACGACCGGTGGCTCCACCGCCGCTCAGGAGACCGAGAACGGCGGCGGCAACTGGTGGAAGTGGCTGCTGGGTCTGCTCGCCCTGCTGCTGCTCGGCTGGCTGATCTACGCTCTGGTTTCCGGCAACGGCGACGAGGGCGACGCTGACCCGTCCACCACCACCGTTGGCACCACCACCGTCGACGAGACCACCACCGAGGCTCCGGCTGGCGAGGCTAGCCCGGCTGAGGGTGCTGAGGACGCTGCCGGCGATGCTGGTGACGCCGCAGGCGACGCTGCTGATAGCGCTGGCGATGCCGCTGGTGACGCTGCCGACACCGCAGGCGACGCTGCTGATGAGGCTGAGGACGCTGCCGGTGACGCCGTAGAGAACGCCACCAACTAAGCGCGAAAGGCTTCTGCCCCGCTCCCCTGTCGTTGGGGAGCGGGGCGTTGTCGTATCTGAAACCCAAAGAAAACTGACAAACAAATATGAGCTCCCCTACCGGGGAGCTCATTGTCGTCGAGAAGCGATTTACTGCGCCGTGTCTGTCAGGGGGTTCTTGACCCAGCTCATCATGTCGCGCAGCTTAGCGCCGGTCGTCTCGATCGGGTGCTGTGCGATCTGGTCGCGCAGGCCCTCGAGCTCCTTATTGCCGCCGTCGACGTTGGCGACAAGGCGGCGGGTGAATTCGCCGGACTGGATGTCCTTGAGCACCTCACGCATACGGTCCTTAGCCCCCTCGTCCACGACGCGCGGGCCGGAGAGGTAGCCGCCGAACTCGGCAGTGTCCGAAACGGAGTAGTTCATGTTTCCGATGCCGCCTTCGTAGATCAGATCAACGATCAGCTTCAGTTCGTGCAGGCACTCGAAGTACGCCATCTCCGGCTCGTAGCCAGCCTCGGTCAGGACGTCGAAGCCGTTCATGATCAGCTCCTCCAGGCCACCACACAGCACAGCCTGCTCGCCGAAGAGGTCGGTGACGGTCTCAGCCTCGAAGGTGGTCGGGATGACGCCCGCACGTGCGCCACCAATCGCGGCTGCGTACGACAGGGCAAGCTCACGGCCGTTGCCGTTCGGGTCCTGCTCGACGGCGATCAGGCAGGGCACGCCCTTGCCGTCGACGAAGGTGCGGCGGACCAGGTGACCCGGGCCCTTCGGCGCGACCATGCCGATGGTGATGTTCTCTGCCGGCTCGATGAGTTTGAAGTGAATGTTCAAGCCATGGCCGAAGAACAAAGCGTCACCCTCATTGAGGTTCGGCTCAATGTCGTTTTTGAAGATCTCAGCCTGGGAGGTGTCAGGGGCCAGCAGCATGATGACGTCAGCCCAAGCAGCTGCGTCCGCGTTGGACTTGACCTCGAAACCAGCTTCCTTTGCCTTATCAGCGGACTTGGAGCCGTCGCGCAGACCGATGACGACCTCGACACCAGACTCGCGCAGGTTCTGAGCGTGCGCGTGACCCTGGGAGCCGTAGCCGATGATGGCGACCTTGCGACCCTGGATGATGGACAGATCGGCATCGTCGTCGTAGAAGACCTCAATAGCCATGGTGAGAAACCTTTCGTCGGGATATGTGCCTATCCCACTATACGGGAGGGGCGTTTCAAATTTACTTAGAGGGTGCCAGCGTCTTCGCGCCGCGGTTGAGCGCAACACGTCCAGACTGAACCAGTTCGCGGATACCGAAGGGCTCGAGCACCTCAAGCAGAGCCTTCAGCTTGCTCGACGTACCGGTCGCCTCGATGACCACCGAATCCGGCGACACATCCACCACGCGGGCGCGGAAAATATTCGCGGCATCGACAACCTGCGGTCGGTTGCTGTTGTTCGCGTTGACCTTCACCAGCATCAGGGAGCGCGCGATGAACTTGTCCTCTTCCAGGCGGATCACCTTGATCACGTGGATCAGCTTGTGCAGCTGCTTCGTGATCTGCTCCACGGCATGTTCGGAGGCGTCCACAACCACCGTGATGCGGTTGATCCCCTCAGTCTCCGTCTTGGCTGTGGCCAAGGAGACCAGGTTGAAGCCGCGGCGGGTGAACATGGCGGTGACGCGGGTGATGATTCCGTCGACATCCTGAACCAGCACAGACAGGACGCTGCGGGTCACATCGTCATAAAGATCGTTGGTAGTCATTGCTAGTTCTCCTCGTTCACTTCTTGCACGGTTTCGTGGATGTCGGCGGGTGATTCACCGGCGGAGATTTCTTCGTCGAAAAGCGGGCGCAGATCACGCGCGTACTGGATCTCAGAGTTCGAGCTACCGGCGGAAATCATCGGCCACACCTGAGCGTCCTCGCCCACCACAAAGTCGATGACCACCGGACGGTCATTGATCTCGCGGGCGCGCTGGATCGCGGGCAGCACCTCATCCTCCGTGATCACACGGATCGCTTCAGCACCGAGCGCAGACGCGAGACCCAGGAAATCCGGCACGTACATGGTGTCCTGGTGCAGCTTCGTGTGGGAGTAGTGGCCCTCGTAGAACAGCGTTTGCCACTGACGGACCATGCCCAGGTTGCCGTTGTTGATCAGGGCGACCTTGAACGGGAAGCCCTCCACCGCCGCAGTGGTGATCTCCTGGTTGGTCATCTGGAAACAACCGTCACCGTCGATCGCCCAGACTTCCTTGTCCGGGCACGCGGCTTTCGCACCGAGCGCTGCCGGAACAGAAAAGCCCATGGTGCCCAGGCCACCGGAGTTGAGCCAGGTCCGCGGGTGCTCGAAGTCGATGAACTGGGCAGCCCACATCTGGTGCTGGCCCACACCAGCAACGTAGATGGCTTCGGGCCCGACTTCCTTGGACAAAGTCTCAATGACGTACTGCGGGGACAGAGACCCGTCCGACTGCGGGTCGTATCCGCGCGGGAAGCGCTGCTTCATGTCGCCCAGGTAACCCTTCCACTCGTCGATCTTCGGAGCGGAAATCTTCTTCGATTTCTTGAAGACATCCGTGAACTCGGAGAGCACCTGGCGGGCATCGCCCACGATAGGCACGTCCACAGCCCGGATTTTGCCGATTTCGGCCGGGTCCACATCGGCGTGGATGACCTGCGCGTCGGGAGCGAAGCGGTCCGGGTCGCCGGTCACACGGTCGTCGAAACGCGCGCCGATAGTGATGAGCAGGTCAGCCTTCTGCAGCGCGGCTACCGCAGGAACGGTGCCGTGCATGCCCGGCATTCCCATGAACAGCTCATGGTGGGACGGGAAAGCCCCGAGAGCCATGAGCGTGGTGACAACCGGGACGCCGGTCAGTTCGGCGAATTCGCGCAGCTCCTTGTGTGCGCCCGCCTTGATGATGCCGCCGCCGGCATAGATCACCGGCTTCTTCGCCTCGGCGATCAGCTTCGCCGCCTGGGTGATCTGGCGCGAGTGCGGCTTTGTCGTGGGCTTGTAGCCCGGCAGGTCCACAGCCGGGGGCCAGGCAAAGTCGAGCTCCGCGTTCTGCACGTCCTTCGGAAAGTCGACCAGGACCGGGCCCGGGCGGCCGGTGCTGGCGAGGTGGAACGCTTCGGCGAGCGCACCCGGGATCTCGTCCGGGTGGCTCACCATGATGTTGTGCTTGGTGATCGGCATGGTGATCCCGCGGATGTCCGCCTCCTGGAAGGCGTCGGTGCCCAACAGCGAGGAACCGACCTGACCGGTGATGGCGACAAGCGGCACGGAGTCCAGGTACGCGTCCGCCAGCGCGGTGACGAGGTTGGTGGCACCCGGTCCTGACGTGGCCAGGCACACACCGACCTTGCCGGATGCCCAGGCGTAACCTTCTGCGGCGTGACCCGCGCCCTGTTCGTGCCGCACCAAAACGTGGCGCAGTTTCTCAGCGGAGAACAAAGCCTCGTACAGCGGCAGCACTGCTCCGCCCGGGATACCGAAGATGACTTCAGTGCCGAGCTCTTCGAGACTGCGGACGATCGCTTCCGCTCCCGTCATCCTCTCCGACTGTTTGCTTTGTGACGCTGCCACTTTTCTCGAACTCCTTTATGAGTTGTGCGGTGTCTACCAGAACAAAACCCCCGCTTTAGATTAGCGGGGGCGCTTGTCGTTTCCGACCTCAGGCAGTGACGTACTTCACGCGTAGGCCGAGCGCCGCGCTGGTACTACCACTAGGTCGAATGTGAACATGCCTAGATCATACACATCTCCCAGGTCTCTATAGGCAATAACGGGATAGGGTTAAAACTGCTATGCCGTTTCAACTAATTTTCAACCAGGTGTGGAGCTGGATCGCCGACACAGGCATCAACCTTGCGCTCCTGATCATCCTCGCGATGCTCGTGCCGCGTGCAGGGCGTTTGGCAAACCGGATCGTCGAGAAGCGGATCCAAGCTTCCCAGGACGAAGACGAGGGCAAGTCCTCGCTGGCAATTGCCGGAGTAGGCATTTACATCATCCAGATCATCGCCTACTTCCTCATCCTGGTTTTCCTCTTGCAGCAGATCGGGTTCTCGCTCGCCGGCGCTGCCATCCCCGCCACCGTGATCTCCGCCGCTGTCGGTTTCGGCTCGCAGCAGATCATCGCCGACTTCGTCGCAGGGTTCTTCATCCTGTCCGAGAAACAGTACGGCGTGGGCGACCTCGTCACCTTCCAGGGCAACGGCGTGGATCTCACGGGCACCGTCATCCAGATCACCATGCGCTCCACCCAGGTGCGCACGCTGGAGGAGTACACGGTGACCATCCCGAACTCCGCCGCCCAGGTGTGCATTAACAATTCCAACCACTGGTCGCGGGCGCTAGTCGTCGTCCCGGTCCCGCTGCTGGGTTCGCGCGACACCGAGGAAGTCATCGCACGCGCCGACAGCGCCGCCCGCCGCGCCATCGCCGACCCGGAGATCGAACCGCTCATCCGGGGCGAACTGCTCTCCCAACCGGGTTTGAACTTGAACGCTCCCACGACTGTGGGAATGCCGTGGACACTGGACATCCGGTATATGATCCGCTGCTCCCCTGGCGACCAGTTCCCCATCGAGCGAGCCATCAACGTCTATGTTCTCGAAGAGTTCTTCGATGAGTACGGTTCAGCTACCCCCGTCAGCGGCGAGACCACGGATGACCCTGACAACCCAAAGACGTCCGCCTTCGCACCCGCATTCGCGTCGAAACGCTACGCCTCGGACTGGGGCCTCGAAGGCGCTGAAGAGGCTCACACGACAGTGATCCCCGCGAACCGAACCGGCATCACCGCCGGTGACACGGAGATTCCGGAGGCAGACAACGACCCAGCTGCCCAAGATCAGACTCAACGCAGGCACGCGCTTGGCACACTCGGCGGACGCGTCCGCGCGTCCACCGGAGCGCTCATCACAGCCTTCATCGTGCTGCTCATCTTCCGCGGGTTGACCATGTCCGCTGCCGAAGATAGCGAAGCGCGATCCGGTGTTCTCGCCCCGCCACGGGTGAACCCGACATCAACTGTGCCGGAAGAATCAACAACGCCGACTGAAACGAAGCAGCCGCCGACTACGGAGCAGACACCGGCAACCGAGCAGACCCAGGCGCCGACGTCGGAGCAGCAGCAACAACGGCAGAACCAGCAACAGCCGGAGCAACAGCCGGCCACGACACCCGCGCAGCAGCCCACTCAGCAGCAGCCCAGCGAAGCCCCGTCCCAGCCGACGGGCGCTCCGCAAGAGGCAGAGCAGACCGAGCAGACGCAAAACTAGCTGACCCTACCGGTACTTGGCTGTGTTTTAGAGAGTGTCCGGGGCATTCGATAGCATGTCTCCCATGACTTCCGAAGGCCGCACCTTCACACCCGAACGCACCCACGTGCTCGCGGTCGGGCTCATCATGGGTATCGCTCTCATCGGCATTTCTTGGGCACCGCAGTACCTGGGCTGGCTGCTCATCTTCCCCATTCTGTTCTTGGCGTGGGTGTTCACCGCCAAGACTCATGTCAGTGACCACGGGCTGGAGTTGACGTACCTATTCAGGAAGAACGTCTCCATCGACTGGGACGATTTGGAGGGTGTCAGTTTCGAAGGTGCCGGTGCGAAAGCAACTGTGGCCGACGGCAGCCAGTACGCCATGCCAGGAGTAACGTTCAACTCACTGCCCGCACTGTCAGAGGCCTCCGGCGGACGGATCACCGACGTGATCACCGAAGCCGCTGAAGCCGCAGACGGGATGGTCGAAGTTACAGACCAGGAAGGCAACTCGATGCTCATCTCGAAAGAGGAATACGAGCGCCGAGACAACGCACACGACAGCTAAAGGAGCAAGCACGTGTCTCACGCGATCCCCCTTCGTTCTCGGGTCACCACCGCTGGCCGTCAGGCCGCCGGTGCCCGTGCTCTGTGGAAGGCCACAGGCACGAAGGACAACGAGTTCGGCCGCCCCATCGTGGCCATTGTGAACTCTTATACCCAGTTTGTGCCCGGGCATGTGCACCTGAAGAACGTCGGCGACATCGTCGCGGAGGCCGTGCGTGAAGCTGGCGGTGTGCCCAAGGAATTCAACACCATCGCGGTGGACGACGGGATTGCCATGGGCCACGGCGGCATGCTCTACTCTCTGCCCAGCCGCGAGATCATCTCCGACTCCGTGGAGTACATGGTCAACGCCCACACTGTCGATGCGATGGTGTGCATTTCCAACTGCGACAAGATCACCCCAGGCATGCTCAACGCCGCCATGCGTTTGAACATACCCGCCGTGTTCGTCTCCGGCGGCCCGATGGAGGCCGGTAAGGCTGTCGTCATTGACGGCGTGGCGCAGTCCGGCAAGAAGACCAACCTTGTTGACGCGATCTCCTATTCGGCGAACGACGACATCTCCGATGAGGACTTGGACCGCATCGTGGAGTCCGCTTGTCCCACCTGCGGTTCTTGTTCGGGCATGTTCACCGCGAACTCGATGAACTGCCTGACCGAGGCTCTCGGCCTGTCCCTGCCGGGCAACGGCAGCACCTTGGCCACGCACACTGCCCGCCGCCAGCTCTTCGAACGCGCCGGCCGCACGATCATGGACATCACCCGTCAGTACTACGGCGAGGGCGATGAGTCGGTGCTGCCGCGCAGCATTGCTAACCGCGATGCTTTCCGCAACGCCATGGCACTGGACATGGCTATGGGTGGCTCCTCCAACACCATCCTGCACACCTTGGCCGCTGCTCAGGAGGGCGAGGTCAACTTCGACCTCAAGGACATCGACGAGTTGTCGCACGAGATTCCCTGCATCTCGAAGGTCGCCCCGAACGGCACCGCACACATGGAAGATGTCCACCGTGCAGGCGGCATCCCCGCCATCTTGGGTGAGCTCAACCGCGCCGGCAAATTGCACACCGACGTTCGCTCTGTCGTTTATGAGAACCTGCAGGACTGGCTCGACGACTGGGATATCCGCGGCGGCAAAGCGACCGACGAAGCTAAGGAACTCTTCCTCGCTGCCCCCGGCGGTGTGCGCTCCACCGAAGCGTTCTCCCAGTCCAACCGCTGGGACGAACTGGACACCGACTCGGTCAATGGCGTCATCCACGACTTCGACCACCCCTTCAGCGCTGATGGCGGACTGGTGGTCCTGCGCGGCAATCTCGCGGAGGACGGGGCGGTTTTGAAGACCGCTGGCGTGGAGGAGGAACTCTGGGAGTTCTCCGGCCCCGCCCGTGTCGTTGACTCGCAGGAACAGGCCGTCTCAATGATCCTGTCCCGCGAGGTTCAGCCGGGTGAAGTCGTGGTGATCCGCTACGAGGGTCCGGCGGGTGGCCCCGGCATGCAGGAAATGCTCCACCCGACGTCCTTCCTCAAGGGCGCTGGCTTGGGCAAGAAGTGCGCGCTGATCACCGACGGCCGCTTCTCCGGCGGCACGTCGGGGTTGTCCATCGGCCACATCTCCCCCGAGGCCGCGCACGGCGGATTGATCGGCTTGATTGAAAACGGTGACCAGATTTCCATCTCTGTGCGTGACCGCAAGCTGACTCTCGATGTTGACGAGGATGAGCTGGATCGCCGCCGCCAGGCCATGGAGGCTTCGGAGAACCCGTGGACACCTACTCGCACCCGGCACGTGACGAAGGCGCTGCGGGCGTACAGCAAGATGGCCACGTCTGCAGACAAGGGCGCTGTTCGGCGCGTCGATTAGCATGCCTGTAGTTTTCGTCCTGCTCGGCGCGCTCATCGGCGCAATCAACCTCGGGCACAGCTTTTACCTGGCGGCGAACGAGACGCTTCTCGACGTCGGTGTGTTCCGCGACGCCGGCAATGCGTTAGTCAACGGCGATCCGCTTTACGACGGTTTTCCCACCCGCTCGGGCTTCGCCTTCATCTACCCGCCGTTTGCCGCGTTGCTGTTCGTGCCGCTGACCTGGCTGCCCGAAGTAGCGATGGACATTGCCTGGAACACCGCGATCATTCTGGCCATCTTCGCCGTCATCGGGATGGCCTGCCACCGCCTCGGACTGGAGCGATGGTGGATGTGGGCGATCGGGCTGACGGGGTTGTCCACGCTGCTGGACACCGTGTACATGAACCTCTACTACGGCCAGATCAATGTGTTCTTGATCCTGCTGGTGGCAGCGGATGTGCTCGGGTACACCCCGAAGAAGATTCGCGGCATTGGCGTGGGCATCGCAGCCGGGATCAAGCTCACCCCGGCCGCGTACGGTGTCATTTTTCTGGTGCGCAAAGACTGGTGGTCTGTGGCGCGCTCCGCCGGGTTCTTCGCTCTCACGGCGCTGATCGGGTTCGGTCTACGGCCGAAGGAGTCCATCTACTTCTGGACGGAGCAGTTTTTCGCCACCGATCGTGGCGGCGACGTGTTCTACCCGCCCAACCAGGGTGTCGGCGGCATGCTCTCGCGCGGTTTACTCAGCGCAGGGACCGTCGAGTCGCTCGCGCCTTTCATTCTGCTGACATTCGCCTTGCTGTCGATCTTCATTGCGTACCGCCTCGAGCAGCGCGGCCGCAGTGTCGAAGGGCTTCTCGTCGTGGTGCTGGGCATTTCGCTGGGCGCACCGATCGCGGTTTCGCACCACTGGGTGGGAGTCATTCTCATCCTCCCGCTCATCTTCGCTGCCCGGGAGAAGAACATGCGCGTCCTACTCGCGGTTGCAGCAGGTGCGCTGATCTCGCCGAGCTACACGATTATCGACGAGAGCGAGGCGCAGGTGTGGGCGTGGCCGCTGTGGCTCAACACCAACATCATCGGGTTAATGGGGTTGACGGTCTTCATCGCCTACTTGGCGGTAGCGCTACAGGAACCACCACATAAGGAACGCCGCAGCGACGCCGAAGGCGGCGCAGATCCACGAACTGGTCATGGGGCGGCGTGCCCAGCTGCGGCCGAAGTCGACGCTGAAAAGGCCCGGTCCGGTGAACTGGACGGACGCAGCCATGCCCAGAAGGGCGATCGCTAGCCACACAGCAGGGTTCCAGGTGAACGCGTTCGCACCGTTCTCCGAAGCGGTAATCAGGTGGAGGGATTCAAAACCAGTGGCAGCGATGGCGAGCATCGCGGCGACAGGGGTGAGCAGACCGAGTACCAGGAACACGCCCGCCGCCAACTGCAGCGTCGGCAAGGCGATGGCGAGGATGCCCGGATAGCTGTACCCGGCGAACTGCTCCTCTAGCCCCGGCAGACCTGGGTTGCCGCCCAGCTGGAAGAAGGTCTCCACGCCCGAGATGATCAACAGTGCACCGAGGACGAGGCGGAGAATAAACACACCGACATCGATCGTGCCGCGGCCGACAGGTGCTTCAGCCGCGGGTTCTACAACCGCTGGAGCTGCAGGCACCGTGCCGACCGGAGCCGCGGGGCCGTTGACTTCAACGTCGACCGGCCGAGCCAAAGGCTCGCGGGCACCGATACTGACAGACTCGCCTACGGCGGGAGACGCTGCCACTGGCTCGCCCACTTCAGTTTCCGGCTGCGGCGTGGGTGCCGAAGGAAACACCTCAGTGGGCGCGGCCTTGCCCGTCCGGTCATACACAGATGGAGCCTCGGGAACGTCACCGAAGTCATCCAGCTCGTTCACGGGCTCGAGGTTCTTGCGGTAGGAGGTGCTGCCTGAATCAGTCATGCACTTCAATCTAGGCCAGCACTGGGCCCAAACCCGCGAAGCTAACCGCGTGTGCGCGAAGCTGTAGCGCCACCCCAGATGTTGATGGAAGTACCGTCGACGGTCGCGGAGATGCCGTCGATAAGCGAAAGCTCCTCATCGCTGAACGCGAGATTATTCACCGCGTCGAGGTTGTCGTCGAGCTGCGCAACACTGGATGCGCCGATGAGCGTACTGGTCACGCTGCGTTCGCCTTCGTCGCGCAGAACCCAAGCAATAGCCATTTGTGCCAGCGTCTGGCCGCGCTTCTCAGCGATAGCGTTGAGCTTGCGCACCGCCTCGAGGTTGGACTCGGAAAGCATTCCATCGCGAATGGATTTGCCCGCAGCCGCTCGGGAATCTTTCGGGATCCCGTCGAGGTAGCGGTCGGTGAGTAGACCCTGCGCCAGCGGCGAGAACGCGATCACGCCCAAACCATTCTCGGCGGCCGTGTCGAGCAAACCATCCTCCACCCAGCGGTTGAAGATGCTGTAGCTCGGCTGATGGATAAGCAGCGGGCACCCCTCCCCCGCCATCAACTCAGCGGCTTCCTCTGTCAGCTCAGGGCCGTAGGACGAAATGCCGACGTACAACGCTTTTCCAGACGCGACGATATCGCGCAGCGCGTACATTGTCTCCTCCAGCGGCGTGTCCGGGTCCGGGCGGTGGTGGTAGAAGATGTCCACGTAATCCAGCCCGAGACGCTCAAGCGACTGATCCAGCGACGACATGAGGTACTTGCGGGACCCGCCGAATCCATAGGGACCGTCCCACATGTTCCAGCCAGCTTTCGACGAGATGATCAACTCATCGCGGTGACTGCTGAAATCCTCACGGAGGATCCTGCCGGCGTTGATCTCTGCGGAGCCGTTCGGCGGACCGTAGTTGTTGGCCAGATCGAAGTGGGTCACACCGCGGTCGAACGCGCGGCGCATAATGGCACGCTGCGTCTCTAGCGGTTTGTCATCGCCGAAGTTGTGCCAGAACCCCAGCGACACAGGCGGCAGTTTCAACCCAGAGTTGCCGCACCGCCTGAACCAGTTCTCGCCTCCGCGGGCATAGCGGTCAGGGTCTGCTGTGTAAGAACTCATGCTCACCAATTGTGCCAGACATCTGGTACTCTCGGACCGCTCGAATTCTCCCTCAAAATAAGGCTTTTCATGCAGAAATCATTCAAAATGGCGCTCGCCCTTGTCGGTCTGACTGTCGGAGCCGGCTTCGCCTCCGGACAAGAAGTCATCCAGTACTTCCTCTCTTTCGGCTACTGGGGCATCGTGGGTGCCGCCGTAGCCGGTGTGACCATCGCCGTCTTCAGTGCCTGGATCTACCAGCTCGGGTCCTACTACCTAGCGGAGGACCACAGTGCGGTCTTCCGCAGCGTCTCGCGCCCATGGGTGGCGCGCTACATGGACATCACCACAATGTTCACCTTGTTCTGCATCGGTTTCGTCATGGTGGCCGGTGCCGGCTCGAACATGGAGCAGCAGTTCGGCTTCCCCACCTGGGTCGGTTCCGCGATCATGGTGGTTTTGCTCTTGCTGTCGGGCCTGTTGGACATCGACAAGCTCACCAACGTGATCTCCTTCATCACCCCGCTGCTGATCATCTGTCTCCTCGGCGCGTTCGTGATCACCGTGATGAACATGCCGGACAACCTCAGCAGCATCAACGAGCTCGCGCAGCAGAACCAGCACGCTTCGGGAACCTTCGGTAACTGGCTTGTCACCGCACTCAACTACGCCACGCTGGTGCTCATCATGGACGCCTCCATGATGCTGGTGTTCGCCGGTTCCCACCTCAACCCGGCGCAGGCCGGCAAGGGCGGCCTGCTCGGCGGAATCATGTTCGCTGTGTTGCTGATGATCTTGGTGTTCGTGCTCTTCTTCAACATGGAGCACGTCATGGATGCGGACCTGCCGCTGCTAAAGGTCTTCGACTCCATGCACCCAACTGTTGGCACCGTGGTCTCCGTGGTCATCTACCTGATGATTTACAACACTGCCGTCGGTCTTTTCTACGCGCTCGGCCGTCGCCTCAGCCACGACAAACCGGCGAAGTTCCGCCCCTACTACTTCATCGTCGTGCTCATCGGTTTCGCCCTGTCCTTCATCGGCTTCGCGGACCTGGTCGGATGGGTCTACCCAGTCCTGGGGTACCTCGGTCTCATCCTGGCGATCATCATGGGTGTGGCGTGGTTCCGCGACCGCCAGAACATTAAGGATGAGGCTGGGCGCCGCGAGCGCCTCGCCGAGCTAGCGGAAACACAGCTCGACCCGGACTCGGACGACCTCACGCACGAGGAACGGGCCGAGGTCGAAGAACTGGCATCCGACTCCCATGTCGGCGACCAAGAATTGTGGCAGTCCGTGCAGGAAGAGGTCGCAGCTGATCTCGACGCGGATGACTCCAGCGACTTCGCACTAGCCGACGTCCCCGCTCTCGACCCGGAATCGGATGCCTACGACGGCGCGCCCGAGACCCCGGGCGATGAAATTCACTGGAAGTCCTACGAAGAGATGTACAAGACCGGCGAGTTCCCCGCGGTCAAACCCGACACGAGGTAGGAGGTCGACGTTTAGTCGGCCTTACCCTGGGTGCCACCGAAGTTACAGCCGCGGCCAGGGGCGCCACTTCTCGGGCACACCTGCCATACGGCGCTGCACATCTGCGAGCGTCTCGCGGTTGACCTGGGTGCTTGCCCAGCTGTCGCCGTCAGAAAAGACGTTAGTGCTTTCCATCCACCATGACGATCCCTGGTGTCGTAAACGCTCGGCAAAGCGCCCGCTGACCACGTCTCGTACGATCTCCTCGAGCTGATCAGCTGCCTCGTCCCACACCTCGTCGCAGGCGTCGCAACCGCAGGACGGGAAAGGCCAGCAGGAAACCGCGCCGGCGTGAAGATGAATGCCCGGTAGACCGGAATAGACGAAAGTCAACGGCGCGGTCTGCGGTGCCAACGGTGTCAAACGCACGGCACGCACCACGGTGGGAGCTGGCTGTTGATGAAGAGAATCCAGCAGGGGGTAGTGATCTACCGCCACGTTGTATTGAGCGATGAGGTAATCCACCAGAGCGTCAGCGACAGGGTGCAGCGGAGCGAACCGTTCCGGATGCGTCAGCAGCTCGTAGGATTCATCCGGCGGCGAACCCTCCCACCTACGTCCGTAGGGAATTACGCGCCCTGACTCATCGCGAATCTCGACAGGCCCGATGTACGGACGCTGGTAGCGTTCCACGGCTACGCGAGCTTCTTCGCAATGATCTCGTTGATTGACTTGGGGTCTGCTTTGCCCTGGGTGGCCTTCATGACCGCACCCACAATGGCGCCGGTGACCTTCGTGTTGCCGGCCTTGTACTTTTCCACGATGTCCGGGTTCGCTGCGAGAGCTTCGTCGACTGCGGCTTCGATCGCCCCGTCGTCACGCACGACCTCGAGCCCGCGCTTATCGACGACTTCGTCCACGCGGCCTTCACCCTCAATGACACCGTCAATTGCCTGGCGAGCCAGCTTGGTGGTCAGCTTGCCTTCCTTGACCAGTTCGACCACCCGAGCCACATCGGCGGGCTCGACACCGAGGGAGTCCAGGTCGCGGCCAGCCTCGTTGGCCTTACCGGCGATGTAGGACACCCACCATGCGCGGGCTTCGTCCGGCGTCGTGCCCGCTTCGACGGTGTCGACGATGAGGTCGAGGGCACCGGCGTTGACCAGGTCGCGGAATTCCTTCTCCGGCAGCTGCCACTCCTCCTGGATGCGCGCGCGGCGGACCCACGGCAGCTCCGGCAGAGTCGCCCGGATCTCCTCGACCCACTCCGGCTTCGCAATGACCGGCGGCAAGTCCGGGTCGTTGAAGTAGCGGTACTCGCTCGCCTCCTCCTTCGGGCGTCCCTTCGAGGTAGAGCCGTCAGTCTCCTGGTAGTGGCGAGTCTCCTGGACAATCTCTCCGCCGGCTTCGAGCACACCTGCGTGGCGCTGCATCTCGTAGCGCACCGCCTGCTCGACGGACTTGAGCGAGTTAATATTCTTCGTCTCGGTGCGGGTGCCGAATTCCTCCTGGCCCTTGGGGCGCAGGGAGACGTTCGCATCGCAGCGCATCGAGCCCTGGTCCATGCGCGCGTCGGACACGCCGAGCGCCTTGACCAGCTCGCGCAGCGCACCGACGTACGCACGGGCGACCTCTGGAGCGCGCTCCCCGGCGCCGACGATCGGCTTGGTCACGATCTCGATCAGCGGGATGCCCGCGCGGTTGCAGTCCACCAAAGACGCCGTCGCGCCGGAGATGCGGCCCGACGCGGAACCCAGGTGGGTCAGCTTGCCGGTGTCCTCCTCCATGTGAGCGCGCTCGATCTCGACGCGCCACTCGGTGCCGTCGTCGAGCACGACGTCGAGGTAGCCGTCGTACGCGATCGGTTCGTCGTACTGCGAGATCTGGTAGTTCTTCGGCTGGTCCGGGTAGAAGTAATTCTTGCGCGCGAAGCGGGACGACTCGGCGATCTTGCAATTGAGCGCCAGACCGATCTTGATGGCCCATTCCACGCCCTTGGCGTTGACCACCGGCAGAGCGCCCGGCAGACCGAGCGACACCGGGTCGATATTGGTATTCGGCTCCGCACCGAAGTGGGCCGAGGAGGTGGAGAACATCTTGGTCTCCGTGGACAGCTCCACGTGCACCTCGAGACCCATCACTGGGTCGTACTTTTCCAGGACGTCGCTGTAATCCATCAGGTCGTACGCAGTCATGGTTGCCAAGTGTAGTGCCCTTAGCCCTTCGCCGAGACGATAGCTCCTCTTACGCTTCCACCTGCGCCTTGTCTGGCTGCCCGGACTGCTCCTTTTTGTCCTTTGCGCGGAAAAGCAGCGCCAGGATCGCGCCGGAAATGTTGTGCCACACGGAGAACACCGCGCCCGGCAGCGCGGCCAGCGGGCTGAGATACGCCGCGGCGAGGGTGGCCGCCATACCCGAATTCTGCATGCCGACCTCCACGGCCATCGTGCGCGAGGATGCCTCCGGCTGGCCCGTCACCTTGCCGGTGACATAGCCGAGGATGTAGCCGAGACCGTTGTGCAGCACGACGGCGAGAAGCACGATGAGCCCCGCCTGCGCGAGCTTGTCGCGGGAGCCCGCCACGACGATGGCCACGATCGCCGCGATCGCCAACACGGAGACCCACGGCAGCGCCGGCAAGACCGCCGCGACAAATCGCGGTGCCAGCAAACGGACGAGCAGGCCGAGACCGACCGGCAGGATGACCATCTTCACGATCGACCACGCCATCGGCCCAGCGCTGACATCCATGTGCTCGCCCGCCAACCACAGGGTGAGCAGCGGCGTGAAGATCGGCGCGAGCAGCGTCGACACCGATGTCATGGTCACCGACAACGCGACATCGCCGCGCGCCAGGTAGGAGACCACATTCGACGAGGTTCCGCCCGGCGCGCAGCCGACCAAGATCACGCCCGCGGCGATCTCCGGCGGCAGGCGCAGCGCCCACGTCAGCGCGACAGCAGCAAGCGGCATGATCACGAACTGCGCCACCACGCCGATCACGACCGGCAGAGGCTTCTTGGCCACGAACACGAAGTCGTTGCCCGTCAGCGTCAGACCCATGCCGAACATGACCACGCCGAGCAGCCACGTCGTCCACCCGGAAATCGGTTCAACGACCCCGGGCGCGGCGAAGCCGATCACGCCGCCGGCGATCACCAGCAACGGGAAGCCGAGGGTGGCGACGAACGCCGAGCGCTCTTCCGCGCGCCGGCTCTGGGCAAGATTCATAGATTCCATACTGTGGACTATAGCGTCCATATAGCGGGATTCCTGCAACAGGGGGTCAAGCCGTTGCCTCCCACACCTCGCGGTAGCTCGCCGCAAGCGATTCGACGGTCTCATGCGCGTTCAGCCCGCTCGGATTCCCCACCACCCACACGGGCACGCCCGCGATCATCCCGCTTTGCAACCCGCGCTGCGCTTTCCTCCTCCCGAATGCGCCGCGGTACGCACCGATGCCCGCGAACATCACGGCGCCAGGGCGATGCTTATCGACGACAGCCTCAAGCCTCTCCCCTCCCTCCACCAACTCTTCTGTGGCCAGGTCGGACGCTTTCGGTGTCATACGGGCAACGAGGTTGGTGAAGCCGATCCCCCGCTCTGCGAGCATCTTTGCGTCCTGTTCCGACAACCCCTCGCTGGCGTACACCCGGTACGGGGTGATGCCCGCTTTGTCGAGCGCAGGCCAGAAGCGGTTGCCCGGGTGTGCGAACGGCGCGTCCACTTCCTCGGACAGCGTTCCGGGATTGATGCCCACGATGAGCAGACGGCAAGGATTGGGAATCCGGTCATGCATGTTTTCCGACCTTAGTGCGGCATTCCGTTATTTCACTGCGGCCATGAGCGCTACATTGAACATATGTGGACCGATGAAGTGCAAAAACTCAAGAAGGAACGAAACGCCGTTATTCTGGCGCATAACTACCAGATCCCGGAGATCCAGGACATCGCGGATTTCACCGGCGATTCCCTAGCGCTGTCCCGGATTGCGGCCGACACGGACGCCGATGTCATCGTCTTCTGCGGCGTGCACTTCATGGCGGAAAGCGCGAAGATCCTCAGCCCCGACAAGACCGTGCTCATCCCGGACGAAGCCGCCGGTTGTTCCCTCGCCGATTCGATCACCGCCGAGCAGCTGCGCGAGTGGAAGGCCGAGCACCCGGGCGCCGTGGTGGTCAGCTACGTCAACACCACAGCGGATGTGAAGGCCCTCACCGATGTGTGCTGCACGTCCTCCAATGCCGTCGACGTGGTCAATTCCATCGACCCCGACGCAGAGATCCTCTTCTGTCCGGATCAATTCCTCGGCGCGCACGTCAAACGGCAAACCGGCCGCGAGAATATCCGCATCTGGGCCGGCGAATGCCACGTGCACGCCGGCATCAACGGCAAGGAGCTCGCCGACCAGGCAGCCGCGCACCCGGATGCTCCCCTGTACATCCACCCGGAGTGCGGTTGCGCGAATTCAGCGATCTATCTCGCCAGCGAGGGCGTCATCGCCCCGGAGCGCGTGCACATGCTCTCCACCGGCGGCATGCTGGACCAGGCGGACCGGGACACTGAAGGCACAGTCCTCGTGGCTACCGAGGTGGGCATGCTCCACCAACTGCAGAAGAAATCCCCGCTGGCGGACTTCCAGCCCGTCAACCCCCAGGCCTCCTGCAAATACATGAAAATGATCACCCCGGAGAAACTCGTGGCCAGCCTTCGGGACATGCGCGACGAAGTCACTGTGCCCGAGGAGACCGCCGCGAAGGCGCGCCAGTCGCTGGAGCGCATGATCGCCATCGGCAACCCGGGCAGCGGAGAGTGACCCGCGGATGAGTGCACCACTGAATAAAGACGCCGCGCTGCGCCTCATCCGCCTCGGCCTCGAGGAAGATTTCACGCACGGCCCCGACGCCACGACCGAGGCGACTGTCGACGCCGACGCCCACCTCACCGCCATCGTCGTCCCACGCACACCCGGCGTGGTCGCGGGCCTGGACACCGTCGCGTGGACCATGCACGAAGTCAGCCCAGACATCGACGTGGCGGTCCACGCGGCCGACGGCGACCTAGTCGCGCCAGGCGACCGTCTCGCGACAGTCTCCGGCCCCGCGCGGTCGATCCTCTCTGCTGAACGCACGGCACTGAATCTGCTCACCTACGCCAGCGGCATCGCTACCCGCACGCACGAGTGGACCCGACAGCTCGCAGGAACCGGCACCAGAGTCCGCGATTCCCGCAAGACCTTGCCCGGATACCGCGACCTAGCTAAATACGCGGTGCGGTGCGGCGGCGGAGTCAACCACCGAATGAGCCTGGGCGACGCCGTTCTCATCAAGGACAATCACGTTGCCAGCGTCGGAACCGTGGCAGAAGCGTACCGGCGCACCACCGCCGCCTTCCCGGACCTGCCCCGCGAAGTTGAAGTCGACGACCTCGGCCAGCTTGAAGCAGTCCTGGCATTCACACCAGATCTGGTCATGCTGGATAATTTCGGCGTGGAGGCGACACGGGAAGCCGTCGATAAGCGCGATGCCCTGTCCCCCGGGACGAAGCTGGAATCCTCGGGCGGATTGACGCTCGACCGAGCCCGCGCCTACGCGGAGACCGGCGTGGATTTTCTCGCGGTCGGCGCGCTCACGCACTCGGTTGCCATCCTCGACATCGGACTGGACGCCGTATAGCAGTGATAGCCGCCGTTATGTATCATGATCGGCGTTATGAATGATTTGAAATCCTCCCGGGCACCGATCGTGCTCGGGCTTATTCTTTTATTCCTCGTCGCCGCCGCGCTGGCCTTTCCGCGCGTTGTCGACGCCACCACGACACCCGAAGAGTCCCAGGTGCCCGACAACCCTGTGGAGTTGGGCAGCATTGGCGTGCCCGACGAGAACGGCGGGCAGCTTGTGTGCAGCAACCCGGCGGGCTTCGCGGAAAGCACGAAGGCGTGGGATTGCGATTCGACGCGCATTCTTGGCCGCTCCGAACCGGCACCCAACAACGCAGAGAAAGCCCTCGCCCGCTTCTACCGCAGAGTGACACTCGACCGGAACGTGGAAACCGGCAACGTCGGGTCCCCGCGTGAAGGCGTGCATGTGAAGCGCACCGAGGCAGACGCCGAACGCCATCTCGTGGCCGTCTCCATTGCCGACGGGCAGACCACCCGCTACTTCTCTTTCGGCGGGGACGACGCAGAAGAGCTCGCCCAACGTTTGATCGACTCCGCTGACGTGAACACTGATAGTTCCGCTGACGATTCCGAGGAAACGGAGGGCGACTAGTGACCGACAAAATGAACCTCATCCTCCGCATCGCAGGAATCCTGATCCTCCTCGCCTCCGCTGTCTGGTCGGTTATCTACTTCAGCCAGCTCCCCTTCAACGCAACGATCGCGGCAATGAGCGCATTGCTCGCGGCGCTGTGGTTACTGCTGGCGTGGCTTCTGCTGCGCAACCACCCGGGTCGCCCTGTTCATTCCTCTCCCGCCTTCATCTTCGCGGGGTTCGTCTCAGGTATGGCTCTGTGCGCCCCTTCAGTGACCACGAATGAATCCATCATCGCCTTCAAGGATTGGCTGGGCTTGGGCAGTTTGGGATTCGCTCTGCTGAGCCCCACAGCCGAGGAGTTATTCAAATTCGCCACGGTGTTCATCCTGAGCACCATGATCTTCCGCATCCGCCGCCCCATTGAGGCCGTGACCATCGCGATTGCCGTCGGTTTCGGCTTCGCGGCGCTGGAGAACGCCACCTACATCTTGAAAGCGGCGCTCGACAACCTCAACTCCGATGTCGAGGGCTCGCTCATGGGGTATGCCGCCCGGACCGTCCCTGGACCATGGGGCCACTCGCTCTACCTCGGTCTCTCGGCATGGGGCCTCGGCGTCTTCTTGTGCCGCACGGACAAATCTCTCGGCTGGCGCATCGGCCAACTGGTCATCTGGTACTTCCTCGGATTCGCCATTCACTCGATCTTCAACGCCTCAACCGAGCTACCCGGCGAGATCGTCCCGCTGGTGGCGTTGATCGCGGTCATTGCGTTCACCTGGATCGGCGGAATCTGGCTCTACCTACACACCCGCAAGATCGGCCGCCGAGACATCGCGGAGACGACTGAGGGGACTGAATCCGCCTCGCATGGAGCTTCCGCAGCGACTGTTGAGGAAGTTTCAGCCCGAGAAGCCAGGCAGCGGTCTTAAGCGCGCAGCCGCGCCTGAAGCGCGGTCTTAACCTCGGGCCACTCGGTGTCCAAGATGGAGTAGACGCACGTGTCGCGCACGAGGCCGCTTTTGAGGATCTTGTGGCGACGTAGTACCCCGTCGAGCTTGGCACCGAGGCTCTCGATCGCGGCGCGCGACTGCCGGTTCATGAAGTGCGTGCGGATCTCCACGCGCAGGCACCCCAGGTCCTCGAACGCGCGCTGCAGCATGAGGAGCTTCGCCGCTTTATTGAACGGCGCACCCTGAGCGTCTTTAGTGATCCACGTCGACCCGATCTCGATGCTTCGGTTCACGGGATCCGGGTGCAGGAACGTGGTCACGCCGATGGCGTTGCCGGCCGAGTCGACGATCGCCCACGGGGCGCGCTCGCCGCGCTCCTGATCGGCGAGGTTCTTCTCGATGTATTCCGGCACGCCGCCAGGCGTGGGAATGTGGTCCTGGTACCACAGGTCACACAAGTCCCCGACGGCTAACGCCAGAGCCGCCGCATGATCGAGGCTCAACGGTTCGAGAGTGACCCACTGGTTGCTCAGGGTGGGGTTGTCGCAAAAATTCACTGCGTCCTCCGGAAATAGTCGACGGTCCGTGCCACGCCTTCGTCGAGGCTGACGGTGGGCTCCCACCCGAGTATCTCCTTCGCGCGGGCGGCGGAGAGGGCGGAGCGGGGGACGTCGCCAAGCCGCGGCGGGAAATTCTGGGGCGCATCGGGCGCGCCCGCATGTTTGGCTACCAACGTGTGCAATTCGCGGTCAGTCGTCTCCACAGAGGTGCCGATATTGAAGCGCACCCCGTCGCCGCGCTCACCCGCCGCGAGGACGAATGCGCGCGCGACATCGCCCACGTAAACATAGTCGCGCGTGTTCGTGCCGCCGCCGAAAATCTTCGTCGGACGGCCATGCAAGAGGTTCTCCGAGAAAATCGCCACGACCCCGGCTTCGCCGTGCGGGTTCTGCCGCGGGCCGTACACATTCGCCGGCGCGATGAAACTCGCTTGCATTCCGTACAGATGGCGATAAATGCCCAGGTATTGCTCACCAGCGAGCTTCGACGCGGCATACGGCGAGTGCGGGTCGACCGGGAAGGACTCGTCGACGGGAAACTCGCTGGGTGTGCCGTAAATCGAGCCGCCCGACGAGGTGTGCACGATCTTGCGCACGCCAGCCTTCCGCGCGGCTTCCGCGACATTGATCGTGCCCAGAATATTCGCCTGCGCATCGAGGATCGGGTCTTCGACGGATTTGCGCACGTCGATCTGCGCGGCGAGGTGGAAGATCACTTCAGGAGCAAGCTTATCGACGACATCTGCTAGCCCCTTATCCCCCACGTCCCCCTCGACGAGCTCGACTGCAGTCTGGTGGCTGATGTTTTCGAGCCGACCGCTGCTCAAATTGTCCAGCACGGCGACCTCGTGGCCTGCCATGACGAGCTGATCGACGAGATGAGATCCAATGAAGCCGGCACCGCCGGTGACGAGAGTTCGCACGCGGTGATTCTAACTGACGGCTATCCGAACATGGACCGCGCCGTGCGGATACGGCGCTCCGGCACGCGCTTGAGGTTCTCCACCGCATCGCCGAGCGGGACGAGCGTGATGTCCTCGCCGCGCAGCGCGACCGTCGTGCCGAAATTGCCCTCGTGCGCCGCGCGCGCGGCGTGCACGCCGTAACGTGTCGCCAGCACCCGGTCGTAGGCCGTCGGCGTGCCGCCGCGCTGCGTGTGGCCGAGCACCGTCGTGCGCACGTCGTAGCCCAGGCGGCGGTGGATCTCGTCGCCGATGATCTGGCCCATGCCAGTGAATGTCTTGTGGCCGAATTCGTCTTCTTCGCCAAGTCCCGCGTCCATCGTGCCTTCCTTCGGCACGGCGCCCTCGGCGACGACGATGATGCCGTATTTCTCCCCCATCTGGAAGCGGCGCTCCATCGCCTTGCAGATGTCCTCGATATCGAAGGGGTCCTCAGGAATCACCGTGTAGTGCGCGCCGCCGGCCATACCCGCGTGCAGGGCGATCCAGCCGACGTGGCGGCCCATCACCTCGACGATGAGGATGCGGTTGTGCGATTCCGCCGTGGTGTGCAGACGGTCGATCGCGTCCGTGGCCACCGACACCGCGGTGTCGAAGCCGAAGGTGTAGTCGGTGGCGTTGACGTCGTTATCGATCGTCTTCGGCACGCCCACCACCGGAATGCCGTTGTCGGAGAGCCACTTGGCACCCTTGAGCGTGCCTTCGCCGCCGATCGGGATCAGCGCGTCGATGCCCGCGTCGTCGAGGTTCGCCTTGATCTGATCGATACCCGCCTTGAACTTGTCCGGGTGGAGGCGGCCGGTGCCCAGGATCGTGCCGCCGCGCAGCAGGATAGAGTCGATGAACGCGTCGTCGTACAAGTCCGTGCGCAGGTCGTCCATGAGACCCACCCAGCCGTCCTGGTAACCGACGACCGTGGACCCGAATTCTGAGCTGGCGGTACGGACGATGGCACGGATGACAGCATTGAGGCCGGGGCAGTCGCCGCCGGAGGTGAGAGTGGCTAGGCGCATGCGCTCCACACTAGCGCGATTGCGCGGGGATGTCCGTACGAAGAAAGACCGACGCGGCCGCCCCGATGGCCAGCACGATCGCCGACAGCAAGATCGCAGGTCCAGCGGTAGAAGCGACCTGGCCGGAGGCAAGGACTGCGCCGGTCAACGCCACGCCGACGACGCTGCCGATCTGGCGCAGCGTGTTGTACACCCCGCTGGCCGCCCCGGCGGCGTAATCCGGCACATTGCGCATCGTCGTGGTGGCATTGGGCGCCCAGACGAAGGCGCTGCCAAGTCCCAACAGCGCGGTCACAAGCGCGAACCAACGGTAGTCGGCAGCAGAAACTGTGATGGACCAGGCGATGATGAGAGCGGCCACCATCGTCGCAAAGCCCGCAGTGCACAAAAGTCTGGCGCTGATTTTGTCTGACAGCGCTCCGGCCCACGGGGTGAGCAGCATGGCCACCACCGACATCGGGGCCGTGAGTAGGCCGGCGGTCTGTGCACTGACACCTGCGACGGTTTGCAGCCAGTACATGACCGGGATGAACATCGCCGCGACCGCGAAACCCATGGCGACAATGGCAGAGGTGCCCAGGACGAAGTTGCGGTCGCGGTAGAGCTCACGGGGAACAAATGACGATGTTCGCACCAGCAAAAGCACCACGATCGCACCGCCGACCAGCGGGATCCACGAACCGAACTGGATGCCGTACACCAACGCGCCAAGGCCGACAAAGGACATCGCCGCGGCACCGACGGGAATGAGTACGGAAGTTGGAGCGAGACGCGGAAGCCAGAAGGCGGCTAGGACGAGGCCAACCCCGGCAATGCCGGCCTGCAGGATGAAGGTTGAGCGCCAACCGAAACTGCCTACGAAAACTCCGCCAACAATAGGGCCAAGCAGCGATCCGACCGAGCCGACAACGCCCCAAAACCCGAACGCCTTGCCCCTACCGTCGGAAGGGAAAATGCGATTGATCAAGCCGAATGCCTGTGGCAGGAAGATCGCGGAACCAAGGCCTTGCAGCGCACGGGCGATCACAATGACCGGCCACGACCATGACACCGCTGCGAGCACCAGACTGGCCGCGAACGTGCCCAACCCGGCGAGGTAGACAGTGCGCTGGCCGTACTTATCCCCCAGCCTGCCAGTCACCGGCATCGGCACGACCGTGCACAACAGGTAGATGCTGGTGAGCCACACCGCGCCGGACACTTCAGCCGGAAGGTGCGGTGTGATCACCGGCATGAGGCCCTGATCGAACATGATCAGGAAGTACCCGATCGTCAGCGCCGACAGCGCGAACCAGGGCCGCGAACCGTGCAAGAAACCTACGCCCTGCCGGCCTCAAAAGCGGCGCCGACGCGGTAGAGGCGCTCATCGGCGAAGGCCGGCGCAATGAGCTGGAGGCCCACCGGCAGGCCGGTGTCGGAGGCGGTGCCGGCAGGCACGCTCATGCCGGGCAGGCCCGCGAGGTTGAGCGGCAAAGTGAACAGGTCGAAGTTGTACATCGCCAGCGGGTCATCCACTTTGTCACCGAGCTTGAAAGCTGTCGTCGGGGTGGCCGGGCCGGCAATCACGTCGACCTGTTCGAAGGCCTTCTGGAAATCCTGCGCAACAAGCGTGCGAATGCGCTGGGCCTGCAGGTAGTAGGCATCGTAGTAGCCGACAGAAAGTGCGTAGGTGCCCAGGATGACGCGGCGTTTGACCTCGTCACCGAAGCCCTCGCCGCGGGTGCGCGCCATGACTTCCTCTGCAGAGCCTTCTCCCCTGCGCTGGCCGTACCGCATGCCGTCGAAACGGGCCAGGTTCGACGAAACTTCGGAGGTCTGGATGATGTAGTACGCGCCCATGACGTGCTCGAAGTTCGGGCAATCAACCTCAATGATCTCCGCGCCCTGCTTCTCCAGTTGAGCGAACGCAGCGTCAATAGCCTCGACGACACCAGTCTGAGTCCCCTCGCCGCCGAATTGCTTGACACGGCCAACCTTGACACCAGACAGGTCGCCGGATGCGCCCTCACGGGCAGCCTCGACCACGGAGGCCACGTCCTTGTCCACGCTGGTCGCGTCATACTCGTCGTGGCCAGCAATGACCTCGTGCAGCAGCGCGGCATCGAGAACAGAGTTGGCGCATGGGCCGCACTGGTCCAGGGAGGAAGCGTTAGCAATCATGCCGTAACGGGACACAGCACCGTAGGTAGGCTTCACGCCCACTGTGCCGGTCAGCGATGCCGGCTGGCGGATCGAGCCGCCGGTGTCGGTGCCGATGCCCAGCGGAGCCTGGTTGGCGGCCAGAGCCGCAGCCGTGCCACCACCGGAACCGCCCGGAGTACGCTCCAAATCGTGCGGGTTGCGGGTGATCTTGTACGCGGAGTTCTCGGTCGAAGACCCCATGGCGAACTCGTCGAGGTTCGTCTTGCCCAGGATCGGGATCTTTGCCTCGCGGATCTTCGTCACGATCGTGGCGTCGTACGGGCTCATGTAGCCCTCGAGCATCTTGGAGGCGGCAGTGGTCGGTGCATCGGTGGTGACAAACAGGTCCTTCAGCGCCAGCGGCACGCCAGCCAGCGGGGAGGCTGGTTTCTCGCCGGCGGCGACCTGCGCGTCGACCTCTTCCGCGACCTGCAGCGCTTCTTCCGCACCGACGTGCAGGAAAGCACCAATCTCACCGTCGGTCTCAGCGATTTTGTTGAGGAACGCCTGTGTGACTTCGCGGGAGGTCACCTCACCCGCCTGAATCTTTTCTGCCAGTTCGTGTGCGGGCAGTTCGGTCCAGTTCGCCATCGTCTACTCCTCCCCCAGAATCTGCGGAACCATGAAGCGGTCTTCTTCGACCTCTGGTGCCTGGTCGAGCGCCTGCTCCTGAGTCAGGGTGGGGCGCACAACATCGGGGCGCATGCCCGCGTCGATGGAGTGCGGGTGGCTCATCGGCTCCACGCCCTCGGTGTCCACGGCCTGCACTGCTGACACAGCTTCCACAATGGTGTCCAGCTGACCAGCGAGCTGATCCAGCTCTTCGTCGCTCACGGCGATGCGCGCCAGACGCGCAATGACTGCGACCTCATCGCGGGAAATTCCTGAAGCTTCAGCCACGTTGTCCCACCTTCTTCAATCTTCGGGTTGTGGTTAACGCGCCTTATCTTACGTCAAGCTGGATTCTTCATCCGCGAGCGGTAAGCCGCACCTGAAGCGATGCCCATCCGCCCACCGGGTGAACCTCCCGCTCCCCCTCGCCTGCTGGCGAAAGCTCCGCCGTGGCGCACAGCTCCTCAATCAACGCCTGTAGCTCCACCACCGAAAGCTCCTTGCCGGGGCAGGCGTGCGGTCCAGCACCCCACACCAGATTCTCCCCCGCGTTTGCCTCGGGGTCGAAGCCGTCAACGTCAGAGAAAGTCTCGGGGTCGCGGTTCGCCGCAGTCCAGTGAATGCGCACGCGCTGCCCCTCAGGAAGATCGACCCCGCCAAGGGAGACCGGGCACGTGGTGACGCGGCGGTTGCTCACAAACGGGGAGTCTGCGCGAAGCATCTCATCGACCATCGCGGTGAACTCGACGCGAGAAACACCCTGACGCAGACGCTCCTGCAACTTTGGGCGGGCGAGGAGGGCCTCCACGATAACCCCTATGCAGTAGGCCATAGAGCTCAGATCGCCAGCCGTCCAGTTGCGGAGCACGGAGACGACCTCCTCGAACTCCAGCGGGCGCCCCAAACTCTCGTCGTGAACAAGGCGTGAGGTCACAGAATCATCGGGATTCTCTCGCAACGGTTCGACGACGGAACGAATAATGTCATCGAAACGCCGTGCGACTTCGGCCGTGCGCTCGAGTTGCCCGGAGCGGGTGGCAGCGTTGTTATCTGCCACCCATACGACGAGCTCGTCGTTGACTGCAGAAGGCCATCCAAGCCAGGCCGTCATCGCGCGCACTGCGTACTGCGTGCCCAGGTCTCCTACCGCATCTGCAGTGCCGTGCGCGAGCGCATCATTGATGATCTCGCGTGCGATCTCCCGCAGAACGGGTTCGAGCCCTTCGACTGCAGGGGCATCCAGGTAGCGCTCGATCATTGCGCGGACTTTAGCGTGCTGCTCGCCGTCGAGCCCGTTGGGCAGCTGCATGAAGCGCGACACTGCGGATGAGTAATGTTCGGGATTCTCAGCGACTTCGCGGGCGAGGTCGTGGCCGGCGACAACGACCTCATCGCCGTCCTTCGCCAATTTGTTCCCAGCACTGTGGAGGGCGTCTGCATATTGTCGGGGTTCGGTTCCTGCAAGCGTCGATTCGTGCAGTTCGTGGGGCTGCATCTTGTACCTCTCATGCGGTTGGGGGTGTCTCAATCTCGATCGTACGCCCGCCCACGATTCTGCGAGTTGATATAAATGAGGCCATGTCCTACCTAATCCGCGTCGTCCTCCCCGATACCCCTGGCAGCCTTGGTGAGCTGGCGGAGGCTTTCGGCATGGCCGATGCGAACATCAAATCCGTGGATATCGTGGAATCCACCTACGTGGACGGCCAGCCGGTGGTCACCGACGATATCGTCGTAGATCTTCCCACCGGCGGCATGGTCGACTCGATCATCACTGCCGCAGCTGCTCTCGACGGCGTTGAGGTCGATTCCATTCGCCCATTCACTGGACGCGTCGATCGCCGCGGTCAGGTGGAAATGCTCGCGCGCGTCGCAGGACAAGTCCACAACCTCCCGCAAGCCATGGAGGAACTCGTGTCCGTCATACCGCAGGCGTTGACGTCTTCGTGGGCCGTCGTGCTGCGCGAGACCGAGGACGGGATTGAGCGCGTTGCGGGCTCGCAGGCGGCTCCCGCGGACGACGGCTCTGTGCCCGCGCTTATCGACGCACCCGAGGCCCGCATCCTCCGCGACGACATTGACACGTGGGTACCCGAATCCTGGTGGCTGCTGGACTCCACCTTGGCAATCACACCGCTGGCATCGTCGGGCCTTTTCCTTGTCATCGGCCGCACTGGCGGGCCGGACTTCCTCGCCTCCGAGGTGACACACATTGGGGACCTCGGGGCGATTGTGGGGGCACTCGTCCGCTAGCGCAAGCTACGTCTACTTAAGGCAGACGCCCGCCTTACCCCATCGCGAAGCTTGTATGCCAACGAGGACAGCTGACCAGGCTGCGAGCAGCCACCACACGAAAAACGGGACATCGCCATTCCAGTTCACCCCGCGCGCTAAGAACACGATGACGGGGACGGAGAAGAGAACACTAACCAGACCTTCCGACGGTGATCTCCGCCGCCTCACGGTGAGCGTGTCGAGTGCCAGGAAGACAATGAGAAGAATGAGGTTGATCATGGTTAGGCTCCCTTGAGAAGTTCGACGCCAAGATCATCAACGCTGGCTGCGCTTGAATTAGCGACGAATGCGGCGCGGGGCGTAGGCGAATCGGGATCCCAGACGAGCATGGTGCTGTACCCGCCGGTTCCACCGTTATGAAAGATGTAGGTCGCGTCCTCTTCTTCGAGGTCAGCCCAGCCGAGTTCGGGGCCGCCGTGACCGGCAACCCAGTCGACATATTTGCCCATGTCGTGGGCGGTGGAGCGGATCGCACCGGCTGGAGCCCAACCATTCATGTCCCACCGCTGCGCAGTACGGCCAGCTAAAGTGACGCCCTGCGGGTGGCCCTCAACGGTGCCGGACAGGGCAAGGAAAGTCGAATCCATTCCAGCGGGTTCGAAAATACGGGTGCGCAGCAGATCCTCGTAAGACGTGCCCGCGTTCTTTGCGAGGAGTTGGCCTAGCAGTGCGGCGCCGAAGTTTGAGTAATTCCTCTCGCCGCGATCTTCCAGCTCCGCGTCTTTAGCGGCGTCAAGAATATCTTCTGGCGTTGCATCCCGGTAGGGATTGCCTCCGTCACGCAAGCTCGTCGCCACCATCTGCGTGAATCCGAGGCTCTCAAGCCGGGACAGACCAGACGTGTGATTGAGGAGCTCCTCGATGGTGACGTCGGCAACGGGAGTCCCAGCGACATCGATAATGTCCTGTACCTGTGTGTCGAGTCGCAGGGAGCCGTCATCGATTTGCTGTCGCACGAGCTCGCCGTTGAATGTCTTAGTCAGAGAGCCAATCTCGAATTCAGTGTGCTCATCTGCACCCAGCCCGCCGTAGCGGACGTCGCCATCTTCATAAATGAACGCGGCAAGCTCGTTGGCACCGCTGGGCGCGTGGGCCTGAAGAAGCGAGACGATCTCGTCCTCGCCGGTCTGCTCAGTCGCCGACACGATATAACGAGGTCCGAAAACTATCAGAACTGCCAGGGTTACCAGCGCGGCGACCGCACCAACGAGAATCCGGGAGGTATCTATCTGTCGCATTAGTGGTCCTCCCCAGAGGCAATGATGGTCAAAAGGGGAACGACTCGGGAGGGACGAACTTCGTAACGGCCGTCAAGTTTCACAATCCAACCGGTGTCCTGAAGTGCGCCGACGTGGTGGTAGCCGGTGCCTGTGGAACTGACGACAGATTCCTCCACCAACTCGGCGACCGTCGCAGGGGCGGATAACAGACGACGGAGAATCGCCCCGCGGACGGGATGCGTGATCGCCGCAATGCGTTCGACGTACTCGTCCCAGGCGTGACTGGTGAGGTACTCGGCACTGCGTTCCCACTGGTAGGAGTACTTGCGGCCCCCAACAGATACAGAACCCGCAAAGACGACGGATCCGAGGCAGGTGCCTCTGGGCTCCCCGGCATCCGTGTTGGACCGCGCCTGGTGTGCGGTCTCGATGCCGTCCACGACCCAGAAATCTCTGGTGGATGTGTCACGGGGAGCCGCTGATTCGAGCGCGGCGACGCGCGCTTCGAGGGCCTCCAAACGCTCCCGGAGTTCAAGACGTTCCAGACTCATCGAATCAATTTCATCTTGAGCAGAATTATGCTGTTCCACGACTCTAAAAATACAGAATCTCCGTGACGCCATCAACAGAAATGCAAAAAGCGCGCCGCAGCGCGCTTGGATTAGTGGGAGACAGCGATCAAACAGGGCGGACGAGCCCTGCCGGAGCACCCGCCCCGATCCCCCTTAGGGGTACTGCTTTAGATGAAGCGAGCGACGCCCGGTGCGAGTTGCGTTGCACCAGACTTCACAGATGCGATTTCCTGGCGGGGCTTCTCCGCTGCCGGCGCCGGGGCTGGCGCCTCTGCGGGCTGCTGGACAGGCTGTGCCGGCTGAGGCGCATCCGCAGGTGCTGCCGCCTGTTCGGGAGCAGGCGCGGGCGCTGGAGCTCCCTCCGGAACAGGTGCAGGCGCTGCGGCGGGGGCAGGCGCTGGAACTGGCTCGAGCGGCGGGAGCTGCGGAGGCACGAATGGCTCCGGCTGCGGGAACTGGAGCGGCTGGAAGCCACCCTGGGAGCTCAGAGCGGCGCCAGCGGCGAAGCTGGATCCTGCAATAGCCAGGGTTCCGGCCGTGATGCCAATGATGACACCAATGCGGCGAGAGTCGGCGTGACTCTCTGGAGCAGCAGCAACGTTTGCAACGCTCCCCAAGCACAGAGTGCAAGCGACAGTGGCGGCAACGAGTTTGTTCTTCACAACGATTCCTTACAACGAGATGTAGTACTTGAAACGTTCATGAAGCTACCACTAACCACACAGGTTAACAACAGTCACACAAGAGTTATTCAACGCTGCCAGAAGCGAGGAGCTGCTCAAACTGGGCCTCGTCAAGAATCGTGATGCCCAGATCCCGCGCCTTCGTCTCCTTGGACCCCGCGTTCTCCCCGACCACCACGTAGTCAGTCTTCTTCGACACGGAGCCAGCCGCCTTACCGCCGCGGGAAAGGATCGCTTCTTTCGCACCGTCGCGACTGAAGTTCTCCAGCGATCCGGTCACCACAACCGTCAACCCCTCGAGGGTCTGCTCGAGATCGGAGGCCTCGTCCTCCATGTTCACACCGGCGGCCCCCCACTTGCGCACGATGTCGCGGTGCCACTCGACCTCGAACCACTCCTTGAAGGACTCGGCGATGATTCCGCCCACGCCGTCGGTGTCGGCGAGGTCGTCGACGGAAGCGTCGAGAAGCTTTCCCATGCTTCCGTAGCGCGATGCGAGCGCCCGGGCAGCTGTCGGACCGACGTGGCGGATCGACAACGCGACGAGGACACGCCACAGCTCTTTTTCCTTGGCCTGCTCGAGATTGGCCAGCAGCTTCTTGCCGGAAGCGTTCACTGTGCCGGCCTTGGTGGTGTACACCGAGGACTTCTCAAGGTCGGATTCGGTGAGGGTGAAAAGGTCGCCTTCGTCGATAAGCACGCCCGAAGCGATGAGGTCTTGCGCACCCTTCTCGCCGAGAGCCTCAATGTCGAACGCGCCGCGGGACGCGAGGTACTCCAAGCGTTGGCCGAGCTGAGCGGGACACGAGCGGGTGTTCGGGCAGCGCCAGTCAGCATCGCCTTCCTTGGCGGGAGCAAGCTTCGTGCCACACACCGGGCAATTCTCCGGGAAGACGAACTCCTTCTCAGTGCCGTCACGCAGGTCGGCGACAGGGCCAAGGACCTCCGGGATGATCTCCCCAGCCTTGCGGACGACGACGGTGTCGCCGATCAGCACGCCCTTGCGCTTGACCTCGTGCTGGTTGTGCAGCGTGGCCATGGACACCGTCGACCCGGACACGAAGACCGGCTCGAGCACAGCGAACGGCGTGGCGCGGCCGGTACGGCCGACAGAGACGGCGATGTCCTTGAGCTTTGTGGTCACCTCTTCCGGCGGGTATTTGTATGCGATCGCCCAGCGCGGGGCGCGGGAAGTGAAGCCGAGCTGGCGCTGGGCAGCTAGATCGTCGACCTTGATCACCAAGCCGTCCATCTCGTGGATCGCGTCGTGGCGGTGATCGGCCCAGTACTCGACGGTTTTCTGCACTTCCTCGGCAGTCTCCGCCCGCTTGGTGTATTCACTGACGGGCAGACCCCACGCCGCGAGCTTCTCGTAGGCATCGTGCTGCGAGGAGAACTCAACCCCCTCGCGGGCGCCGATGCCGTGGCAGATCATGCGCAGCTTACGGTTGCGGACCTTCTCCGGATCCTTCTGACGCAGGCCGCCGGCTGCCGTGTTGCGGGGGTTAGCAAAAGGCTTGCCGCCTTCCTTTTGGCGCAGCTCGTTGAGCTCCGGGAAGTCCTCCGGGCGGATGAACACCTCACCGCGGACCTCCAACAATGCCGGGAAGTCACCGGTGAGCTCGTGCGGAATGTCGTCGATGACGCGGGCGTTAGCGGTGATGTTCTCCCCCACCCTGCCATCGCCGCGAGTGGCAGCGCGGGTAAATTGGCCGTTTTCGTAGACCAAGTCAATGGACACACCGTCGATCTTCAGCTCAGTGAGATACGGCCCTGGGGTCTTGGTCAACCAGTCGGCCAATTCCTCAGCGGAGAACACATTGTCCAAGCTCATCATCGGCTCAAGGTGCTCGACATCCTCGAATGCCGTGCTCGTGGGTGCCGCGCCGACTTCCTTTGTCGGCGAGTCAGGCACAGCGAGCTCCGGGTGATCCTCCTCCAGCTGCTGCAGCCGGCGGAACATCTCGTCGAACTCCGCGTCCGCGATCACGGGGGCGGCGTTGTAATAGAGGTCGCGGTGATGGCGGACCTCCTTCGCCAGCTCGTTCCACTGGCGCAGCAGGTCTTCACTAACTTGAGCTTCAGTCACGGAATTCAAGTGTAGAGATGACTCACCACTGAGGGTCGTTAACGTCAACGCCTTCCGCAGCAGCCTGCGCCTCGACCAGCTCGAGAAGAAAGTCCTGCGCGCCTGCGTAGGCGTCGTGGAAGCGTGCGTCGGCCACGTACATCCGCGCGAGGATGAGTTGGCGCGACGGTGTCGCCTCGTACCACTGGCCGATCATTGCCCGGTGTCGGTCGACGATCTGCCGCGCTTGCGCGGATCCCGGCGCGACCCCGCCATCGCGGGCGGCGACAAGGTCAGCTGCGAATTCTTCCTGCTCGCGCTGCAGACGGGCGAAGTCCTCCTCCCCCATGCCGGCCAACACCTCCTGGGACTGAGCCCACTCGGCCGTGTCACCCCAGCGCTGCTCTGCCTCCTCCTGGTACTCGGGCATTTTCTCCCCGAGGTACGCCTTGATGGCGTCCATGTCGACGGTCCCGTTCTCAGATTGCGCAATCAACTTGTCCACTGCATCGATCTGCTCACGCATGGCGCTGAGCTGCCCACCCAGCACGTCACGATGTTTCAGGAGCGCAGTGTGAAGGGTGTGGGCGGGGGCGTCGATAAGCATTGCGATGCTCTCGAGCGCGATGCCGACACCGCGGTAGAGCGCGATTGCGGCCGCGCGTTCGATGTCCGCGTCGCAGTACTCGCGGTAGCCAGCGCTCGTGCGTTCTGGTGCCAGTAGGCCAAGGCTCTCCCAGTGGCGCAAGGCCTTGGCGCTCACGCCCACAATGTCTGCGACTTCGCTGATGGAGTAGCTCATACGACAAGTGTGAACCTTGACCCTGGGGCAAGGTCAATGGGGTTGTCCGTGTGCTCACTAGAATGATGGGCATGGCTGCCACCTTCAACGCCTCGCGCATGCTCTCCTTCGACTTGGAGACCACGTCCGCGAACCCGCGCGACGCGAGAATTGTCACCTCAGCACTGGTGCGTATCGACGGCTCTTCCATGACCGCCAACGAAACCCTCGCCGACCCAGGTGTAGACATCCCGGAACAAGCGGCGCGTATTCACGGCATCACCACGGAAAAGGCGCGCGCTGAGGGGCGGCCCCATGACGACGTGCTCCAGGAGACGGTAGCCGCGATCAAGCAAGCGTGGGATGAAGGCTTGACCTTGGTCGTCTTCAATGCGCCCTATGACCTGTCCGTGCTGCGCGCACTCACCGGCGATTTCACGGTGACGGGGCCGGTGTTCGACCCACTGCTCATTGACCGCGCGATGGACCGTTACCGCAAGGGCGGTAAGCGAAACTTGGGTGCGTTGTCGGAGTTCTACGGGGTGCGCTTAGACAACGCGCACGAGGCGACATCGGATGCTACCGCTGCCGCGCGCATCGCGTGGAAACAGGTGAACAAGGTCTGGCCGCAGCTGTCCCAGATGGAATTCGACGAACTCATGGAGTTCCAGGCCGTGCAGCACTTCGAAATTCAAACGGAGTTCCGTAAATTCTGCGAATCCCGCGGGCGGGACACCACAGGCATCACCACAGCCTGGCCGATGCTCAACTAGGCGCAGTTCAGCTCAGCTAACCGAGGTACTGCTGCGCCTGGCCGACGAACTCACTGACGCCCTGTTCGTCACCGCCGTTTTCGACGTAGTCGCTCGTGCCGTCCGTGAACTCGAAAACCAGAGAACCCGACATCGGTTCCTGGGTGATCCGGGAAATCTCCTCCACTGGACGGGTCTTCTCTTCGCTGCCGTTGCTGTAGCTCAGAGTTGTGGCATCGAGGCGCGCATAACGGGTAGTACCCAAGAAGAAGAACGGCAACGCGAAACCCATTGCGATGGGGAAAGCAATGATGTAGCTATCAAGCAGCTCCCCGAAGACGAAGAAGAGGGGCACCGCCATAAGCGCGAGCACCCACATGTGATTCTGGCTCTTTTCCCACGAAAGCTTTGCCTCGCTCATGGAAGTCAGATTACCGGTCAACCACGGAACCTGCCCGAGATCTCGATTGCATCATTGCCACGTCATGCAACTATGACCTGGTCTTTTACGACGTTTCCGCGGCACCTATGTCAACTAGATCTTGGGGCCAGCGCCTCCACCATCTCCACCGCAGCGCGATAGTTGTGAGCGGTTGAGAGCAAGGTCGGGGCAGGCTCGGCGTACACGTCGAACCCGTGCTGCGCCGGGTCGAGCTGCATCCGGTCGAAGAGCGCGAAGACGTCGTTCGGTTCCATCACCGGGAACACGGGCCGGGCGCCGCGGTCGAGCGCTTCGCCCAGCCCGTCCGCATCCACCGCACGCCCAACGGTGAACCAATCCGCGCCGTACATTGGCCGCGACGCGTTGAGCAGGTGCGGACCGAACACCCCCAAGCGTTCGAGGACGTCGTCTTCACTCACCGGCGGGATGTCCTCATAGTCCGTCGTTCCCTGCAACGCACCGCGCACAACCGCGTCGAGCTTCGGCTCATCGAGCTGCAAGACAGTCGTTGCACCCATGCGCTTTTCGACGTCCCGTCTGTGCTCCCCCACAGCCTCCACCAGCGCATCAGTGATGTCGCGGAGAGCCCCGTGATCCGTGATCATGCGATGCCCGTTCGGCATCTCAATCTCAGCGGCAAGCGTCCATGGGCCAACCAGCTGGATTTTGAGCTCCGGCACTTTGCCCGCCCACAATTCCTCGAGCAAGTCGAGGTCGCGCTCCCACTGGTCGCGAGCGCGCATGGTGGCAATCTGCGGGCGGGCGTGAATCTGCCAACTGCGCGGACCAATGTCGACGTTGAGGGGAAGCAACGCGGCAGTACGACCGATGACATCAGATCCGGCTCCGCGCTCCGGGAGGTGGGGAATGTGCGGCAGGGGGCTTTCGGATAGCACCACGTCTGCCGCGGCGACGAGGTCGGTGCCGGGGACAGGGCCCAATCCGAAGGCTGTGGGAGCGGCATCGGCAGGATCAGCCATGGATGCTCCTGTTCTGCTCCCGCAAGCCAGCTACAAAGTCCTCGGCACTGGGGCTGTGGCTGCCGACACCGATCTTGACGGTGCGCCCATCACGAAGGGAGAGCACGACGGCGCGGGTGGAGCGGTTGACATCGACAAGCGTCGTCGACGCGTCGGGCGCGAGCGTCCCCCACGGCTTTGTCACGCGCTCATCTGCGGGGAGGTCTTCTACTCGTGCGCCCTTGATGAGGGTGAGCGGAATCTCGTCCTGGGGGCGCGGGTAGCGGCCGAAGCGCAGCACATCCCCGTCAACATGGAGGAAGGTGCCGATACGGTGGACCACCGTGGTCACCACGGCGATGGCAAGCAACAGCAGGATGCCGATGACCGTCGGTAGGCCCTGGGTAGCCATGAGCGCGATGACACCGCCCGCGATGAGCACGAGAGCTCCCAACAGGCCGAGACGCCACGGAAGCGACAAGGGGTTAATCCAAATGAGGTGCTTGTCCACGTTAGTGAGGATAGCGGAGCTGAAGAGCAGCCCCGGACCTACTCGGTACCGCAGATCGTGCCGGACCCGAGCACGACATCGCCCTCGCCGTCGGGATCCGGCAGATAGAGCACGGCGGCCTGGCCGCGTGCCACGCCAGAGAGCGGCTCGGCCAGCTCGAGGGTCATCGTGTCAGCGTCCAGGTCAACATGGGCGGTGCAGGACACAACTCCCCCATGCGCGCGGATCTGCACGTGTGCAGCGATGGGATCGCTGCACTGAGAAGCCGCAGACATGGCCTCGTGCAGGATTTTCAGTCGGTCGGCGTGAATCGTGCGCACGTCGAGCGCGGCACGCGGGCCGACAGTGACTGTGCCGGTCGCGGCGTCGATATCAGTGACGTAGCGCGGCTGGCCATCGGCAGCGGGAACGCGGATGTTCAGGCCCTTGCGCTGGCCAATCGTGTACTGGAAAGCGCCGTCGTGCTCTTTCAGGGAGGCACCGGACTCGTCGACGATCATGCCGGGGCGCATGCCAATGGATCGGCCGAGGAAGGCCTGGGTGTTTCCGTCGGGGATGAAGCAGATGTCGTAGGAGTCGGGCTTTGCCGCCGTCGAAAAGCCGTGGGCGGCCGCTTCCTCGCGGATCTGGGGCTTCTCGGTGTCGCCGACCGGGAAGATGCAGCGGTCTAGCTCGTCGCGTGTCATCACGCCGAGGACGTAGGACTGGTCCTTCTGGGGATCGATGGACCGGCGCAGGTTCCCGGCATCGTCAATGAGTGCGTAGTGCCCTGTCGCGATCGCGTCGAAGCCGAGCTGCACAGCGCGCTCAAGCAGGGCCGCGAACTTGATCTTCTCGTTGCAGCGCAGACACGGGTTCGGTGTCTCGCCGCGGGCGTAGCTGTCGACGAAGTCGTCGATGACGTCTTCTTTGAAGCGGTCGGAGAAATCCCACACGTAGAACGGGATGCCCAGCTTGTCGCACACGCGGCGCGCATCGGCAGAGTCCTCCAGCGAGCAGCATCCCCGGGCGGACTCACGGGTCTGCTGCGCATCCTTCGACAGCGCAAGGTGGACACCGACGACATCGTGTCCGGCGTCGACAAGCCGCGCCGCCGCCACAGAGGAATCGACGCCGCCGCTCATTGCTGCCAAAACTCGCACGGTGCGAGAGTGTAGTCCCCCACGTCGTGGAGACGAAACGGCTGAATCGGCGAAGTGGTGCCCGGGTACGACGTATTCGGCGCAGACGGAAGTTACGGTGGTAAGTCATGAAGATCCAGTCGAGCCATGTGAGCCTGCGCGATGTCGGGCTGGCTTTACTGCTTGTCACCTTCGGCCAGATAGGCCCTCTTACTAACGGCCCGAGCATCATCGATGGTGCGCTCGCTGTGTGCGCGGCGACCGCACCGTTTACACGATGGCGGTGGCCTCTGCTCACAATTGGTGTCGCGATCATCTTGCTCGCAGCGTGCGCATTCCAACCCGAACTGCCGATTGGAACAGTGTCGGTTGTAGTCTTCACGGCTTATATCGCACGTCGCCACCTATCTTCGCCCCTTCGCGACTTCGCCACGGTGGCTCTGCTTAGCGGGGTAGTTATAGCTACGACGTTCATCTCCGCACCACTCGTCGCGATGCCATTCTCGCAGCGCGTGCCCTACATCGCATGGAGCGTGACTCTACTGGTCGTCGGACTACTCATGGGCGAGCTCCGACGCCGCGCGATAGAGACCGCAGAAAAGGACATGCAGTTCCAGCTCGAACGCCAGCGCGATGAATTCGAACGCGCCTCAGCGGAGCAGCGCGCTCACCTCGCCCGGGAGATCCACGACGTTGTGACCCATTCACTCACCGTCATTGTGGCGCAAGCCGACGGCGCACTCTACGGTTCCGACCGGGACGGTGCGCTGCGCACTATCAGCACTGTCAGTCGCGAGTCACTGCGTCAGATGCGCGGAGTAGTGGGGCTGTTGCGCGATCCAGATCCCCGCCCGCTTACGCCGTTATCGACGAAGCTCGACATCGACGAACTCGTCACAACCAGCCGCGCCGGCGGCCTCGACGTCAGCGTGAATGTCAGTGGCGAACAACCCACTCGACTCGATCCCCCTACTTCACTGACGGTGCACCGCATCGTGCAAGAAGCGCTGACCAATGCGCTCAAACACGGCGACGGGCACGCACACCTGACTGTGTCATGGGCCGCTGACGAGGTGGACATTCGCGTGGACAACCGGTTCGCGCCGGGAGCGCGACCCGGCCCCGGGCATGGCTTGCCTGGCATGCGCGAACGCGCGTCATTAATCAACGGCTCCCTCAGTTCCGCCCCTGCCGGTGGCAACACGTGGGTGATGAACGCTCGACTGCCTCTGAGCATCACCAGCGAGGTGCGCTGATGAAGATTCATTCCATTGGCCTCGTCGATGACCAAGCACTGTTCCTCCATGGCATCCGCAATGTCGTGAACTCGCAACCAGACATGGATGTCCAATGGATCGCCGGTAACGGCGAGGAAGCGCTGGCCGCGATGAGCGAACGTCCGGTGGACATCGTGCTCATGGATGTGCAGATGCCTGTTCTCGACGGCATTTCTGGGACCCGCCAGCTTTTGAAACGCTTTCCCGGTGCCAAGGTCATTATCCTCACCACCTTCGACGATGAGGATTATGTCATGGGCGGACTCGCCGCCGGCGCCAGCGGTTTTCTGCTCAAGGATGCGGAGCCCGAAACACTTCTCGACGCCATACGCACCGTCGCCACAGGTGATGCTGTGATTTCGCCGCGGGCGACCAACCGGATCGTCGCGAAGCTTAGCGAAGCCCCAGCTGAAAACATTCCGCTCTCCACAGCCGACCGTCACGCCATTGAGGAGTTGACCGAGCGGGAGCACGAGATCCTCATCGCGGTGGGACGCGGATGGACCAACACGGAAATCGCAGAAAGACTGTTCATCTCCATGCCGACGGTGAAAACGCACGTTGGCCGTGTCTTAATGAAGACGCATTCGCGTGACCGCGTGCATGCCGCACTCTTTGCCTACCGGACCGGGTTGGTCTCGCGCTCCGATTTGCTAGATTCCTAAGCCCTCATACCCGGGTATCACGCAGAAGATCGTGCCCCGCGCCGACGCGCACAGCCCCTGTCCTGCGGAAGCCTTGAGGGCATGGATACATCATCGATCATTGCAACACAGGGGTTAACAAAGACCTACGGTTCCACGACTGTCGTTGACTCCCTCAATCTCAACGTGACAGCTGGCACCGTGCACGGTCTGCTTGGCCCGAATGGCTCCGGCAAATCCACGACCATGAAGATGCTTCTCGGACTTGTCACTCCAACTAGCGGTGAAATCAAGATCCACGGACAGCCGATGAATCGACAAACGCGGCAGCAGGTTCTCCGCGGTGTCGGCTCTCTAATTGAGGCGCCCTCGGCGTATCCGCACCTCACAGGCGGTGAGAACATCCAGATCGCCACCCGCCTGTTCGAGGCCGATCCAGTTCACACGCAGCGTGCAATCGAACTCGTGCGTCTGGGCAAGCACATGGACAAGCTAGTGAAGAACTATTCGCTCGGCATGAAACAGCGTCTCGGAATTGCGATGGCGCTCGTTCGGGACCCGCAGCTTCTCATACTCGACGAACCCACCAATGGTCTCGACCCCGCCGGCATCGAGGAGATCCGTCAACTCATTGTCAGCCTTGCCCGAGATGAAGGCCGCACGGTGCTCGTTTCCAGCCACCTACTTTCGGAAATAGAAAAGATGGCGACGAATTTGACCATCATCGACCGTGGCAGGCTCATCTTCCAAGGTTCGCAAGAGCAGCTTTACAACGCTCAACTGCCCGACCTCTTCATCCAAACCCCATCCGAGGACATCGCCGCAGATCTTCTGGCCGCGTTCCGACCGGTGCGCGGTGACAACGGGATTGAACTCGCCGGGGTAACCGACCAACAAGTTGCCGAAATCTGCGCCCGGCTTGTCGGCAACGGTGTGCCGCTTTACCAAGTTGTTCGTAAACGCCGCAGCTTGGAGGAAGTCTTCATTGGACTAACCGGAACGGAGGGGTTGAGCGCATGATGGTTGAAATCGCGAAACTGCGACGCACGAAAGTGATCCTGCTTGGATTGCTGACATCTATTGCAGTCCTGCTCTTCTCCTGCATAAATCTCCTCGCCGAAAAGTCCGTGGGCTACTTCTCAGCCTTTCCCGACAATGCTTGGGGCAGCCACCTGGTCGTCCTTGCCATCTCGCTGTCGCTGATGTCCCCGCTACAGCTTGCCCTCATTGCCAGCCGCGCTGTGGATACCGAACACGCGAGTGGAGGATGGATGCTCAACGCGATGGCTGGTGTGCCAACCGGCTCACTTCTACGCCGCAAACTGCTCGTAACCGCACCGTTGGTCACCGCGTTGAAGACTCTCGAGTTCAGTTTGTCCTTTTCGCTTCCCATTCTGCTTGGGGCCCCGCTGCCTCCTAGACAAGCTGCCCTAGCGTGGTTTGGCTTCTACGCGGCCAGCGTGATCACGAGCATTCTCGTGCTTGCCGTGATGCTGATTCTCTCTGCCGTGACCGAATCCCAGGTCGGAGTGCTAGCGCTCGGAGTCGTCGGAGGTTTCCTCGGGGTTGGCGCGATGTTGTCTCCGCCGTGGCTCGCAGCGATGAACCCATTCGGATACTTCGCGGTTACGACTCCCTACCGTTTCTCAGACACGGGCATCTCCGCCACTGATCCAAGCTGGATGGCGTGGCTCGCGTACTTAACACTGATCACTGTCGGTTTCTTGGCGTTAACCCGCCGACTCAACAGAAAGGAAGTCTAGCCATGCAGTTGTACCTCAACGACATGCTTAAACTACACCGCTCCTACATATGGACGGTCGTTCTAGGCGTGCCTTTCATTGCTGTCGCATTCGGAGCCGGCAATTACGCCGCCAATTTAGAGACTCTTGACCAAGGGTGGGACAGCTACTGGTCCCAAGCACTGCTGTTCTACGGAATGTTATTTATGAGCATGGGCATCGCCATTCTCACGGCGGCGGTGTGGCGGGTTGAGCATCGGGGCGGTAACTGGGCACCGTTGCTTACTTCACCGCGCTCTTACGCAGCTCTGATCACCTCTAAACTCGCTACCATCATGACGTTGACGATACTTATGCAGCTCGTTTTCTTGGTTCTAAGTATCGGAGCGGGCTGGTTGACGGGGCTTTCAGGGCCGCCGCCAGCAAGCCTGGTCGGGGCCGCGTTGTTCTCGCTCATACCAGCCGTCGCTGTCGCGTCATGGCAGTCGTTGCTATCGATGACAATCCGCAGCTTTGCAGTGCCAATCGCCATCGGGCTCGTCGCGAGCATAGTCGCATTCGGAGTCCTCTCCTCCGGTGCACCGGGTATGCAATTCGTCGTGCCCCAAGCTCTGCTCACGGACACAATGTGGCTGGAAAGCACAGCCGTCGTGTACGCAGGAGCGCTTGAAGTCGGCAGAATCCTGAAAGTACTCCTTGCTTCGATCGTTCTCGCGAGCATCGCCTGGGCGGGCGCGACCACGTATCTGCGCAGAACTGATGCGCGCCTGTAGTCTCGACCTTCATGGCCCACGACAGCGAATTCCACGAAATCGACACCGGCGTCGCGGAGATCATTCACGAGCCGGACGGGTCGATGCTGCTCATGGTCAACGGGGTGCCCAGCTCGCATATAGTCCCCGGCGAGCCGGAGCGTCTCGATTTCGAGTACATGCGGTGGATCGCCGCGGCAGTGGAAACCAGGAGCTGGGAGAAGCCGCGGCTAACACATCTAGGCGGTGGGGGCTGCACGCTCGCGCGCTACTTCGCGCACGTGTGGCCGCATTCGCGCAACACGGTCGTGGAATGGGACATGGACTTGGCGGTGCTGGCACGGGAGAAGTTCGACATCCCGCGCAAACCCGCAGTGAAAATCCGTGTCGGTGACGCACGCGAAGAGACCGACGGTTTCGTCGACACCAGCCGCGACGTGATCATCCGCGACGTGTTCGAGTCCGCGACCACACCGCGCAGCTTGACGACGGTCGAGTTCTATCAGGCCTGCTTACGTTCCCTCTCCGCGGACGGCCTGTACGTAGCTAACTGCGGCTCCCACGGCGACCTGAAGGAAGCACGCGAAGAGCTGGCGGGAATGGCGGAGGTCTTTGAGCACCTGGCCGTGATCGCGGATCCGCCGATGCTCAAGGGGCGGAGATACGGAAACATCGTGCTGCTCGGCTCAACGGTGGAGATAGAAGAAACCCCCGAGCTGACCAAACGGTTGCTCGGGGGTGCCGTTCCGGCCCACTTCAAAGATGACTCGTGGGCGAGGAACCTCGCGTCTTCTGGTGTCGTTCGCCGGGACCCGCCTCTGACCTAGAGCTCTGCCGCGCGCGGCCCTTTACTTGTTGGCGTTGTCTAGCAGGATGAGCAGGTCGCCGACGGAGTATTCGCTGTCGAGCATCATCTTGTTCAGGTCCTCGACCGGCAGCTCGCCGTCTTCGAGCTGGATGCGGGCGGTGTCGGCGATGTTGCGGGCATCCTGCGGGTCGAAACCGAAGGTCTTGGCTGCCTCTTCCACCTGCTGGGTGTCCACAATGCCGGCAGTCAACCCCAGGATCGCGGCGACGAGTGCGGTGTTGTCCTTCTCCAAGACCTCCAGTGAGTCCGAAATTTCGCTTTCTATCTCCGTGTCCTGGAACTGCTCGAGCACGCCGCCAGTCGCGTCCAGTTCGCCGGCACTGAAGCGGGCGAACTGGCCCTGGTTGCCATTGAACAGGTTGGTGTCCACCGGGGTGTTGATGCCGGAGATGCGGCCGTTGTCGGACCGCTGCCAGATGTCCACCTTGTCCCAGCCGCCGACAGGCCGCGGTGCCTTGTTCTGCCAGGCCGCCAGCCACAGCGGGTAGTTGGAGAACTCGTCGGTGTCCCCCATCTTCTCCTCCCAGAAGTAGCGGTAGGTGTAGATGATCGGGGTGCGGCCGGTCTCACTCTCCACGATCTCCGTAAAGGTGCGGGTCCAGTCTTGGAGTTCTTCCGGACTCAGATCCTCATCGACCTCAAGGTCCAGCACCGGCGGCAGCGCGGTCTGCGGGCCGGTGTTGACCACGTTGGAGAAGTGGTGTGCCTGCGCAGAAGCATCACGGGCCGGGCGGGCAAAGTGGTACGCACCGACAGCCAGGCCGTTATCCGCTGCTTCTTGAGCGAACTTGTGGAAGGACTTGTCAGTGAAGTCGGTTCCTTCAGTCGCCTTCACAAAGGCGAAGCGTTGATTGTCACCCTTAACGGAGTCCCAATCGATAGGTGTTTCTCCCCCGGTGTTCTGGTGGTTGGAGACATCCACGCCGTTGACAAAGTTGGCGTCGGTGTTGGCGTTGACCGGGCCGGCCACGAGTGCTGTGGCAAACAGGGCAACCGCACCGAAAAGGGCAGCAGGACGCAAGGATCGAGTCATCATAGGCGCAACGATAAACCACAAACGTCACAAGATTCACATGCGACACGCAAATCTACCTGTGACCCATGAATTAAAACGTGGCGCGCTCAATGACCTCCGGGAGAGCAGCCACCACAGCGTCTACATCCTCTCGCGTTGTCGTCCGCCCAAGCGTGAACCGCAACGCGCCGTCCGATCCCACACCCATCGCCTCGAGCACGTGGCTGGGCTGGTTCACCCCGCTGTTGCAGGCGGAACCGGTGGAGGCTTCGATGCCGAGGCCATCGAGAAGCATGATCATCGCATCGCCGTTCGCACCGGGGAACGTGAAGTGGGCGTGCCCTGGAAGGGCGGGCTCGGTCGTCGTCACGCGTGCGGTGCTTATCTCTGCCGTGACGCCGCTGATCAGTCGGTCTCGCAGTGAACTGACTCGCGCGCGTTCACTGTCCATCTCCCCGACGGCTTCTTTCAGCGCCGCCGCGGTAGCGATGGCAGATGCTGCGTCGACGGTGCCGGGGCGGATCCCGCGTTCCTGTCCCCCGCCGTGGATGACCGGTTCGAGCTTCGGGCTGCGGCGGGCAAGCAGAAGACCCACGCCACGTGGCCCGCCGAATTTGTGGGCGGATGCCGCTAGCGTGCTGAATTGGTGCGCGTGAAAGTCGACGGGTATATGCCCTACGACTTGCACCGCGTCGACGTGCACAGGAGTGCCGGCGGCCGCGGCACACGCCGCGATGTCCTCTACAGGCTGGATTGCCCCGGTCTCGTTGTTCGCCCACATGCACGTCGCCAGGGCGGCGGGCTGATCGAGAATCTCGGTCGGCTCGACGTGACCGGAGACGCTTACCGGGAGTAGCTCGACCTCAGCGCCCGGCAGCTTTTCGACGGCTTCCCGCACCGCCGGATGCTCAATCCCCGTCGAGATGACGCGGTGGGACGGGCTGGCGTGGAACAACCCCTGTACGGTCAGGTTGTCTGCTTCCGTGCCGGATCCGGTGAAGATGACCTCGATCGGGTCAGCGCCGAGCAGCGCCGCGATAGTCTCCCGAGCCTCGGACAGGACAGCGTTCGCTGCGCGGCCGGAACCGTATTGCGAAGCCGGATTGAGTAGGTGGGCGTGCTCCGCCCAGGCATCCACCGCCACCTGACGGATGGGCGTGGTGGCGGCGTGGTCGAAGTACCTAACGGCGGTTCTCAAGGGCCTTGATGAGCTCGGGAACGAAATCCTCGATGTCGGCGACGACACCGATGTCCGCAATGGCGAAGATCGGCTCGTCGCGCTCCTGGTTCACAGCCACGATCGTTCCGGAAGTCTGCATACCGGAGGTGTGCTGGATCGCACCGGAGATGCCCAGGGCGATGTACAGGTCCGGGGACACAGTCGCACCGGTCTGGCCGATCTGCGTTTCGGGGGCGGCCCAGCCTAGGTCGACGATGTCGCGGGTGGAGCCGGTAGCGGCACCGAGAACGTCGGCAAGCTTCTCCACGTAGTCGCTATAGCCTTCCTCCGAGGCGACACCGCGGCCGCCGGAGACAACGGTCGACGCGGCGGTGAGCTCCGGGCGGTCAGCGCGAGCCTTCGGGGTGAAGCCCTTCACGGTCACATCGCGGTCGGTCTTGGCGGGCAACGGCATCGAGGCGAGCTCGCCTGCAGCCTCCTGGGGCTGGGCTTTCACGGAGCCAGGGCGCAGAGTGAAGATCGGGGTCTCTCCCCCGGCCACGGCAGTGGTGGTGTAGCTGCCGCCGAAAATCTCGTGGTGGCCCGCTTTGTTCGCCTCGATACCGGTGACATTGGCCAGCACACCGGCGCCAAGTCGCGCGCCGAGACGGCCGGCAATCTCGTTGCCGCTCACTGTCGCCGCGATGACGATCGGCGCGGGGTTGGCGGCACCCAGGGCCTGCAGCGCGTCAACCTCAGGGGTAATCAAGCGCTCCTCGTAATCCTCCGTGGATGCATCGATGACCTGGGCGGCACCGAGGCGAGCGAGTTCTGGCGCAAGGTGCTCGGCGACGCCAGGTTTGCCAACGACCACGACGGACACGACCCCCAGGTCGCGGGCGGCGGTGATCAGCTCGCCGGTGATGGGACTGAGTTCACGGCCCGCTTCCGAGCCGGCGTGTTCTGCAAGTACGTACACGTGCATGATGTGGGCTCCTTAGATCAGGTTGCGGGCGGCCAGGTGCTCAACCACCTGAGCTGCGATGTCGTCGGCAGGGCCTTCCAGCAGCTCACCGGCAGTGCGCGGCGGCACCTCGGTCGCGCTGGTGACGGCGGTAGCGGACGGAACAGCCTCCAGGCCGATGTCGGCGGCGCTGTAGCGAGTGATCTCGTGCTTCTTGGCAGCCTTCATTCCCTTGAAGTTGGGGAAGCGCGGCTTGTCGGACTGCTCAGTGACGGCCACCACTGCCGGAAGCGCTGCTGCGACCTCCCAGGTTCCGCGCTCGTCATCGCGGGTGCCGTGGATCTGTTGTGCCTCGATGCGCAGGTTGTACGCCTGCGTCAGCGCCGGCACCTGGCGGTACTCGGCTAGCATGCCGGGCAGCACACCGGTGGAGCCGTCGGAGGACTGGTTGCCCATGATCACTAGAGAGAGGTCCTCGACGGTGCTGAGCAGACTGTTCAGAGCCCATGCAGTGGCGATGGCGTCGGAGCCGGCCAAGGAGTCGTCGATAAGCGAAATGGCGTCATCGGCGCCCATTGCTATCGCTTTGCGCAATGCTTCTTCGCAGCCCTCTGGCCCCATCGTGACGGCAATGACCTTGTAACCATCGTTTTCGTCGCGCAGGCGCAGGGCAGCCTCGACGGCGTATTCGCTGATCTCGTCGAGCACGTTGTCGGCGCTGGAGCGGTCGAGCGTGTTGTCGGCCGCGAGGGTCTTTGTCGACCACGTGTCGGGCACGTTTTTCACTAGAACGGCAATAGTGGACATGGGTGCGAGCCTAGCGCACACGCGCACCACATAGATATGCAGTGGCCGTGTCGCCGATGCGCGCGATGACCACCGCCATCGGTGAGCTGCCTTTGAGTTTCATTTTGTTGCGCAGCTGGTCAGGGTCAACATCGACACCACGCACGAGAATCTCCAGTGCGCCCGCACCATGAGCCTGCAGGGCCGGTTTCAGCTTCTTCAGCGGCACTTCCTCGATGAATGGAAATCCGGAGTGGTGCTCCGGAACCGCGTCGCCCGTGAGGAACGCGATGTGCGGATCGAGCATCGCCAGATCGTGCTTGGCCGCCCAGTGGCGCACCAGGCCAGCGCGGATGACGGCACCGTCGGGCTCGATAATGAAGCGCCGCGGCGTACCGACGTCCACAGCCTCCCCGGCCCCATCCGTGATCCGTTCGGTGAACCCCGGCTGGATCACCACTGCTTCCCGTTTCGCGGGGTCAAGGCCGGGAGTGTAGAGACAGGCTTCCTTCACGGCCCCGTTCTCGCTGACGATACTGACCAGGCCGGGCCACTGCGAATAATCGATGCCGGGTGCGCACTTGACGGCCATTTCGGCGTAGGGATAGGCCTCAAGCAGGTCCGGCAGCGGCGGGATGAGCTTAGCCGGGTCGGTGATCCGGCGTCCGTCCTTGCGCCGGGCGGGATCGGCGACAATGACGCGTCCTGGACCAGAGCCACTGCACATCCGGCGCGTCGGGCCCGCACTGCTCGCGGGAGTGGTGACGGGATGCAGCGCATCAGCCACAGCCACATGCGGCCCCACGTTGTGGCGTGCCATGAGCACGCGCGAGAAGTCGATGTCTGTGCCCAGCCAATCCATGCCCTGCGCTGTGACTGCGGGGGCTTCGGTGCCGATGGAACACGTCACGTCGTGCACCAACGAGGCCCCGGCGCGGGCGATGCGTTCGGCGCGCACCTGGGCGACAGTGTGCGGGGTGGCCTGCTGAGCCGCATTCGTATCGGTCAGCCAGGATGCTGCGTTGGCTGCGGCGGGGAGCTTTGAGGCGAGCGCGCGCTGGGCGGTCACCAGTTCCATGACGGCGCGGGAGTGCTCGCCGAAGACAGGCTGGAGCCTCTGGCGGTCAGCAAGGACGGACTTCTTTGTCAGCTCCAACTCCCCCGCTGCGTCGGCGATCGCGTCGAGCCGGCTGGCGAGGAAGCGGACCTCCTCGGGGTTAAAGCTCAAATTTCTTGCCCATCCGGTTGACCGGGTGGGACTCGAACAGCTCCCGGTAGCGGGGAATGTCGACGGGGTCGCCGACAACCGCTTCGATCTCTTTGCCCTTGACGTTGTCCATGATTTCGTCGACGGAGGCGAATTCGGAGATGTCGTACAGCTGCGCCCACGTTGACGGTGCGAATCGGACAAGGCCTTGGCGCCACCCGTCGATGAGCAAGCTCGGCGGGAACCAGTTCGCATCACTTGCCTCACCTGTGGCTACGTCAGGCTCTTGACCGTGCGGAAGCTCGGCGACGAAGGTGAATGTGTCGAACCACGTGCCTTTCTCGCTCTTGCCCACCCAACGGCCGGAAGGTTTGAGCAAAGTCGCATCGACATCCAGGCCGGTTTCTTCCAGCACTTCTGTGAAGGAGAGTTCGTGGCTTTCCAACCGCTTGCGGATTTGGTGGAAGGGGCGGGCGTCTTGGAGGAGTTTGTCGTTGTCGTCGACAAGCAACAGCGTGCCTGTTTCCTCGAAAAGCTCACGCACAGCGGCGAACATGAGCGCATGGGCTTGGCGCGGCTTGACGTCGAGCTGCTTGGCCAAGTCGTGCACGCTACGGCCGGACCAGAGTTCTTTCGCGTCCTCCTTGTCGGCCGGGAAGTCGCGGATATCCACTCCACCGCCGGGAAAGACCGTCATACCGGGGTAATTGCGCATCGTGAGAACGCGCTCTTGCATCCAGACCTCTAAGCCCGCAATGCCGTCGCGCACGAGGATCACTGTGGCCGCCAAACGGCCGTAGTTGATCCCCTTCATGTCCTCCTCGTTGCGTGAGCCCATTATGCCCTCCGGTGCGCTCCAGCACGGCGGGTCCTGCGGGCGAAGAAACGGCCGTCTTCCTTCGTCAACGTGATCGGTTGGTGGTAGGCCTTCGTCAGGTTCTCACTGGTGAGAACGTCATCGACCAGCCCTTGCGCAACGACATCGCCTTCGCTGAGCAGCATCGCGTGGGTGAAGCCGTAGGGAATCTCCTCAACGTGGTGGGTGATCATCACGATCGCCGGGGCATCAGGGTCGAGCGCGAGATCACCCAAATACGCCACAAGATCCTCGCGGCCACCCAGGTCAAGCCCCGCTCCCGGCTCATCCATGATGAGCAGCTCGGGGTTGACCATGATCGCGCGCGCAATGAGGACGCGCTTCTTTTCACCGTCTGACAGTGTGCCCCAGCGGCGGCCAAGGAGGTGAAACGCGCCGACGTGGTCGAGGGAGTCGTGGACCTGCTCATAGTCCACCTCGCCGTACTCCTCGCGCCAGCGGCCCACAACGGCGTAGCCGCCGGAGAGCACAAGATCTTCCACCAGCTCGTCGGCGGGAACACGATCACCCAGCTCAGAGGTGGTCATTCCGATCACGGCGCGCAGATCGCGCATGTCCGTTCTGCCCAGCTGCTCCCCCAGCACGAAGGCGGTGCCTGAGGACGGATGCTCCTGGGCTGCCGCCATCCGGATCAACGACGTCTTTCCCGCGCCGTTGGGCCCGATGACGACCCACCGTTCATCCAGCTCAACTTTCCAGTCCACGGGCCCTACCAACACGTTGCCGCCGCGGCGGAAATCCACTCCGCGGAAGTCGATGAGCAGGTCTGGATCCGTCTGGGGTTCCTCTGGTCGATTCTGGGCAGTTTGATCAGTCACGCCCCCTATTGTGGCGTATTTTCTTGCCCGGTGGTGTGACCCTGACTTCGCTAGTGTGGGAGCCATGGCTATCGGACGCTTGGGTATCGACGATGTGAGGCCCCGCACCACCGACGGGGCACTACCGACGAAGGCAGTTGTTGGGGAGGTCGTGCCGATCTCCGCGCTGGTGTGGCGCGAGGGGCACGACGCTATCGCGGCGACAGTGGTGATCACTGCCCCGGACGGTTCGTCCCGCTCCGTGCTCATGACACCGGAGGAAAACCGCCCCGACTACTGCCACGCGGTGTTCACCCCCGATATGGAAGGCCTGTGGCGCTTCCGGGTTGAGGCTTGGTCTGATCCGGTGGCAACGTGGCGCAACGCAGTGACCAAGAAGTCCGCAGCAGGCCAGTCCGCCGAAGAGATGTCGAACGACCTCATCCACGGCGCTGAGCTTTTCGAGCGTGCAGCGGCCGAGGGCGATTCCTCCCGGCGCGAATTGCTCACCGCTGCCGCAACAGCCTTGTCGTCCGATGCACCGTTGCGTGAGCGTCTTGCCCCGGCGCTCGCCGACGATGTTGCCCAGTCCCTCCACTCCCGCCCCGTCCGCGACCTGATCACCCAGGGCCCGGAGTGCGAAATCCTCGTCGAGCGCAGCAAGGCCCTGTTCAGCTCTTGGTACGAGCTCTTCCCCCGCTCCACCGGCGGGTGGGATGAACAAGGCCGCCCCGTCCACGGCACTTTCGCCACTACTGCGGAGGCTCTGCCGCGCGTCGCCGCGATGGGCTTTGACACCGTCTACTTCCCGCCGATCCACCCCATCGGTGAAGTCAACCGTAAGGGCCCGAACAACACTCTGGTGGCTGAGGACGGCGATGTGGGCTCCCCGTGGGCGATCGGTTCCGTATTGGGCGGCCACGACGCGGTCCACCCGGAGCTGGGTACGACCGAGGATCTGCGGGCGCTGTTGGACCGGGCTGAAGAGTTGGGCTTGGAAATCGCGCTCGACTTCGCTCTCCAGGCCGCGCCCGACCACCCGTGGGCCGAGGAGCACCCTGACTTCTTCACCGTGCTGGCGGACGGCACCATCGCGTTTGCCGAGAACCCGCCGAAGAAGTACCAGGACATCTACCCCATCAGCTTCGACAACGCCTCTGATGTCATCTACGAGGAAATCTACCGCGCGTTGATGACGTGGGTGGACCTGGGCATCACCACCTTCCGCGTGGATAACCCGCACACGAAACCGGTTGACTTCTGGCACTGGTTGATCGCCAAAGTCCACGAGACACACCCTGAGGTGATCTTCTTGGCCGAGGCGTTCACCCGCCCGCCGCGCCTGCTCGGCCTGGCCAAGGCCGGGTTCTCGCAGTCCTACACCTACTTCCCGTGGAAGACCACGAAGAAGGAGCTGACCGGCTTCGCACAAGACTGCGTGCGCTTCGCCGACATCTCTCGCCCGTCCTTCTGGGTGAACACCCCGGACATTCTCCAGGCGTTCATCCAGACCGGAAACCGCGCGGCGTTTGCCATCCGCGCCACCTTGGCATCGACCTTGAGCCCGCTGTGGGGCATGTACTCCGGTTTCGAGCTGTACGAGCACGAGCCGGTCGCCCCCGGCAGCGAAGAGTACCTGGACTCCGAGAAGTACCAGCTCCGCCCGCGCGACTTCGCTGGTGCTGAGCAGCGCGGGGATTCGCTCGCCCCGTACATCACGTTGCTCAACCAGATCCGCAAGGACCACCCTGCCCTGCAGCAGTTGCGCAACCTGCACTTCCACACCGCAGACAACGACCAGGTCATTGCGTACTCCAAGTTCGATGCAGCCACCGGCGACTGCATCCTCGTCGTGGTCAACCTCGATCCGACCTACGCACAGGAATGCAACGTGACGCTGAACATGGAAGCCCTCGGTTTGGCCCCCAGCGCCACCTTCCCGGTGCACGACCTCGTCTCCGGCGCCGACTACGAATGGACCATGCGCAACTACGTGCGCTTGAGCCCGATGGACAATGTCGCCCACATCTTCAGGCTCCCGCTTATCGACGCATCCCTGCGCGAGCGCCTCGCCTTCCGCGATCTCGCAGACGCTGACTACCGCCCCTAACGCTTTAGATAACCCGCAAAGGAACACCATGACCTCCCCTGACCCCCAGCTGCTCATCCCCGAGGCAGACCGTCAGCGCCTGATCGAGTGCAAGCACCACGCTCCCCACGACTTCTACGGCTGGCACTCGACACCATCCGGCTCCGTGATCCGTGCCCGCGTGCTCGGCGCGACCGCAGTGGACGTGCTCATCCACAACCAAGGCCTGCCCATGACCCCCATCGGGGACGACATCTGGGTACTCGGGCTCAAAGATGACCTCGCGCCGGATTACCGCCTGCAGATCACCTACCCGGAGGGCGACCCGGTGATCACGGCGGACCCGTACCACTTCCTGCCCACGCTCACGTCGTTCGACCTGCACCTTCTCGGTGAGGGCCGCCACGAGCGCCTGTGGGAAGTCCTCGGCGCGAACCAGCACACCTACCACACCCCGATGGGCGATGTTTCCGGTACCTCGTTCGCTGTATGGGCCCCGAACGCACAGGGCGTTGCCGTCGTCGGTGACTTCTGCAACTGGAACCCGAACCAGTACCCGATGCGCACCCTGGGCTCGACGGGCGTGTGGGAGATCTTCATTCCGGACCTCGCGCCGGGCACCCAGTACAAGTTCACTGTCCAGGGTGTGGATGGTGTCGCACGCGACAAGGCCGACCCGCTGGCCAAGCAGACAATGACCCCGCCGGAGACGGTGTCGGTCATCGCCGGCGAGAGCACCTACGAGTGGCGCGATCACGAGTGGATGGCGGCCCGTCCGGGCATTGACGCTACGAACGCCCCGATGAGCGTCTACGAGTGCCACGTCGGCTCCTGGCGCGTCGGTTACGGCTACCGCGAGCTGGCCAAGGAGCTTGTCCCCTACTTGGTCGAGAACGGTTTCACCCATGTGGAGCTCCTGCCTGTCGCCGAGCACCCCTTCGGTGGATCCTGGGGGTACCAGGTCACCGGCTACTACGCACCGACCGCGCGCTGGGGCACCCCGGATGACTTCCGCTATCTCGTAGACACCCTCCACCAGGCCGGCATCGGCGTGATCGTTGACTGGGTGCCCGCGCACTTCCCGAAGGACGATTGGGCCCTGGGTCGTTTCGACGGTACCGCCCTCTACGAGCACCCGGACTGGCGCCGCGGCGAGCAGAAAGACTGGGGCACCTACGTCTTCGACTTCGGCCGCAACGAGGTGCGCAACTTCCTCGTGGCCAACGCTCTGTACTGGTTCGAGGAGTTCCACCTCGACGGCATGCGTGTCGATGCGGTGGCCTCGATGCTGTACCTGGACTACTCCCGCGAGCCGGGCGAGTGGCTGCCCAATGAGTTCGGCGGCCGCGAGAACCTCGACGCAGTTCAGTTCCTCCAGGAGTTCAACGCCACCGTGCACCGTTCCCACCCCGGTGTGCTCACCATCGCCGAAGAGTCCACTGCGTGGCCGGGTGTCACGGCGCAGACCTCTGCCGACGGCCTGGGTTTCTCCCTGAAGTGGAACATGGGTTGGATGAATGACACCCTCGAGTACTTCTCCCTCGACCCGATACACCGCTCCTTCCACCACAACGAGGTCACGTTCTCCCTCGTCTATGCCTTCTCCGAGAGCTACGTGCTCCCCTTCTCCCACGACGAGGTGGTCCATGGAAAGGGATCCCTGTGGGAGCGCATGCCGGGTGATGAGTGGAACAAGGCCGCCGGTGTGCGCACTCTGTTCGGCTACATGTTCTCCCACCCGGGCAAGCAGCTGATGTTCATGGGCTGCGAGTTCGGCCAGCAGACCGAATGGGCTGAAGCCGGCTCCGTCAACTGGGACAACCTGGAAGGCTGGGGCGCCGATTATCACGAGGGCATCCGCACACTCGTCCGCGACCTCAACCACCTGTACAAGGACACCCCGGCACTGTTCAGCCAGGACAATACCCCCATGGGTTTCCAGTGGATCAAGGGCGATGACGCTGAGCACAACGTCCTGGCCTACATCCGCTGGGGCGTGGACTCTGTGCCGGTGCTGGCCGTGGTCAATCTCTCCGGCGCCCCGCAGACGGATTACCGCCTTGGTCTACCCCGCGCTGGCGAGTGGGAACTCATCCTCAATACCGACGACGCGAAGTACAAGGGTGCTGGTAATGAGCTGCCGGACACTGTCGCCACCGAGGACCGTGACTGGGACACTTTCGAGCAGTCCGCAACCTTCCACATCCCGGCTATGAGCGTGCAGTACTACACGCTGCGGTAAGCGCGGGTGAGGTAAGCAGGGCGAGGGACGTGAGTTAACCCTCGCCCAAATGCTTTTCGACGCTAGCCACCTTGCCCTCAATCTGCCCCGTGTACCCAGGGCGGATGTCGGCCTTGATCACCAGCGACACGCGCGGAGACACTTCCTGCACGGCTTCAGTGGCGCGTTTGACCACGTCCATCACCTCGTCCCACTCTCCTTCGACGAGCGTGAACATCGCGTTCGTCTCATTAGGCAGACCCGAATCGCGCACGATTTTCACCGCGCGTGAGACCGCCTCAGACATCGCGGCAGTGTTGTCGGGAGTTTCGGTCGGGGCAACGGAGAACGCGAGAATCATGCCCCTAAGCTTAGCGGGATCGCTTATCTACGCTCCCAGCAATGGCGGTGCCAATGCCTCCGGTCATCCCCTTGCCTGCCGGTGTCGCGCGGCCATGCGACGATATGCGCCACCCCGGGCGGAATGTTCTGGTTGCAGCGGGGGCACACGTAGAACTTCGTCGCCGAAGCAGATCCGATCTGGCGCACCAAGTAGATGTCCCCGTGCGGGCCTTCTTCCTCCCGCGTGCCCCAATAGGTGCCGCCGTCGCGAGGGAGGCTGCGGCCCGGCATGTACGCTCCCCTGTCGCGCCGATTTCTCCGTGGCATGGGCTGCTTTCTATCTCGCGGTCCTAGAACAGGCGCAGTTCGTTGGATTCGATGCCGCGCAGTTCGTCATAGTCGAGCGTGACGCACCGGATTCCGCGGTCCTCGGCGAGTGTCTTCGCTTGCGGCTTGATCTCTTGCGCGGCGAACACGCCCTTGACCGGACCGACGAGGCTGTCGCGGCCGAGCATGTCCAAATAGCGGCTGAGCTGCTCGACGCCGTCGATGCCGCCGCGGCGCTTGACCTCAACGGCGACTGCCACACCCTCGCCGTCGCGGGCCATGATGTCCACCGGACCGAGCGGGGTTGGGTACTCGCGGCGGACCAGGGTGAAACCGTCGCCCAGTGTAGTGATGTGCTCTGCCAAAAGCTCCTGGAGATGCGCCTCCACGCCGTCCTTGACCAACCCCGGATCGGTGCCCAAGTCGTAGGACAAGTCCTCATGGATCTCTTCGAGAGTCACGCGCAGCTGCTCGCCCTTCGGGTTCTCCACCACCCACAACTGGGCCCCCGTGTCCTCGTCGTCGACGTCGAGAATCGGCTCTTCTGTAATCGTGCACGGCGGAGTCATCCAGTTCAGCGGCTTGTAGGCACGGTCGTCCGCGTGCACCGACAACGACCCGTCAGCTTTGATCATGATCAACCGGTCCGCCAAGGGCAAGTGTGCGTCGAGGCGGCCGACGTAGTCCACAGAGCAACGGGCAATAACGAGACGCATGGGTTCCAGCCTAGCGGGCTTAGGTCTGCGCCTTGAAAGCGCGGTTGCGCAGGTGCTCGATATCAGCACGCACATGGCGTTTATCCGGGGCAGACTCCAGCCATGAGATCAGCGCCATCGACGCATGGCACTCCGTGGCGAACTCGTAGTCGTTGCCATCCGCAGAAAAAAGAACAACCACCTCGACCCCGGGCATGAAATCCCGCTCGGTCTCAGTGGCTTTTCTGCGCCCGGTAATGGAAATGTCGTTGCGCGTGAGTACCTCATCCGCCCCGAAAGACAGGGAGCGCAGCTTGTAGAAGCGCATGTGGTCGCCGGAGTACGTGATCACGCCGTGGCGCCAACCGTGCGTCCCCTGCGCCGGTAGCACCCGGATCAGCGCCTGAGTGCCGTTGTTGCGCACCGTCAGAAACCGCCACACCGCCGCGCAGACGGCGATGACCGCCACCACGATAAGGAGGGACCCGACGATCTTCATAAAGAGCCAGTGTAACCGCCAGATTGTTCACAGTGAATAGACGAAAGTTTGACCACCCCCGCACGCAAAGGGTTAACCCCCGTCCAGACTGGCCTGGACGGGGGTTCAACCCGATAAATCGCGAGTGCGCGTACTACGCGCTGCCAATGCGGCGAAGAGCAGCCTGCTCAGAATCGTGGCGCGCCTTCTGGGCCGGATCCTCGTCGTCGAACTGCTCGTTGCTGTCCACCTCAGAGGCGAACTTCGCGGAGTCAGCCAAGACGGTGACCTTGTTTCCCACCACGGAAACGAACCCGCCCTGGACAGCGGCGACGACTTTGTCGCCGTCGGCCGGGCTGATGGTCACTACACCATCTTCTTTGAGCTGGCCAAGGAAAGGCTCGTGGCCGGGCATGAAGCCGATCTCACCATCGGTGGTCTGGACGGTGACAATGGATGCCTCGCCGGACCACAGCATGCGATCAACGGAGACCAGTTCTGCGGTGATTTCAGCCATGAGCTTCTCCTATTTCTCTTGCAGCTTCTTGTACTGAGCTTCGACGTCCTCGAGGCCACCAAGGTTGTTGAAGGCCTGCTCCGGGTAGTGGTCGAACTCGCCCTCAGCCAGCTTGTCAAAGGCCTCGATGGTCTCCTCGAGCGGGACGTACGAGCCCTCGTCGCCGGTGAACTTCTTCGCAACGAAGAAGTTCTGGCCGAGGAAGCGCTGGATCTTACGAGCGCGCATAACGGTGATCTTGTCCTCTTCGGACAGCTCGTCCATACCGAGGATGGCGATGATGTCCTGCAGCTCCTTGTTCTTCTGCAGGATGTTGATCACCTTCTGAGCGACACCGTAGTGGCGCTCGCCGACAATACCCGGCTCCAGGATGCGGGAGGTCGAGGTCAGCGGGTCCACAGCCGGGTAAATACCCTTCGAGGCGATGGAACGCGACAGCTCGGTCGTCGCATCCAGGTGGGCGAAGGTCGTCGCCGGGGCCGGGTCGGTGTAGTCATCCGCAGGCACGTAAACGGCCTGTAGGGACGTAATCGAACGGCCCTTGGTGGAGGTAATGCGCTCCTGGAGGACACCCATCTCGTCGGCAAGCGTCGGCTGGTAGCCCACAGCGGACGGCATGCGGCCGAGCAGCGTGGACACCTCAGAACCTGCCTGGGTGAAACGGAAGATGTTGTCGATGAACAGCAGCACGTCCTGGTTCTGCACATCGCGGAAGTACTCCGCCATGGTCAGGCCGGACAGGGCCACGCGCATACGAACCCCCGGCGGCTCATCCATCTGGCCGAAGACAAGGGCGGTATCCGGAAGGACGCCCATGTCCTCCATTTCCAGGAAGAGGTCCGTACCCTCACGGGTGCGCTCGCCGACACCGGCGAATACCGACGTACCCGAGAACTCGCGAGCGATACGGGTAATCATCTCCTGGATCAGAACGGTCTTACCCACACCGGCACCGCCGAACAGGCCGATCTTTCCGCCCTTGACGTACGGGGTGAGCAGGTCGATGACCTTAATACCGGTCTCCAGGATCTCGGTCTTACCCTCGAGGTCCTTGAACTCCGGCGGCTCACGGTGGATACCCCAACGATCGCCGTCCTTGCCCACAGAAGGATCATCCAAGCACTCGCCGAGCGCGTTGAAGACGTGGCCCTTAACCTGGTCACCAACCGGAACCGAAATCGGGTTACCGGAGTCGCGGACCTGCGCGCCACGGACGAGGCCATCGGTCGGAGCCATGGCGATCGTGCGGACAAGGCCGTCGTTGAGGAACTGTGCCACCTCGAGGATGACAGTCTTAGCCACTGCATCGAGCTCAATGTCGACCTCGAGTGCGTTGTAGAGTTCAGGCAGCTCGCCGCGCGGGAACTCCACGTCGACGACTGCACCGATGACGCGGACGACGCGGCCGTTATCCGAACCAGCCGGCTTGCGCTCATCAGCGGAAGCCTGGTTGGCGGCACCGGAGGCTGCGACGTTGTCCTCAGCCCCGGTCGGCTCGTCGTTACGCTCATCGTGAGATAGAGCTGTAGTCATGATTTAGTCACTTTCTCCGCTACCGGACAACGCTCCAGCGCCGCCGATAATCTCGGTGATTTCCTGAGTAATTTTTGCCTGACGCAACTGGTTAGCTTCACGGGACAGCCCGTTAGCCAACTCCGTCGCGTTGTCCGTCGCATTCTTCATCGCGGTACGGCGCGATGCAGACTCCGCCGCCGATGCCTCCAGGAAGATCGAGTAGAGCGTCCTGGACACGTACGCCGGGAGAAGGCTCTCCATGAGCGTCTCAGCGTCCGGCTCGAACTCCATGTCCGGCATGGTCTCGCCTGACGTGGTGAACAAGTCCTCTTGCTCGAACTCGACGTCCTCGAAGACGGGCTCGATGGGCAGCAGCTGGTGAGCCGTTGCCTCTTGCGACAGCATGGAGACGAACTTGGTGTAAACCACGTGGACCTGGTCGAAGCCTCGAATGGCCTGGCCTTCCGGCGCGCGGATGCCCTCGCGCCACTTGACCTCACCTTCCGAGGTGGCTTCAAAACCGCCGACCATGTGGTGGCGCACGTCGTGCGTACCCTCCCACGTCGGGTCCTGGGACCAACCAGTCCACTCCCCCGCGATCTCCTGATCACGGAAGTCGTAGTGGGTCACACCCTTGCCGCCGGTGACGTAGCGGACAACCTCGTAGCCGGCGTCGCGGAGCATGCGCTCCAGCTCGCCAGCCTTCTTGAGCACGTTGTGGTTGTAACCGCCGGCCATACCGCGGTCAGAGGTGACCACCAGCATTGCGGCGACCTTGGCGTTTTCGCGCTGGCGAAGCATCGGGTGGTCCAGGTTGGTCGCAGCGACAAGCCGCTCCATGACATCCTGCATCTCGTTGGCGTACGGCTGAGCCGCCTCCACGCGACGCTGGGCCTTGGTAATGCGCGATGTTGCGATCAGTTCCTGAGCCTTGGTGATCTTCTTTGTCGAGTTGACCGACTTGATGCGGTCACGCAGTTCGCGAAGTGTTGCCATAGTGTGTGCTCCTCCTCTCTCTTAAGTCGTGTTTCTCTAGGTTCTTTAGCCCAGAACAGCGCGAGTCTGAACTAATCCTTTTTCTGCGACTTGCGAGAGACGTTGAGCTGCTGCTTCGAGATGTCGCTCTCGTCCATAGCATCAGCCTCCGGCTCGCGCACGACACGCTCGCCGCCGGAGGTCTGGAAGTTCTGGGCGAAGCTCTCGTTGACGCGGGCCAGGGTCCCCTTCGACTCGTCGGACAGGGCTGCGCCGCCGTCGACCTGCTCGTAGACCTCAGGGGCCTCAGCGCGGATCGTCTCGTGCAGCTCTGCCTCATAACGGCGGACATCTTCGACGGGAACGGAGTCGAATGCGCCCTCGTTAGCGAGGTGGATGGAGATGATCTGGAACTCGACCGGCTGGGGGGAGTTCTCCGGCTGCTTCAGCAGCTCGACGAGGCGCTGGCCGCGCTCGAGCTGGCGCTTGGAAGCGTCATCCAGGTCGGACGCGAACGCTGCGAAAGACTCGAGGTCGCGGTATGCGGCCAAGTCCAGACGGAGGTTACCCGCGACCTTCTTCATGCCCTTGGTCTGTGCGGCACCACCGACACGGGAGACGGAAATACCGACGTCAATGGCCGGGCGGACACCCTGGTTGAACAGGTCGGACTGCAGGAAGCACTGACCGTCCGTAATCGAGATGACGTTGGTCGGAATGAAGGCACCGACATCGTTCGCCTTGGTCTCGATGATCGGAAGGGCCGTCAGAGAGCCGGCGCCGAGCTCGTCGTTAAGCTTGGCAGCGCGCTCCAGCAGACGGGAGTGCAGGTAGAAGACGTCACCCGGGTATGCCTCGCGGCCCGGCGGGCGGCGCAGCAGCAGCGAGATGGCGCGGTAGGCCTCAGCCTGCTTGGTCAGGTCATCGTAGACCACCAGAACGTGGTTGCCCTGGTACATCCAGTGCTGGCCCAGAGCAGCACCGGCGAACGGTGCCAGCCACTTGAAGCCTGCGGAGTCGGATGCCGGAGCGGCAACGATGGTGGTGTACTCGAGTGCGCCGTGCTCCTCGAGGGTGCGGCGCACACCAGCAATGGTCGAGCCCTTCTGGCCGATGGCAACGTAGATGCAGCGGACCTGCTTCGTCTTATCACCGGTCTCCCAGTAGGCCTTCTGGTTGAGGATGGTGTCGATGCAGACCGCGGTCTTACCGGTCTTACGGTCACCAATGATCAGCTGGCGCTGGCCGCGGCCGATCGGCGTCATGGCGTCAATCGCCTTGATGCCGGTCTGCATCGGCTCCTCAACCGGCTGACGGTCGAGCACGCCTGCTGCCTGAAGCTCGAGCACACGCTCTTCGTCAGCCTCAATCGGACCCAGGCCGTCAATCGGCTGGCCCAGGGGGTTGATCACGCGGCCGAGGAATGCCTCCCCGACCGGGATGGACAGGACCTCACCGGTCCTGGAAACTTTGTCGCCTTCGTAGATCGTCTCGAAGTCACCCAGGACCACCACGCCGACGGTGTCGGTGTCGAGGTTCTGTGCGACGCCGATGACGCCGTTGGAGAACTCAAGCAGCTCGTTGGTCATGCAGCTCGGCAGCCCGGAAACCTGGGCAATACCATCTGCAGCCGACGTCACCACGCCGACCTCCTCACGGGAGGCCTCCGCGGAGTAGCTCGAGGTGTAGTTCGCTATCGCGCTACGGATCTCATCGGAGGAGATCGTCAGCTCCGCCATAATCTTTCCTGCTCTCGGTAGATTCTTCCAGCAATTTCGTTTTAGTAAGCCGTGTTGGCTGCCATGTCGGCACGCATGCGCTCAAGTTTTCCGCGCGTGGAGCCGTCAATGAGTTCATCGCCAACGCGGATGGTCACACCACCGAGGAGGCTGGGGTCAACCTCAGTGTGAATGGCCATCTCGCGGCCGTAAATCTGTCCAAGCTTTTCTGCCAGTGCCTCGCGCTGAGAATCAGTCAGCTCAGTTGCAGCGGTCACTGCCGCAAACTCCCGACCTGTCAGTTCGGCCGACTCGCGGGCGATGCCTGCGATGTCGTCGACCGGATTGTCCTCTGGGCGGCCGACCACCTGCAGCGCCAACGCTTCGGTGTACATAGACACCTTGCCGTAGAGCACGCTGGCCAAAAGCTGACGCTTCTGGTCCGTGGTGGCGGTGCGGTCAGACAGCAGCTGGGTGAGTTCGCTCTCGCGCTCAAAGAGGCGAGACAGCTGGAAGAGCTCGGATTCGACCTCGCCCAACTTGTTCTCGCTCTCTGCGCCGCGCAGGAGTGCCCTGCGGCCCAGGTGCACGAGTCCCTCACGGAATTCGCGCGGGGCGGACCACTCGCGTGCGCTTGCTTCGCGCAGCACCTCAAGCGTTGCTTCAGCGACCTTGCCGCTGAAGATCTCGCTCATGATGCCAACACGCTGCTCTTCGGCGAGCGAAGAGTCAGCCACGGCGATGCGCAGCGCACGGTTCTTGTCCAGCTGGTCCACAACAAGGAACAGCTCGGTGCCCACCTGGGCTGCGACGGATACGGACTCGCCTGCGTCGGCTTTGTCGCGGATGATCGCGTCCAGTTTCTCTGCGACGGCCGACTGTGCTTCGCGGCTAGCTGCTCTCATCGACGCCTCACTTTCCGGATGCCGAGCGTGCGGACACGGTGTCCAGCTGGCTCAAGAAACTGTCGATGGTGTTGGAACGGCGGGTGGAATCCGACAGTTCCTCGCCGAGGAGCTCCTCTGCGAGGTTGATGGAGTTCTGGCCGATCTCGTTGCGCAGCTCAGCAATGACCTGCTCACGGGAGGCCATCAGCTGCTTCTCACCAGCTTCGACAATGCGACGGGACTCAGCCTCAGCGTTGGCGCGTGCCTGTGCTTCGATTTCCTTGCCCTTTTCGCGGGCAGCTTCGCGGATCTCGTTAGCTTCGGCGCGTGCCTGTGCCAGCTGAGCGTTGTTCTTCTCCAGAGCAGCCTTTGCCTGTGCCTGAGCGGACTCAGCCCGCTCGATACCGCCCTTGATCCTGTCTTCGCGCTCAGCCAGAACTTCCTGGAACTTCGGCAGAACGAATTTCCAGAAGAGGATGAAGACGACAATGAAGACGACGAGGGACCAGACGATGTCGTACGGCGCGGGGAGCAGAATGCTCGGAGAAGCACCAGCGGGATCTCCCTCGAGGTTCAGCTTCTCGCCGCCCTCAGCCGCAAGTAGGTGAATGACGTTCGTCATTGGTTACTCCTGATCTAAAAGGTCTTACAAACTTCTTTTGTGCGAAGTGTTCTTTTAGAACAGGAACCCGGCGACCAGGCCGATCAGGGCCAGTGCCTCGACGAAGGCGATACCCAGGAACATCGTGGTGCGCAGCTGGCCAGCCATCTCCGGCTGACGTGCCATGCCCTCGACGGTCTTGCCGACGAGGATGCCGATGCCGAGGCCCGGGCCGATGGTGGCAATGCCGTAGCCGATGGTGCCGAGACCGGTCACGGTCTGCTCGTTTGCCTGGGCGAGGATGATGTCGTTCATGGAAAGTCGTTCCCTTTCTTGATGTCCGGCCCGTTGCTGGCCCGGACGGTGACGAAATGTGTGGGGTTATTCAGTTGGCCTGTCAGTCAGTTCGCGCCTGACTAGTGCGAATCTGCGTGCAGCGACAGCTCGATGTACACCGCGACCAGAAGGGCGAAGATGTACGCCTGCAGGAAGATGATGATCAGCTCGTACAGGGTGAACAACAGCGCTGCGATCACAGTCAGACCACTCACTGCCGTCCATGCGTTGAGCTGCCAGAAGAACAAGTTCGTGGCGGAGTACAACAGGACGAGAATGATGTGGCCCGCAAGGAAGTTCGCCATGAGACGAAGAGCCAGCGTGACCGGACGCAGAATGAACGTCGAGAAGAACTCGATCGGCACCACCAGAAGGTGAAGAGCCGGCGGCAAGTTCGGAATCACAAGGGAGTGCTTCACGTACTTGCCAAAGCCGTGGCGGGCGGCACCCGCGTAGATCATGGCGATGTATCCCACCAGCGCCAGCACAATCGGCATGCCAATGCGAGAGTTCGGCGAGATGTTCAACCCCGGAATGATCGTGGCTACGTTCATGAATAGGACCGTGAAGAAGATGGTGGCGATAACCGGCAGGAACCGCTTCCCCTCCTTCTTGCCCAAGATGTCTTCGGCGATTTGCACGCGGACGAAGTCCACGGCGATCTCACCAAGGTTTTGCAGGCCCGACGGAACCAATTTGGGGTTCCGGAAGGCGACAGCAAAAAGGACCACAAGCACGAGCGCCATCAGAAGACGGACGATCATGATGCGGTCCAGCGCGAACCAACCACCGAGGAAGTTTTCCCCGATGATGTGTAGGCCCTCATTGTATGTTTGCCCCGGGAAAAATTCTGGGCCAAGTTCAGGCGCGTGGAAGCTACCCTTCATGGCCAAAGTTGTAACGCTCAGCGTTCTCTCCCGTTCTCGGGCCGCGAACCTGTCGGGATTCGCGGTGCGATGGACGTCTTGAAGTTCTGCCTACCGCGGCGGACTCCGTCGCACATCAGCTACCGCGGGACAGGGGTGAGACCCGCGATTAGCCTATCAGCAGGACCCCCAAAACGTGCATGTTGGGGGGAGGTAGTCTTCGCCGATTTACCTGCTGGCTCACAGCCGTCACATTATGGCAGGTGTAGGCGATTTTCATGCGCCTGTTACCTCAGTCACAGACGGAGCACAGGGGGCAGAACAGCTCCCCCGCGCGCTTGTCGACGCCCCGTGCGTCACCCCACATACGTCACGTTCGTAGTCATCACGCCCCATACTTCGGTGGCGAGAACGACAATGAGCGCGAGGATGACAGTCACACCGAGCGCGGCAGTGTCATAGAAGTCCATGGTGCGCAGCCACATGAGCGCCAGGATCAAGACGATGAGCTTGACCAACCAGCTGCCCAGGACGACCGCCATGGTTGTTGAGGGGGATGTACCCGACGTCGCCAGAACTGACGCGACGGTCAATAGGACGAACCCGCCGCCGATCGCCGCACCGATGAGCACGCCCCAAATGCCCGGCAGGTCCCGGATGCTCCCCCAGATCGCCAGCGAGATGACGGTCATGACAAGTAGCGCCCATCCGCCTGCTTTGAAAGCACGGATGAGCGGGCGGCGGTGGTCCTGGAACTCAGAAATATCGTTCACGGCGTGGCCGGATGTTCGGGCGTCGGAAGTGTTCACGGACCCTGATATTACAGAAGGCCCAGGTGCTTCTCGACGCTCCGCTGCTAACCCCAGATAATCGGCTCCACGGTATTACCGGCATCGGCAACACCGGGAAGACCGTAGTCGAACGGGTACATCAACGTCGCCGGCCGCGCTGCATCTTTGCGGCCCAGTTCGACGGCGGCTACAGCAGCGCGCGCGTATGGGTAGTTCATAACCAAACCCGCTTGGGCCACCGGCACCCGCGATGCCGGGGGGATGCCGCAAGCGTCGTCCGCACCGCCGACAAGTCGCATTGTCGTTTCGCCTTCGGTGGTGCCGGGCAACAGTTCCGGGGGCACTACAGCCGCCCCGCTGATGTCACCCACTCCGGGGACGACATCATCGCGACCAGAAGCCTTGGCGACCGCGCCGAGGTACGCAATGTCGTAGGCGAAGCACACGTACTCCTTGTTGCCTTCGGCGGCCGTGGCCGGGGCCAGTGCGACCTGCTCAGGGGCAAGGTCAATTCCCTGGTACGGGGTCACGGACCAGACCAGCAGACGGCCTTCAGCATCAGCGCTCGCAACAATCGCGGGCTCACCGAAGGGCAATTCTGTCCCCGGTGGAGTCAGTCTCGTTTCCACACCGTTCGGGTAAAGAACCTCGGGGATCTTTGGCGCGGGCTCGTTCGACCGCTCAGCGCCGTCATTCAGCTCACCATCGTTGTCGACAGGGCTTTCCTCAGATTGAGCTTCCCCACTCTTGCTACCGATGGGCTTCAGCGATTCTTTTCCGTCTCGCGGGGTCATAGGCTCCGGGTGTGCCCCGCTGCTACAGGCGGCAGCACTTAGCCCCACCCCGACGGCGGTGATCACCGAGAGGATAGCTCGTTGCGCCACGTGTCGTACGCGGCCCACTTTTTTAGTTTTCTTCATGTCTGGGGTACCTCATTGTTGAAGGTTTATTCTCTAGGGTTGCTTTGCTCCGCATCTGTTGGGGTGTGGGTGTTCTCACCTGTATCAGCCGGCGCCGCAGTGGAGCGGTCTTCGCTGACTGGCGCATTCTTCGGCACCAGCCGCTTACTCACGCCCTTGCACGTCTTAGCGATGATGCGCTCCAAGGGCCCCTGGCCGAATGCAAGATGCCAGAAGCTGGCGAAGATGAGGAAGAATATTACTTGACCCAGGAACCATTCCGTCCAGTAGGCCTTGATCGAGTCGGTGAAGTAGGCGAATGAGACCAGGTGGGTGACATAAATGGTCAGCGTCATCGATCCAGCCGCGATCAGCGGGAACAGCACGTGGCGCAGTGCCTGCGAGATAACCAACGTGAGCCCGAGGAACAGCACCGCGAAGCCGAGTGATTTCACCAGCGAGAAAGGCGTGTTCGTGTGCGGGCCGTCAATGGCTAGCCACCATAACGTGTCGGTAGGAAGATGCTTCGAGGGACCGTAATCGATCGTGTCGATGATGTCTTCCGCGTCATAACCGTCGGTGTAGTAGTAGAGCGCCTCAAAGCCGCCAAGGTAGTCGATGAGAAACCACGACGTGATCGAACCAATGGCGATGAGCACAAGGCCCCAGAGAAGGACCTGACCCCTTTTTGGTGGACACCTGATATCCAGCCCGGTTGGGCTGGGAAGAAAGGTAATCTACCACCATGT
>NZ_JAGPZB010000008.1:0-108935 GCF_024454115.1 Corynebacterium sp. CCUG 65737
CAAATTTGACGGTGCCACACCCCGTGAAAAACTAAAAGAACTATTCAACGGTGGCGCAATCACCCCTTGATACCGCCCCCCCGGCCGCTGCCGTTTACTCAGTTCATAGGCAGAGGTTCATGGCGTCTGCGCCTCCCACGGAACCGATCGCCCCCGCCGCGCAGTCCAACAAGGTATGCCTTGGTTCCGCTTCTATCTCGCCATGCTCATCGCCGCCACAGTCGCGGTGGTCCCGTTCCCCACGCCGCGTTCGCTTATCGACGCCCCATCGACCCCCTCCCCTCGCCCCACCATCCTGGGTTATGACCGTGCCGCAGACTTCGGCGACTGGGGCATGCAGCCCACCGGGTGCACCACCCGCGAGGCCGTCATGGCCGATGCGTGGGACGTCGATTCATGCCGCACCCCTTACCGCCAGTGGGCTCCGTCCGATACGGTGCCTTTCACGGACCCCTACACCGCCGCCCCGCTCGACCCGGCCGACGTGGAAATCGACCACATTTTCCCGCTGCGCGCCGCCTGGGACATGGGCGCGCACGCGTGGCCGGCGGAGAAGCGCGTCGCCTTCGCCAACGACCCGATCAACCTCGTGGTCACATCCTCCAAGGCCAACCAGGCGAAGTCCGACATGCTGCCCAGTGAGTGGGTTCCTGACAACCGCCGCGTGCGTTGCGCCTACGGGGAACGTCTCGCCGCCATTGCGCGCGGCTACGAGCTTCCCCTCCCCCGCGCCGATCTACGTGCTATCCGCCGGCACTGTTCTGGCCTGCAGGGACTCGTGTCAAATGTAGAAATGCCTGTGCATTCCGTAGAGTGAGGTGCCATGACCACATTCCTCATTTTCCTGCACGTTGCCGCCGCGATCATTCTCATCGGTCCGGTCATGGTAGCCACCTCCGCGTTCCCCGGCGCCGCCGCCAAGGCGCAAGCTGGTGGCGAGGAGACCCTCGGACGCGCCTCCATCTACCACCGCATCTCTTCCACCTACGGCATGATCTCCCTGCTGGTTCCGTTGCTCGGCGCTGCCGTGCTGGCCTTCGACTGGGATTCCTACCGCTCTAACTACTGGTTCCACACCGCGATCGTGCTGTCCGTCCTGGCGTGGGGTTTCCTGTTCGGCATGGTGATCCCGCAGCAGCGCAAGATCATGGGTTCCCTCGGCGCCCTCAACCCGGCCGAGGCCGACTCTCGCGACGTCACCCCGGACTTCGAGTCCTCCCGCGTCAAGGCAGCTGCCGGCGCAGGCATTTTCAACCTGCTGTGGTTCCTGACGCTGATTCTGATGTTCCTGCCATCCCCGGCTTAAACCCCTCTGCCCTCCACGGGCCCAACGCAAAACCCAGCTACCAAGAACAAGAGATTCGCTTTTCGACGAATCCTCGCCTCTCAGTAGCTGGGTTTTCTCATGCCCAGGCGCGCAACCTTAGTCGCGCCAGTCGCGCTTGCCCCGGCCACCGCCACGGCCACCGTGGCCGCCGCGTCCCCGGCCGCGATCGCGGTCGTCGTCACGCTTGCGGTAGCCGCCGCGTCCACCACGGCCGCCCCTGTCACCACGGTCGCGCGGCGGGGCGCCGGTGTCGCGCTGAATGTTGATCAGCTGGCCGGAGATCCGGGTGTCGGACAGGCGATCGAGCACGGCCTTGTCCATGTTCTTCGGCAGCTCGACGAGGGTGAAGTCGCCGCCAATGGTGATGCGGCCGAAGTCGCGGTTGGTCAGACCGCCCTCGTTCGCCAGCGCGCCGACGATGGCGCCCGGGCGAACATTCTGACGCTTGCCCACGTCAAGCCGGTAGGTGTCAAAGTTGACGTCATCGTTGTGGAATCGGCCCTTGCCCCCGCGGTCGCCACGGTCCCGGTCGCGCCCGCGGCCACCGCGCTCACGGTCGCGTCGGTCCTCACGGTCGAAGCGCTCGCGTTCGCGGCGGTCGCGCTTGTCTTTCGGGGGCTCCTTCATCAGGAACTCATCACCCTGCTGCTGTGCGGCAAGCGCGGCGGCGATGTCCTCCATTGGCACGTCGTGGTCGACCGAGTAGCTGCGCACGAGTCCGCGGAAGAGTTCCATCTGGTCGTTCTCGAGGGACTCGGTGATGGAGTCGGCGAACTTGTTCATGCGAGAGACGTTGACCTCATCCACGGTGGGCAGGTCCATTTCCTCGATCTTCGCGCCGGTGACCTTTTCGATCGAGCGCAACATGCGGCGCTCGCGCGGCGTGACAAACAGCAGCGCCTCACCAGTGCGGCCCGCACGGCCGGTGCGGCCGATGCGGTGGACGTAGCTCTCCGTGTCGTTCGGGATGTCGTAGTTGAGCACGTGGGAAATGCGCTCCACATCCAGGCCGCGCGCGGCGACGTCGGTGGCGACGAGGATGTCCAAGCGCCCGTCGCGAAGCATGTCGACGGTGCGCTCGCGCTGCTGCTGAGCGATGTCGCCGTTGATCGCAGCCGCGGAGAACCCGCGTGCTCGCAGCTTCTCGGCGATCTCCTCGGTCTCCTGCTTGGTGCGGACGAAGACGATCATCGCGTCGAACTCAGTCACCTCCAGCACGCGCGTGATGGCGTCGAGCTTGTTGCGGTGCGCGGTGAACAGGTAGCGCTGGGTGATGTTGGTGTTCGTGCGGGTCTTCGCCTTGACTGTGACCTCTTCAGGGTCGTTCAAGTAGTCGTGCGAGATGCGACGGATCGCGTTCGGCATCGTCGCGGAGAACAGAGCGACCTGCTTGTCGTCGGGGGTGTCCTCCAGAATGCGCTCCACGTCTTCCTGGAAGCCCATGTTGAGCATCTCGTCTGCCTCATCCAGCACGAGGAAGCGCAGGTTGGAGATGTCCAGCGAGCCCTTCTCCAGGTGGTCGATGACGCGGCCTGGCGTGCCGACGATGATCTGCGCGCCCCGGCGCAGGCCCGACAGCTGAATGCCGTAAGCCTGGCCGCCGTAGATCGGCAGAACGGAGATGCCACCGAGGTGGTCCGCGAAGGACTGGAAGGAGTCAGACACCTGCAGCGCCAGCTCGCGCGTCGGCGCGAGGATAAGGGCCTGCGGGTAGCGTGCCGACGTATCGATGCGCGCCAGAATCGGCAGCGCAAATGCCGCCGTCTTACCGGTACCGGTCTGGGCTAGGCCGACAACATCGCGGCCTTCCATCAACAGCGGGATCGTCTCAGCCTGGATCTGCGACGGCGATTCGAAGCCGACGCGCTTGATCGCGTCGAGCACCGGCGCTGGGAGCCCAAGGCCGTTGAAGCCCTCGGGCTTGGTCTCGGAAGTCTCGGCGTTCTCGCCGTCCTGGTTCGGCTCGGAGTTTTCAGCAGAGGTCTCGGCCGGAGCCTCAGCCGGAGTTTCGGTGTTCTCTTCAGTCTGGGTGTTGTGGGTGTCAGGCTGCGTATCAGCCTCTGTGCCGGCAACCTCGCCGGCGGTGTCGGCCTGGTCCTCGGCCGCGAAGTCATCTGTATTCATCACTGCCAAAGCCTACGTGAACACGCGATCTATAGCTATTTGCTGCGCTTTTGGCTTGCTTACCGTGTTCGAGCGCACCGGGCGCACAGTCCCCGCCGACTACTTCGCGCGTAGCGTGGTGTCATGACCGACAGGAATAGAAAGCCCATCCCCAAAGTCGCCTACGCCCCCATGCTGGGCCTTGAAACTTATGTCCGGGCACGGGTTGAGAAAGATTTCTCCCACCTTGTCCAACTCCGCGCGTCTGCGCTCAATCAGTGCGTCTACTGCCTGGCGATGCACCGTCGTGACGCACGCAAAGACGGTTGGTCTAAGGACAAGGTCTCCCAGGCTGAAGACTGGACGAACCACCGCGACGTCTTCTCGGACGCAGAACAAGCTGCGCTTGAACTGACTGATGCAGTGACGCAGATCCACGGCGAAGAGTCGGTGCCGGACGAGCTGTGGGATCGCGTTGAGGCGCACCACGGCGAGAAGGGCGCGCGCAATCTCCTCATGGCGATTGTCACTATCAACGCGTGGAACCGGATCGGCATCACCACTCGGTTGGATCCCCGTAGCCTCGCGAACGTGGATGCATTCGATCTCGGCGAGGAATAGCTGCCGCCGGTAGTGGTGAATCAGGCTTTCCGAGGGCTGTTCAGGTTCACGGCGCCCTCGGAAAACATCCAGGTTCCTAGGCCGATGAAGATCGATCCGGTGATCATGTCCACCGCGTGTCCGAAGCGTGACAAAAAACCGGCGAAAACGTCGACCAAGACCGCGAACCCGGCAGACATGACAAAACCGACCACGAATAGCGTGACGAGAATGATGAACATCCATTCCCATCCCATGCCCGGTTTAACAAATTGAGCAAAAACCGCGCCAAAGAAGAGAACTGACTTCGGGTTGGACAAATTCGTAGCCAACCCCACCACGAAGGCTCTCTGGGATACAGTTGACTGAGCAGCTCCGCTACTAGGCAGATCAGTAGCTATTCCAGACCGCCACGCTTTGAAGCCGCTTCGCACTGCACTGAAGCCCATGTACAAAAGGTAGGCTCCACCCACTAACTGCAGTACCGAAAGCAGATGCGGTGCAGCTTGCATGAGGGCACTCAAACCCAGCAGAGAGGTGGCGATCCAGATCGCGTAACCCACCATGATTCCCGTGGCGCACGCGACACCAGCTGCACGTGATTTCACGCTAAACCGGATGATCTGCACGACATCCGGACCGGGTACTGCGACAGCAGCAACGAAAACCCCCATCAGGGCTAGAAAATCTCCGGTTGTCACAATTCTCCTTCGAAGTATGAGGCACGAATGGGAGCTGTCCTAGTCTCGGATAGCGGAACGTCGCTCTGGCCCCGTGGGATGCGGTTTAACGGGAGGAGTTTAGCGCAAACGCAACACCCCATGTGATGGAATGCACCACTTCGGCCCCTTAGCGGCCGCCATTCACTATCTTTAAAAGCATGAATTCACGCAGGTGGCGTTTAGGCGCTCTCATCATCGTTTCCACCGTGTCGCTCGCAGCATGCTCCGCCGAGGACACGAACGCAGCGCCGGAAACCGAGGAAGCCACCGTGACCAGCGTGGCCACCGAAACGGCCGGCGAGAGTGCGACCACTCCCGCCGACGAGCGCCCCATCCCTGACGTCGTCCGCGAGGCTGTCGGCCCGATGTGTGGTCAAGCCACCCGCGACGGAGAGGCATACAACGTCATCGCCATCCAGGGCGGCGAGCGGTGCGAGGAAGCAATGCAGGCCGTCACTGAGTTCACATCCGAAGACTCCGAAGCTGTTGAGGAGTCTGAGGGCACCTGGCAGGTCTCCAACGACTGGCGCTGCGGCCGCGGAACCCGCCTCGAGGGTGAGCCCGAAGATGCCGAGGAATACACCGTGAACTGCTGGGACGCCGAGACCCGCGTGCTGTTGTTGCCCCAGCCGGAGTAATCCCATGACAGCTTCACGACGCATCACCGCACTCCTCATCGCCTCCACCCTCACCCTCGCAGCGTGCAGCCGCGAGGAGCCCATCAAGGAACCGCCGATCGTTCAAAGCTCTGAGAGCACGTCGCTTGACGACGCCCCCACCTCCCCCTCCGACACCGTCCCAAGCGAGGAAGAACCCTCCCCGTCAGACGAGGCAACCGAGGAAGAGACTTCCGAGAAAGCGACGGAGGCGAAAACCGCAGCTGCTGGCACGGTCTGCGGCGAGGTGACCAACGCGACGGGCGGGACGTTGAGCGTCGTCTCTATGCAGGACGAGTTGACCTGCGAGGAAGCAATGGAGGTCTTCACCGACTACTTCTCTGACTCGCCGTCCGGCATGCCACCGCAGGGTTCCGGCGCCATTTGGCACGCGCCCAACGGCTGGATTTGCGGAGCAAACGCCTACCTCATCCCCGGTGACGAGAACACCAAATTCAACCACTACCCCGCCTGCGGCCCGAGCTATGAGCACTCCGAGTTCGTCGCCGTCGATCCGGAGCGGGTCAGCGAACTTCCGGTTTAAGGCGTCGTAGACTAGCTAGGGCCCTCTCCAACACAGTCCACAATCTAACGGCTGGCACCTTCTGGATGTCTCGAGGTGTTCAGCTACCAGCTAGGGCAGGTACGAGATGCCGACGTCTCCACAGCTCAATGCCCAGAAGTGAGCAACTATTTAATTCATCATTCGCCCCAGGTAACACTCAATATTTCAATGAAAAAGCAAGCATCTTAACCGATCTGGCCTCTAAGAGGTTGCGGCAGATATACGCTAATCAAGCACTAGATCAGTCGGTCTAGCATCTGTCATATTTCCCGCAACTTGAGAGGACTCCGCTTTGAGTACCGCTTACCCGGGCCCAGGTAACCCGAACAACCCCTACGGTGATCCACAGCCTCACGGTCAAGTGAATCCATATGGGCAACATCCTGGCTCTGCCCAGAACCAGAACGCTAGCTATCAAAACCAACATCAACCGTTACCGCAGACGCCACAGGGCAAGAAGAAAGGTGGCTGTCTAAAATGGGGTTTGATAGTCGGCGGCATTCTACTTGTGCTAGGCATCCTGGCTAGCCTTTTTGGTGAAACGGAGAACACCTCCGCCCCCGTCAATGAAGAGGATCAATCCGATCAGGACAGTAATGCGGTTGACAACTCTGCCGATAGTGCCGACGGTAATGAAGCTGATAACGCCAATCACGGAGACGCTCCGACCGGTGACCTTTCCATGGGAGAAACAGCCGATCTCAAAGGATTGAAGGTAACCGTGAGCGCACTTCGCAATGACGGAGTTGACGTCTTCGATACCAGCCACGTTTGTGTCGACGTAGCAGTACAGAATGACTCCGATAAGGAGTACAACTTCAATCAGTTCGACTTCAACTTATCTACACCTGCTGGTTTGACAGTTGATTCCACTTTCACCGGTTCCTCTGACTTCCAGAGCGCACAGGTTAACCCCGGTGGAAAGCACGGCGGTATCGTCTGTTTCGAGAGTGATGCTGCCCCAGGAGAATACAAAGTAGGTTACCAACCAGCTTTCGGTTTGCGAGAGGCGTTCTGGAAGGGACAACTCTAAACCGAACCAATGAGGCCTAGACCTAGCGCGCCCCTAAAGCGAGCTAGGTCTTTTCCTGTCCAGCATCGTAAATCGCGTCCGACTCTAGGCTAGTTCGGCACAGACGCGGAGTCGATTCGAAACTCCCATGCCCGCATCCATCTGACTTAAAGCACCGATTCACCCCGCAGTACCGCGAATCAATTTGCCTTTGGGACGCCACACGCCTTCCGGCCCCCTTAATATCGGTCCTATGTCCGCACCTATCCCCGTCACCGGCGCCGTCATCATCCGAAACGGCACCGTCTTCGCCGCACAGCGCGGCCCCGGCAAAGCACTCGCCGGCAAATGGGAGTTCCCCGGCGGTAAGATCGAACCCGGCGAAACCCCCGAAGTGTCCCTCGCACGCGAGCTCAAAGAAGAACTGCTTATCAACGCCACTGTCGGCCCCCACATCACCACCACCGAGCACACGTACGGCTTCGGCACCATCCGCTTATCCACTTTCCGCTGCGCCCTCACCGGTGACCAAGAACCCACCTTGACCGAGCACGCCGACTCTCGGTGGGTGCCCATCGACGAGCTGGCATCCCTGGACTGGGCGCCGGCGGATGTCCCGGCGGTGGATCTGATCATCAAGACCTACGGTTCCGCATGAGCAATTTGGAACGGTTAACCGCAGACACCGAATTCGGATACCTCAACCACCGCAGAGAATCCGATCGTGTTGAAAACCCAGTTCTGGTGGCCAACGAGCCAGACAACTCGATGCTTGCCGCTTTGCGTTCTGAACTATTGACCGCTTCGAGCTTCATCTTCTCCGTTGCTTTCGTCAGCAGCGGCGGACTCGGCGCTATCAAGCAATCACTCGTTGACTTCGCTGGTCGCGGTACGATCATCGTGTCCGACTACTTGGACTTCAATGATCCCGATGCCCTTCGAGAGCTGCTTGCACTCCCCAACATCGAAGCACGGATCATTTCTGGAGTTCCGCACCATGCCAAGGGATACGTTTTCCGCCACGGAGACCACGCAACTGCCATCGTCGGGAGCTCGAACCTAACCCGCAACGCGCTCATGAGCACCCGTGAGTGGAATTTGAAATTTTCTACTCACCGCGACGGCGACATTGCTGATCAATTGGAACGAGCGCTCGACCACCACGTGAGGATTTCGGGCCTTCTCACAGAGGAATGGATCCAGTCCTACGAACAGAGGCGGCAACAGCGCGTCATTGTTACGGATGCGACGGATCAGCCCCATTCGGTAAGCGCTGACGGCGTCGAGATTCTGCCGAACAAGATGCAGACCGAAGCCTTGGAGCGTCTCCAAACGGTTATCGATTCCGGTGAAACTCGTGCCTTAATCATCTCTGCAACAGGAACCGGCAAGACAATTCTTGCCGCGCTTGCTGCTCAGCGGTTTGACCCGAAGCGTGTTCTCTTCGTCGCTCATACCGAGCAGATTCTTCGTAATGCCGCCCGTGAGTTTAAGAAAGTGTTCCGCTGCTCAGAAGAAGATATCGGCTTCTTCGTTGGACGACAGCGGCAGCTAGACAAGCGGTTCGTTTTTGCCACCGTGCAATCACTCTCACGGCTTGAGCACCTGACTGACATTTCCCCCAAACTCTTCGAATACATGATCATCGATGAGGTGCACCGCTCCGGCGCCGAATCCTACAAGCGAATCATCGAGCATTTCCGTCCAGATTTTCTGCTCGGACTAACAGCTACACCGGAACGAACTGACGGTTTCAACGTTTTCGAGCTCTTTCATCACAATGTCCCCTTCGAGATCAGGCTCGGAGACGCTCTCGAATCGCGAATGCTGGTCCCCTTCGACTACTACGGAGTCTCGGACTACGAATCAATGTCCGGGTACACGATCACGGATGACTCAACAGCGGATGAGCGTGTTTCTAAAGAACGCGTTGACCACGTAGTTGAGACTTTGCAGAATTACTGCTTCCCGAGCGGAACAAAAGGCTTGATCTTCTGTAGCTCGAATAAAGAAGCTCGTTTGCTTTCGCAAGCGCTAAATGAACACGAACTGTATGGCCGTCCGCTCCGAACGGTTGCTCTTAGCGGAGCGAACACAATCGATGAGCGAGAACAAGCCGTATTCGATCTTCAGAACGACCAGATCGACTTCATCATCACTGTGGACATCTTCAACGAAGGTATCGACATTCCCGATGTTAACGTTGTGGTTCTTCTCCGCAGCACGCAATCGTCCATCATCTTCACACAGCAGCTAGGCCGGGGTTTGCGAAAAGCTGAAAACAAAGAGACCCTGCGCGTCATCGATGTCATCGGAAACTATGCGAACAATTATCTGATCCCGATTGCACTGTCAGGCGACCGTTCAAGCAGCAAAGATCCCGTGCGAGAAGTCATCCGCAGAACCCGACGGCACCCCATCTCAGGTTCTTCAACTATTAGCTTCGATGAAGTCAGTACTCAGCGAGTACTCGAGTCTCTCCAGAAGGTGACCCTCCTAGACAAACGCAAGTGCAAGGAAGCGATCCAAAACCTCAAGCACCGCCTGGGAAAAGTACCCAGGCTCGTAGATTTCGAAACGCACGAGTCTATTGCCCCTTATGTTCTGGCGAGCAAATACCGCAACTACTGGTCTTTACTGCACTCCCTTCGGTTCGTCGATGAGGGTCCCTCTACCACCGAGGATGCCTTCTTGACCTTTCTCTCGAACGAACTACTCAACGGGAAGCGGCCTCAAGAACTGCTTCTCTTGCGCGCACTATGTCGGGAGGGATCCGTCGATGTTGCGGAGTTCGCGCTGCAACTCCGCAGTCGCGGTCTCAATCACAGTAATGCCTGCTTGGAAGCTATCGAGAAAATCCTCAACCTTGAGTGGTTCGCCGATCGGCAACGAGCAACCTACGGTGGCCTTCCCGTCGCACTTCGACTCGGTGATCAATTTGTACTCGGGGAAGATTTCTCGCGACTCTACTCCTCGTACGCGTCAACACCGGAACCGTCGCCCATCAGTTTCCGTGATCACGTAGACGATGTAGTCGAAACGGGATTGTTTCTGAATCGGAAGCACTACCGAAGCGGAGATGATTTCATTCATGCCAAACGATACTCACGCAAAGACGCATGTCGCCTCTTGAATTGGTCCAAGAATCAGGAATCCACCGTCTACGGGTACAAAACCGATGCCGCGACCATGACCTGCCCGATATTTGTCACCTATCACAAAGACGCGAACATTTCGGCCAGCGTCAGGTACGAGGACACATTGATCGATAGATCTACTCTTCACTGGTTTACACGGCATAAGCGCACGTTGAAGAGCAGAGAACTACAGCCCATCCTGAATGGCGACGCTGATCTCCACCTCTTTGCTAAGCGAGAAGATGCGGACGGCACCGATTTCTATTACTTGGGTCAAGTAGATGCGATGAATCCCGCGCAAACCACAATGATTGGCAACGATAAACAGAAGTTGGACGTGGTCACCTCGGACTTGAAGCTTCGTGTGCCCATCCCCGCGGACCTGTTCGACAGCCTTATCGCCCGTAAGACCGTGGCAGCACCCAACTAATCCGGTATTTCATGGAAATCTCTCTTGCCACGACATACGTTTAAATCTGGTCATATTTATTTCCGGTGGGAGGTTTTCATGTCGGCAATCAAAACGCTCAGCTTTTTCAATAACAAAGGCGGAGTCGGGAAAACGACGTTGTCCACCAATGTCGCCTACAACTTTGCCATGCGTGGGAAACGTGTTTTGTACGTCGACTGCGACCCCCAGTGCAATGCCACCCAGTTGATGCTTTCAGAGCAGCAGACTCAAGAGATCTACGATGGCAACGATGATCCGCAAACGGCGCGCCGGGAATCCCTTCTGAAAACGGTGTACGGGCTTTTCATTCCTTTGCGTGAAGGCGAACCGGAGATCGAGACGGACGTTCCGGTGTACCGCTCGGAGCGATTCAAGGTCGATGTCATGGCTGGACACCCACAGCTCTCGCAAATCGAGGACGTTATGTCTGCCGCCTGGCAAACGGCTCTAGGCAAAGAGACCGCTGCTTTCCGACGAGTGCACTGGGCTGGCCAACTCGTCACTCACATGGAAGACGAGGACCGCTATGACTACGTCTTCTTCGATGTTGGTCCGAGCCTCGGCCCGTTCAACAGAACCGTTCTACTCGGTTGCGATGCCTTCGTGACCCCGACGGCGACCGATCTGTTTAGCTACCACGCATTCGGCAACCTCGCCCGTTGGTTCGACGAATGGGTCGCTGAGTACTCCGAGATGTCTGAGGCAAACATCGCGACATGGAAGTCCTTCTCAGTGAGCTTCGAAAAGAAGTCCCGCAATCTGCGGCTTGGTGGGCAGCACAACCACAACCTGAAGTACCTCGGTTACACCACCCTCGAATACGTCAAGAAGAAGGCAAATGGGAAAGAGCAACTCGTCGGTGCTTTCGAGCGCTTCCGCGATAAGTTCGCCGATGAAGCGAAACTCATCGCGTCGACTTTGGGCCAAAACGGAAACAACTACCTGATCGGCCACGTACCCCACATGCACTCGATGCCTGCCACGGCTCAAGACGGGCACGCCCCTATCGCTGAGCTCGCGTATCTAGACGGCATCAAGGGCACCCAAGGCAATCAACGGGACAGCTACTCGGAAAAGATTATGAGCATCTCGGACACCGTTTACGAACGACTTAACCCTTAGTCCTCCGCCCTCAAATGCCTTAGCCGATCGAGTTCCGCGTCGCCGGTAGCAATGCGGGAGTGGATAGCGCAGGAGGCGTCGAAAAGCGTCCAGGCAGCGTCAATGTCTGCGTGCGTGAGAATGCGCGCGTTAGGTTCGCGCTCCCAGAGGCCCTTGAAGTCGGCGGCGGCGGTGCCGCGGAACAGCTCGGAATCCGGGTCGAGGTCGACCGTCGCGTGGGCGAAAGTGGCGGGGACTTGACCGAGCGCGACCATGACGGTGAGCAGGTCGTGGATCTGGGCTTGGTAGCCCTCCCCTACGTCCTCGTGGAATTCGAAGTAGAACCGCGTGATCGGCTCGAGATGCTCTGCGAGCGGTGAGCCGCTGAGCGCAGACACCAGGCCGTCCAAGCGAGAGGGCGTGAGCACCATGCGCTCGGTGACATTGAGCGGACACAGAGTGATGGGCACGGGCGCGGAATCGAAAACCTCCTTGGCCGCGTGCGGGTCCACCCAGAAGTTCCATTCGGCGGTGGGCGTGGTGTTGCCCGGGTAGTTGAATGCGCCGCCCATGACGGTGATGTGCTTGAGCTTTTTGTAGTGCTCCGGGTGGAGGCGCGCGAAGGCAGCGAGGTTCGTCATCGGTCCGGTGACGATGAGATGAAGATCGTCGGTGCCGCGCTCGATCGCATCTATCCAGAGCATGTCCCAGTCGCTCTCGATGTGACGCTCAGGGGCAGTCGCATAACCCAGGCCAGTGTCGCCGTGGGTGTCAGGCGTGGTGGTCAGCTCCCAGCCGAGTGGCTCCGGGATGCCCGCGGCCAGTGGAGTCCACGGGACATTGCACAGGGAGAGGATCCAAGCGGCGTTGCGGGCGCACTGGTCGGCCTCGACATTGCCGGCCGTAGTGGTCACGCACTCCAACTCCAGCTCACCGGCGTGCGCGGCGGCGGTGAGGTGGATCAGCGCGTAGGTGTCATCAATACCCGGGTCGCAGTCGAGGATGATTCTCATTGGTCAGCTTTCTCCGGATGCGTTTCCTTGCCGACGACTGCCCAGACGACCTGTGCCAGTACTGCGATGGCACCGCAGATTCCGAACGCGACTGGGAAACCGAACTGACCGGCCGCTGCGCCGATCAGAATCGGCCCGATCACCTGGCCGGCATCCATGCACATCTGGAAGACAGACATAGTCTTGCCGCCGGAACGGTCATTGCCGATGATGTCCGCCAGGCTCGCTTGCTGGCTGGGCACGAGCAGTCCCCCGCCCACGCCAGCGATGACAGAGATCGCGATGAGCGGCCAGAAGCTCGTTGCAAAGCCCATGACGGCTGTCGACAAGGCGGTGACGGTAAGGCCGGTAAGGATGAGGGGTTTGCGGCCGATGTCGTCGGCAAGCTTGCCCGAAAACTGCAACGTGACGGCGTTGCCCAGCGCGAACGCCGCAAGCGCGAGACCAGCCTCCGCCGCACCATGCGGGAAAACCGAGGCAGCGAACAGCGGGAGGACCGCCACGCGCACGCCCATGTTCACCCAGCCGTTGGCGAAGGCGGAGGCGAGCAACGCGCGGTAACTGGGATGGCCGAATGCCTCATCCAGGCGCATCGGCGGACGCGCGGCGAGGTCCACGTCCCGATCATGCTTAGGCAAACGCACCCACACGACCACGGCCGCGGCTGCAACGGCAGCACCGTAAATGACGAACGGCCAGCGCATACCCAGAAACGACAAGCCTGCACCAACAACCGGGCCGATGATGTTGCCCAGCAGGAACGCCGTGGCATAGGTCGAGCTCGCCCGCCCACGAATTCGCGGCGGCGCCACTTTCACGATGAGCGCCTGCGCCGAGATCGTGAACATCGTCGAGCCCAGCCCCGCGAGGAACCGCAGCACCAGCATGTGCCAATACTCCTGAGCCACTGCCACAAGTGCGGTGGTCACGGCCACAATCAGGAGACCTGTGATGTACACCTTGCGCGAGCCAAGCTTATCGACGAGCCATCCCGCCCCCGGCGCCCCCACCAACCGGGCGCCAGAGAATACCGAAACGACCGCAGCCGCAGCCGCCATCGAGACGCCGAAGCTCACCGCGAACTGCGGGATGATCGGCGCAATGAGCCCATACCCGAGCGCTATGAGGAAAGCGGCGGCGACAAGAACCCAGATCTCTTGGGGGATCTTGGGCCGCGCGGCATGTTCAGAGGGTTTCGGGGTGCTCATGGCGTGTTTGAGCCTACTGCGCCGGGACAGATTTAGGGATTCGGCCGAATATTGCGCCACATGAACCCGTGAAAGTGCAGGACTCCGGCTTGCAGTAGAACGCTTGTTCGAACCTCGATGAGGGAGTGTCTGGGCCACTTCGTAGATTCTGGGCCATGACATACATCAGCCACAGCTCTTACAGCCAAGAACTCGCCCGCCAGATCCGTTCCAGCCACGCACCGACCCTCGACCGCATTGAGGCGGTCATTCATCACCCGCGCTCCCTGGCGCGACCCAACCCCGACTGGCGGCCACCGACCCGTACTCTCCCCCGCATGGACGGAGGGCCTCAACTGAACGTGGCCATTACCCGGCGCCGCGTCGGCCCTCGGGCACGCGCCCGCATCAAGGGCTTCGGCGAGCGCCATGTCCCCGCCTACCTCATTGAGGTCCGCTTCACTGACGCCAGCGGCATCACCGTCGACCACGACATCGCCGAGGCGTGGGTGCGCGCCCTTGTCCCATCGAGCATGGCCGGCGCCGTGCACGAGGTCTACTCCCCCACAGGCGCGACCTTCGTCTGGCTTGTCGACGGCACCTTCGCCCCCGTCTACTCCCCGCCCTCCATGTTCGAGGGTCTAGCGGCGGCCTAACCGAGGGGCGTTAGATTTCGTCCTCTGTGTCGACGTCGTCAATGGGATCGAGGTCTTCCGCGTCTTCGTCGTCGTCGGCTCCGAAGATGTCGTAGACCTCGGGCTCGTCGAAGTCATCGTCGTCAAAGGGAAGCAGCTGGGATTCCCAATCCTCGGCTTGGTCGGCGGCGAGACACAGAACGTCGAAAAGCCGGTCGAAGTCGGAGAAGGTGCCCAAATCGAGGGACTCGGCGTCGGCAGAGGCCTCAGCGTGAAGGGAGGCAAAGAGGCGCTCGCGGTCCTCATCCGTCAGCTCGGCATCGCCATCGGAATCCCAGAGTTCACCGATAGCGTCGTCGAGCAGGTCGTCGTAGGTGTCAGGCAGCGCGACAAACTTGACTGCAGCGCACGGGGTGCCGTCTGTGACCTCGACCTGGACGTGGAGCTCAGCGTTCTCACCGACCTCCGCACGAACCAGGTGGGGGTCAATCGGATCCTGGAAGAACTCCAGGTCGCCGATGCGCTCGTCAGTGCCTTCGAGCAGGTCACGCAGCACCGTGATGATCTGATCGGTGGCCATGTGGCGTGCCACGGTCGCCACTGCGTCATCGACAGAAAAAACCACGGAGACGAGCACAGCCTCGAAGTCTTCGTCATCTTCGTCGACGTCTGCGGCGGCGATGTACACGTTCGCGGCCGGCAGGTGCGGGTCGATCTCCACGAAGTGGATCTCCACCTCGGAGGTAATGGGCACGAACATGGTGTCGTCGTGCACGCGCGATTCAATGCCCTCGCGGTCAAGACCTGCGGCGATGTCCTCGAAGAAGCTCATTGATCCGGTTCCCTTCCTTGGTTCCCGGGGTTAGACGCGCCCGGACGCCACTAGCCTAGCTGCGCTGGTCGCAGCCTGCATGAGGATTCGCTGCTAGACACCGATGAAGTCCGCGATGGACTCCAGCAGCTCAGGCCGGCCAGTGCCCCACTGGGTCATCTCGAAGCCTTCCCAAGCGCGGCGCTTGGCAGGCTTCGGGTCCCACACGATCGTGGGTTGAGTGCGGATGACGGCTGTGGCGCGGCCGGGTCGCTGGTCAGAGCGAAAACCATACTCCGGCCAGTCATCGCCGGGGCGGCCCGTGTGGAAGAACAGGCCCCAGTGGTGCTGCATGCGCTCGCTCACGGCGGCGAAGTCGTCGCGTTTGCCCAAACGGGTGAGCAAGCCGGCGGGTGTGGCGAACTGGTGGCCGAAGACGGCCTCCAGGTCGGCGGTGTGGATCGCGCCTACACCGAGACGCTCTAGAGCGGGGACGACGTAGTCGAAGTGGTACATCCACACCGGCGCAACCCGGCGGTGTTCTGTCGCAATCCGAACCGACGGGGCCCAGAAAACAGCATCGGCGACGAGCTCAGCGAAGTCAGAGCGCTCGGTCGCGCAGTCGTAGGCCTCCAGGATCGCGTCGGCGTGGTCGGGGTCGTAGACCTCCAGCAGCCGACGCGCCGCCCGGCCGCGGGCCTTGCTGGAGACGAACATGGCTTTGGTGAAGCTGGCTTCGCCGGAGTTAGAGCCGATGAGCAGCGGCACCGGCGCTTCCTCATTGTCGGTGAAGGCATCGATGGGGTGCTTAGGCAAGACGTTCTCATCCACCGTGGGCATGAACGCGAGGTTGAGGTACTTCATCTCACCAGAGCGCACAAGCAACGAATTGCCTACGCGGACTAGTTCTTCTCCATCGACCTCGCGGAGGTCGGAGAGGGTGGACAGGCGGGACATGCCCATGCCGTCGAGAAGCGAGCGCACCCACATGGCCGCCTGGACGCGCGAATGCACCGCGCTGGCGGGATTCGACTGCGCGACTGCACCGTGGAACAGGCCGCGCGCTTGCGGGGAGCTCATCAAGGTGGTCACAGCGTTGGCTCCTGCGGATTCACCCATGATGGTCACCCGGTCCGGGTCCCCACCGAAGAAGGCGATGTTGTCGCGCACCCAGTGCAGAGCGAGGATCTGGTCCAACGTGGCGGGGTTGGCCACGCAGTCCGGCCCGAGCGAGCGCATGTCCAAGTAGCCGAGCACGCCGAGCCGGAAGTTCAACGAGACGTAGACGATGTCCGCCGCCGCGGCCAGACCGTGGCCTTGCAGCACCTTCTCGTGGGAGGCACCGGTGAGGAAGGTCCCGCCGTGCATGTAGACGACGACGGGTAGAACATCGTCGGTGTCGGGGCGGACAATGTCGAGGGTGAGGCAGTCCTCGGTGCCAATGACTTTGTCGTTCCACCCGTAGGTGCCTTGCATGGCGGGCTGGCTGAACTCGGAGGCGTCGAATTCCCCGCGCCACGCCTCTCGGGGGCGCGGCGCGTGGAAGCGGTGCTTCCCCCCGGTCGGTGCCCCGTACGGGATGCCGCGCCACGTGCGCATGCCCGAGCCAGGATCGACAACGCCGCGCACTGTCCCAGCATGGGTGTGCACGACGGGGTCAGTGGCGGAAACAGCTGCCATGCGGACAACTGTAGCCGTGTCATGTAATCCCGGCCTATGATGACGTGGCCGGGAACACGACACTAATGTTCCCCCAACCAACCCCCAAGGAGACGAGATCACCGTGTTCGGCCGCAAGAAGAAGAACGATCAAGCCGTGGCCGAAAGCGGCCCCCAGGGCGGTTACACGGACTCCGCGCAGATCGAGGAGAACGCCTCTGCCATCGGCAAGGGCTTCATCAAAGCCCTCGATCGCGCAGTCCGGCTGCAGAGCGGGCTGATCGAGGCCTACGTGGACCGCCTGCGCCGCGCGAACCCGGAGGCCACTCCGCAGCAGATCCAGGAGATGATGGATAAGCACTTCCTCACTATCGCGGCCGGTTCTGGTGCCGGTGCGGGCGGTGCTGCCGCCATCCCTGGTATCGGATTCGTCACCGGCACGGCGGCGATTGCCGGGGAGTCCCTCCTGTTTGTGGATTTGGCGGCTGTCTACACGGTCGGTTCCGCGTACCTGCGCGGTGCAGACATCTCCGATGAGGAACACCGCAAGGCGATCGTTCTCATGGTCTTGCTGGGCACGCAGGGCACGGCGATCGTCGATACGCTCATCGGGCCCGAGGCCGCGCGAATGCCTGGACCGAAGATGCTGAAGAACTTCACCGGCCCCACCCTCAACCAGGCGAACTCGATGATGACGCGGGCGTTGAGGAAGTCGATCTCGAAGCGTCTGCGCCGGATGTGGATCGGCAAGCTGATGCCGTTCGGCATCGGTGCGGTGGCCGGCCTGTACGCCAACCGCAAGCTGGCGAAGGCTGTCGTGGACAACGTGTCGAACAACCTCGGCCACCCGCCGGCCCAGTTCCTTCAGGAGCTACCGCCGAAGACGGAGGTCGAGGAAGAGTTGGACAAGGCAGAGTCTGACAAGAATTCCCGCCTCGCGGCGATGATTTCCGTCTTCCGTAAAAACCGCGACAACGGCCCGGAGATCGAAGGCGACCCAGACGCGAAGGGCATCCTGGAAAAGCTCGGCATCACCGGTAACGCTGACGAGCTGGAGGAAAACGCTCTGCGCAGCCGCTTCTCTCGCGGCACGAAGGGTGAATCCGAATAAGTCCCCTGCTGACCCGCGCGCTGAAAGCGAATGCGGGATTCGCTGCACTTACCCTCATTACCGCTGTGGTCGCGGCGGTCCTGCAAGTCGCTGTTCCCGGGTTGACTGGTGCAGCTGTTGACGTTGCCACCGGCACCCGCGAGGGATCCGTCACCACGATCGCGTGGGCGATGGTGGGCATAGCGGCAGCCCAGTTCGCGTTCCAGGTGCTGCGCCGCTGGGCAGCCGGTTCACTGGCCACCCGCTCGCAGCATTGGGTGCGGGTGGAGCTGCTGAGAACTCTGCACCGCCTTGACGGTCCCGGTCAGGACGACATTGTCACCGGGCAGATCGTCTCGCGCTCGATTACTGACTTAGGGCAGCTGTTCTCAGTCTTTGCCATGGCGCCGCTCGCGCTCACCCGCCTCGTGCAATTGCTGCTCACGCTGGCGGTCATGCTCTCCCTTGACGTTCCGCTGACGCTGATGTCGCTGGGTTTCCTCCCGCTCATCGTGTGGGTCGGCGGCCGGTCGCGCAGATCCATGTACGCCGCCACGTGGGCGAACCAGCAGTCCGCAGCAGAGCTAGCCAGCCACGTCGAGCAAACCGTCTCCGGTGTCCGCGTGGTCAAGGCCTTCGGCCGTGCCGAGCATGAAGTAGCAAAGCTCGACCGGCTCGCCCGCGACCTCTACGCCGTGAAGATGCGGGCGGCCAAACTCACGGCCCGGTTCCAACCGACGTTGACCCAGCTCCCCAACATCGCACTGGTGGTCACCATCGTCGCAGGCGGTCTCATCGCGCTCGGCGGCGGGATGACGGTCGGCGGATTCGTCGCCTTCACCGTCTATTTGACCTCGCTCACGCAGTCGATGTCGATGCTGGCCAACACTTACGTCACGCTGCAGATGGGCATGAGCGGCATCGACCGGCTCGACGAAGTTCTCGCCCTCTCCCCGGAGCAACCCGCGCCCACTGCACCAGCGCTGCCCAACGGCCCCACCGGCATCGACTTCGACCACGTCACCTTCACCACCGACGGACGCTGTGTGCTCGACGAAGTCAGCTTCACCGTCTCCCCCGGTGAGCATGTCAGCGTCATCGGCCCCGCCGGCGCCGGCAAGTCCATGGCGGTCCAACTCGCAGGCGCGTTCTACACCCCAGATTCCGGGAGCATGTCGCTTATCGACGCCTCCGGGCAACGGTTCCGCTACTCAGACCTTCCCGCCAGGGAGATCCGCAAAGCAGTCACCTGCGTCTTTGACGAGGCGTTCCTGTTCTCTGTCTCCATCCGGGACAACATCGCCATGGGTGCTGACGTCACCGATGCTGAAGTTACCCACGCCGCCCGGATGGCGTGCGCCGACGAATTCATCGAGAACCTTCCTGACGGTTACGACACTGTCGTCGGCGAGCGCGGCCTGACGCTATCTGGCGGGCAGCGTCAACGCATTGCGCTCGCCCGCGCGCTTCTGTCTCAGCCGGCCGTGCTCGTGCTCGACGACGCTACCTCAGCTATTGATGCCACCACCGAATCCACCATCCTGCGCAACCTGCGCGAGAACCTCAAAGGTGTAACGCTCATCGCCGTGGCGCACCGGCAGTCGACTGTGGACCACACCGACCGGGTGATCATCCTCTCCCCTGCGGACGGTGAGGGCAGCGGCGGCAGCCGCGTGGTCGCCGACGGTCCGCGCGAGGAGATTGTGGAGACTGACCTCTACCGCGCACTGATGGATCCGGATGTCCGCCGCGCCCAGCGTCCCGAACCAACCCACGACCAACTCTGGCCCGAGGTCGCTGAAGAAAGCCACGAGCACGTGCTCACCCGAGCAGCGGGCGCCGGGGCCGGTTTCGGCGGTGGCGGTGGCCGCGGCGGCGGAGGCGGGGGTGCCGCCCGCGTGGTCACCGCGACACCGGAGTTGTTGGAACGCCTCGAACACCTCCCTCCTGCCACGGAACAACCCACTGGCACCATCCCGGAGGGTGTGCGCGCGATGCTGCGCTCCGTGCGCTGGCTCATTCTCGCCGTCACTCTCTTGCTCGTGGTCGGGGTGCTCACGGACTTGGCCTTCCCCACCCTGGTGCGCACCGCGATCGACCGCGGCATTCAGGCGGGCGACTCGAACGCGCTGTGGATCGTCGGCGCGGCCGCCCTCATCGTTGTGGTCATCGCCTGGGCTGCGAACGCCGCGATGACGGTACTGTCCTCGCGCTCCGGCGAGCGGCTCCTCTACGGCTTGCGGGTCCGTAGTTATGACCACTTGCAGAAACTGGGTCTGAGCTACTTCGAGTCGAATCTTTCGGGGCGGATCATGACGCGGATGACCACCGACATCGACACGCTGTCCAGTTTCCTGCAGACGGGATTGGCGCAGGCGGTGGTCTCCGTCGGCACGCTCATCGGTGTCACGGTCATGCTCGTCGCAACGGACGGTTCACTCGCACTCATTGCTCTGGCCGCAGTGCCGATCATCGCGGTGATCACGGTGGTGTTCCGCCATTACTCGAAGCGTTTCCACGCCCAAGCCCGTGCACAGATCTCGGCGGTCAACGGGGAGTTCGCGGAGCTCATCGGCGGCATCCGCAGCAGCCAGATGCACTTAATGGAGCCGGTCGCCGAAGCACGCTTCAGCGACGAAAGTGATACGTATCGGCGCTTGCGCATGCGTTCTCAGCTCCTCGTCGCCTTCTACTTCAACGGCATGCAGGCGATCACCCAGATCATGACGGCCGTTGTGGTCGGCGTGGGCGCGACCCGCGTCGCCGAAGGCACCCTGTCGGTCGGTGTGCTGGTCGCCTTCACCATGTACTTGAGCCTGCTGTACGGGCCGATCCAGCAGCTGGGCCAGATTTTCGACTCTTGGCAGCAAGCCACCGTCAGCTTCGACCGCATCCGCGAACTGCTCGACACTGAGACCACGGTTCCCGACACCGGTGCCCGCACGGGCGCTGCCACCGCCGCACAGGGCGAGCTCGCCCTGGAGAACGTCACTTTCTCCTACACCGCCGACGGCCCCGATGTGCTTTCTGCTGTCGACGTCACCGTCAAGCCAGGCCAGACTGTCGCCCTGGTGGGGCCGACGGGGGCGGGCAAATCAAGCGTCGTCAAGCTGTTGGCGCGTTTCTATGATCCCGTGACGGGCGCTGTGACCGCGAGCGGCGCGGACGTGCGTGACTTCCCGCTCGTGGATTGGCGGCGCGCGCTGGCGCAGGTGCCGCAAGAGTCCTACCTCTTTCCCGGGACTGTGGCCGACAACATCTCATATGGAGTCTCGGATGCCACCGCGGCCGAGATCGAGGATGCTGTCAGGCGTATCGGGGCGCTCGGCGTCATCGCTTCCATCCCCGGCGGGTTCAACCACCCCGTCGGGGAACGTGGTCGGGGCTTGAGTTCCGGCCAGCGCCAAATCATCGCGCTCGCCCGCGCGGAAATCCTCCACCCGCGCGTCGTGCTTCTCGACGAAGCCACCGCCACCCTCGACCCCGTGACCGAACGCGACGTGCTCGACGCGGCCGCGAAAACCACCCGCGGACGCACCTCCGTTATCGTCGCGCACCGCCTCGCTACGGCGCGGAGGGCCGACCGAATCCTCGTCATTGACCCTGGGCGGATCGTGGAGGACGGTTCCCACGAGGACCTGCTCGCCCAGGACGGACGGTACAGCCGGATGTGGGCCGCGAGTCGGTGACCCGTAACTCTTTTCCGTTCCGCTAGCAAGGTTAGGCACAGCTAGATGGGTGGGTGTCGGTCAGCCGACGGCTAAGCACGTAGTATGGGCTACGACTGGCTACAGCCGGATAAAACGATCCGAAGAAATCTACCCGAAGGAAGGCGAGCAACCGCCGTGAGCAGCGAAAACACGTTCGGCCAAAATGACTGGCTGGTGGACGAAATGTTCCAGCAGTACAAGGAGGACCCCAACTCCGTCGACGCAGAATGGCGCGAGTTGTTTGAGAAAGAGGGCACGGCGGGCGCCGACGCTAAGCCTGTCTCCGCCGCTGCCCCTGCGAAGAACGCAGCAACTAACGCAGCTAACGCCGAAGTAGACGACCGCCCGCACCGGGCCCGCACCGAAACCAAGGTCGCAGAGACCACCGGTGCCCCGTCCCAGGACGGCCGTGAAACCAAGGTGGACAAGGCCATTGAGACTACGGCCAAGTCCCAGCCTTCCGAGAAGAAGGCGGCTAAGAAGACCGTGAAGCCGTCGCCGATGGAAAAGGTCAAGCCGCTGCCTGAGGCTGGTGAGACCCAGCTGAAGGGCACCTTCAAGGCCATCGCTAAGAACATGGACGAGTCCCTGACCGTCCCGACGGCGACGACCGTGCGCGACATGCCGGTCAAGCTCATGTTCGAAAACCGTGCGCAGATCAACGACCACCTCAAGCGCACCCGCGGCGGCAAGATCTCGTTCACGCACATCATCGGCTGGGCCATTGTGAAGTCCGCCATGATCCACCCGGGCATGAACGTCAACTACACCGTCAAGGACGGCAAACCGTTCGTGGTCACGCCGGAGCACATTAACCTCGGTCTAGCTATTGACCTCCCGCAGAAGGACGGCACCCGCGCGCTCGTGGTCGCCGCCATCAAGGAGTGCGAGACCCTCACCTTCGAGCAGTTTGTCCGGGCGTACGAGGACATTGTCGCCCGCGCCCGCGACAACAAGCTGAAGATCGACGACTTCCAGGGTGTCACCATTCAGCTGACCAACCCGGGCGGGATTGGCACCCGCCACTCCATCCCGCGCCTGACCAAGGGCCAGGGCACCATCGTCGGTGTCGGCGCGATGGACTACCCGGCTGAGTTCGCCGGTGCTTCTGAGGACCGTCTCGCCGAGCTCGGTGTGGGCAAGCTGACCACGCTGACCTCCACCTACGACCACCGCGTCATCCAGGGCGCGGAGTCCGGCGAGTTCCTGCGCGACATCTCCCAGTTGCTTATCGACGATAAATTCTGGGACGAAATCTTCGACGCCATGTCCATCCCGTACGCCCCGATGCGTTGGGCGCAGGACATCCCCAACACCGGTGTGGACAAGTCCACCCGTGTGATGAACCTGATTGAGGCGTACCGCTCCCGCGGCCACCTCATCGCCGACACCAACCCGCTCAGCTGGGAGCAGCCGGGACTGCCCAAGCCGGACGTGTCCGACCTGCAGCTGGAAACCCACGGCCTGACCCTGTGGGACCTGGACCGCACATTCAACGTCGGCGGCTTCGGCGGCAAGGAGAAGATGACGCTGCGCGAAGTGATTACCCGCCTGCGCGCCGCCTACACCCTCCACGTCGGTGCCGAGTACACCCACGTTCTCGACCGCGACGAGCGCGACTGGCTGCGTGACCGCCTCGAGGTGGGCATGCCCAAGCCGACCAACGCCGAGCAGAAGTACATCCTGCAGAAGCTCAACGCCGCTGAGGCCTTCGAGAACTTCCTGCAGACCAAGTACCTGGGTCAGAAACGCTTCTCCCTCGAGGGCGCGGAAACGCTGATCCCGCTCATGGATGCCGTCATTGACACCGCTGCCGGCCAAGGCCTCGACGAGGTTGTCATTGGCATGCCGCACCGCGGCCGCCTCAACGTGCTGTTCAACATCGTGGGCAAGCCGGTCAAGACCATCTTCGGCGAGTTCGAGGGCAACCTGCAGCCCGCCCAGCAGGGCGGCTCCGGCGACGTGAAGTACCACCTCGGCTTCGAAGGCGAGCACATCCAGATGTTCGGCGACGGCGACATCAAGGTCTCCCTGGCCGCTAACCCGTCCCACCTGGAAGCTGTGGACCCGGTTCTGGTCGGTATCGCCCGCGCGAAGCAGGACATCATCAACCACGGCCAATCCGCCGACGACCACCCCATCGTCCCGATGATGCTCCACGGCGACGCCTCCTTCACCGGCCTGGGCGTGGTTCAGGAGACCCTGAACATGTCCAAGCTGACCGGCTACGATGTCGGCGGCACCGTCCACATCGTGGTGAACAACCAGGTCGGCTTCACCACCACCCCGGACCAGGGCCGTTCCACCTACTACGCCACTGACCTGGCCAAAGGCTTCGACTGCCCGGTCTTCCACGTCAACGGCGACGACCCCGAAGCGGCCGCTTGGGTGGGCCAGCTGGCCACCGAGTACCGCCGCGAATTCGGAAAAGACGTCTTCATCGACCTCATCTGCTACCGCCTGCGCGGCCACAACGAGGCTGATGACCCGTCGGTGACCCAGCCGATCATGTACGAGCGCATCGACTCCCACCCCTCTGTGCGTACCCGCTACACCAAGGACCTCATCGGCCGTGGCGACATCACCGAGGAAGAGGCCGAGATCGCCGCACAGGACTTCCACGACCAGCTGGACTCCGTCTTCAACGACGTCAAGGAAGGCGGCGGCTCCCCCGCCGAGCAGACCGGCATCACCGAGTCCCAGGAGCTCACCCGCGGCCTGGACACCTCCATCGATGAGAACCTGTTCAAGACGCTGGCCGATGCTTACGCCGACCTGCCGGACGACTTCACGCCGAACAAGCGCCTGAAGACCGTTCTGAAGGCCCGCGGCGGCTCCTTCGACGGTGGCGACATCGACTGGGCATGGGGCGAGCTGCTCGCCTTCGGCTCCCTGGCGCACGGCGGCAAGCTCGTCCGCCTCGCCGGCGAGGATTCCAAGCGCGGTACCTTCACCCAGCGCCACGGTGTCCTGTTCGACCCGAGCACCGCGGAACAGTACAACCCGCTCGACGCCATCGCCATCGAGGCTGGCAACGGCGGCCGCTTCCAGATCTACAACTCCGCTCTGACGGAGTTCGGCGGTCTGGGCTTCGAGTACGGCTACACCGTCGGCAACCCGGACGCCCTGGTTGCTTGGGAGGCCCAGTTCGGCGACTTCGCCAACGGCGGCCAGACCATCATCGACGAGTACATCTCCTCCGGTGAGACCAAGTGGGGCCAGCTTTCCAGCCTGATCATGCTGCTGCCGCACGGTTACGAGGGCCAGGGCCCGGACCACTCGTCGGCACGCATCGAGCGCTTCCTGCAGCTCGTTGCTGAGGGGTCCATGACCATCGCTCAGCCGTCCACCCCGGCTAACCACTTCCACCTGCTGCGCCGCCAGGCGCTCGGTGAAATGCGCCGCCCGCTGGTCATCTTCACCCCGAAGTCCATGCTGCGCAACAAGGCAGCTGTCTCGCAGCCGGCAGAATTCATCGAGACCACCGGGTTCCGTTCCGTCATCGATGACCCGCACCTCGTTGACGCGAACAACAAGGTCATCGGCGACACCGAGAAGGTCAAGACGATCATGCTGTGCTCCGGCAAGATCTACTACGAGCTGGAGAAGCGCCGCCAGAAGGACGGGCGTGACGACGTCGCGATCATCCGCATCGAGATGCTCCACCCGATCCCCTTCAACCGCCTCTCCGACGCCTTCGCCAACTACCCGAACGCCGAAGAGATCCGCTTCGTCCAGGACGAGCCCGCAAACCAGGGTCCGTGGCCGTTCTACAACGAGCACCTGGCCAACTACGTGGAGAACATGCCGCCGATGCGCCGCATCTCCCGCCGCTCCCAGTCCACGACTGCAACCGGCGTGTCCAAGGTGCACCAGCAAGAGGAGAAGGCGCTTCTCGACGAAGCTTTCGCCGACTAACCCCTCCCCTTAGACAACCTAAAGCCCGCCACCTGGAGTTCAACCTCCGGGTGGCGGGCTTTCCGTCGTGCGTTGGGCTCTGCTTAGGAGTCCCGGGCTTCGCCCTCTTCGACGATGCGCTGGAGTTCAGCGCCCATACCGGTCTTCTCCATCATCCAATCATTCACAGCACGCGAGGGATCGCCCTCCGTCTTCGTCCGCTCGACCAGCTTTTGGAGATCCTCCGTGCTCAGCGCGCGGGTGGCCTTATGCATCGCTTGCCGGATACCACGATCGAACAATCCCACCTTGAAGACGGGCATGATGTTGCGTGGCAGAGTCTCCTGCTCGTTCGCCTCGGCGGGCGGTGCGTTCGTGGGTAGTGCGTCCGTTGGCGGTGCGTCCGTGGGTTGCCCTTCTGGGGGCTGTCCCTCCGGGATATCGTCCTCCGGTTTCGCGTTGTCCCCGCGTATCGGCTCAACCCCGCGTGTGCTTTCCGGATTCTGCAAAGCACCGCCGTCGTCCTCGGGTTCGCACCCTTGAGCTGGCGAAGGATCCAACGTCATGAAGTCACCGGGGAGCGTGCCAGCAGCAGCATCGTAGGTCGCGTCCTGGACATCCAGGTCTTCTTCATTGGCGGTGGCGATCTGCGCGCGAAGTTTCGCTTCCTCACCGGGGTTCTCGCCTTCCACAAGGGTGCCGGAGCAGAAGACTCCCAGATTCGCTTCACCCGACTGGAGCATTTCCAGCTTGTCTGAGGCAGTCGCGAGTTCAACTCCGACGATCCCAACCGGGCGGCCGTCGAGTTCAATGACCTGCCGGTAGATCTCGGCAAGCACCCACTGCTCCGGATCGGAAGGATCGGCGGCAATGACCACCGGTTCAGAACCGTCCTGCGCGCAGGACGAAAGCGTCAGCGCAGTCGCCACTGCGAGGACGTTGACAGCGAGTTTTCTCCCCAGCACTTAACGCTCCGGGTGAGCCGGGTTGTCGGGGTCAATGTTGGTTTCAGCGTGGTCGCGCGGTTCAACGCGGTAGCTTTCCGACGCCTCCGGCTGAACCGGGCGCTCATGCAGCGTGGGCTCCGGCTGGGCGGTCTGAGGACGCGCTTGCGGCTCGTGCGGCTCGTGCGGCTGGGCACCAACATGCGGCTCCCGCGGCTGCCCCTGCTGGATCTGCTCCCGCTGCGGCGCGGGCTGTCCCGGCTTGCCCATTTGGTTGATCATGTCCCTGGCGCGGGGGGCTTGGGAGGCTTCGCAGAGGACGTCGTAACGCCCGGCGACGATGGTGGTCATGGAGGAAAAGTCGCGCTTACCCTGCGTGAATGCGTAACCGGCGGCCGCGAAGATGAGGCCGAAGATGACACCGATAACGAGCGCGGTGAACAGCGAACCCCAGACGTTGGGGCTGAACATTGCGAACAGCAGACCGACGAACAGACCCAGCCACAGGCCCGACAGCGCACCGCCGCCCAGGACGCGCCCCCAAGTCAGCCGCCCGGTGACCTTCTCCACCTGCATCAGGTCCACACCGACGATGGTGAGGTTCTCGACGGGGAACTCTCGGTCGGACAGGCCGTCGACAGCAGCTTGCGCCTCGGCGTAGGTATTGAAGCTACCGACCGGCCACCCGGACGGGCGCTGCAACGCTTGCGGGCGGGCTTGCTGGTTATACGGCTGGGTCATGGCTGCTAATCCTCAATTCGGTAATAGATATCGCGTACTCCCATGATTGTAATGCCAGGCTAGGAGCAGGTTGAGCACTGACATATACTGTTCCCACGATGAGTGACACCGCACCAATTACTGAAGCAGCTGTCCGCAACGCCCTCGCGCGTGTCGACGACCCCGAGATCGGCAAACCGATCACCGACCTCGACATGGTCGAATCTGTCCGGATCGAAGGCCGCGATGTCGCCGTGGGCATCTATCTGACCATCGCGGCATGCCCGATGCGCGACACTATCCACGGCAACGTGCGCGCGGTGCTTGAGGAACTCGACGGCGTCGGCGAAGTCAGCGTGACCATGCACACCATGAGCGAGGAGCAGCGCCGCGCGTTGGCGCAGCGTCTCAAGGGTGACAAGTCCGATCCGGTCATTCCGTTCGCTCAGCCCGGTTCGACGACGCGCGTGTTCGCGGTCGCGTCGGGCAAGGGTGGTGTCGGCAAGTCCTCGATGACAGTCAACCTGGCGACGTCGCTCGCGGCCCAGGGGTTGACCGTGGGCATTCTCGACGCCGATATCTACGGCCACTCTGTCCCCGGCCTCATGGGCTCGGCCGGCCAAGGCCCCACGGTTGTCGACGAGATGCTCCTCCCCCCGATCGCCCACGACGTCCGCCACATCTCCATCGGCCAGTTCGTGGAAGGCAACGCTCCCGTTGTCTGGCGCGGCCCCATGCTCACCCGGGCTATTCAGCAGTTCCTCACCGATGTGTACTGGTCCGAGCTCGACGTCTTATTCATGGATTTACCGCCGGGAACCGGTGACATCGCCATCTCTGTGGCTCAGCTCGTGCCCAACGCAGAGCTGATCATTGTGACCACCCCGCAGGCCGCCGCCTCGGAGGTCGCCGAGCGAGCCGGCTCCATCTCCCAGCAGACCGGCCAGAAGATCGCCGGCGTCATCGAGAACATGTCCGCGATGGCCATGCCTGACGGCACCATGTTGGATATCTTCGGCACCGGCGGCGGCGAGCACGTGGCCGAGCGCCTCTCCCTCATCACCGGCGAGGACGTTCCCCTGCTCGGCTCCATCCCGCTCGATCCCTCGCTGCGCGAACACGGCGACGACGGCACACCCGTCGCCATCTCCGCCCCTGACTCCCCCTCGGCGCAGGCGATCAACGCTATCGCTGAGAAGCTCAAGGTGCGCCGAGAGTCCCTGGCGGGCAAGAACCTCAATCTCGGCGTGACGGGTAACTAGCGCGGTCCCACCCGACCTGGCGAGCCATTCGCGGGCTGCTGACTTGTTCAGTATTCTTGTGGCATACATCCCGAATACGTCACGTTTCTCAGTGCGAAGGAGGAATCATGTCAGCACCTGTGTTCAAGGAGCTCAGTGAAGCTCAGCTCCGGGAGCAGCTCACCAGCGTCAAGAACGAAATGGCCCCCTACACCGTTGATGTGCTCCGCCGATTGAAAGACGCGGGTGCGATCAACTTCGAAGAAGAGCGTCTGCTCAACCGCTACGAATCTCTGAACTGGCTCATCGAGGGTTAGAATCCCTTGGACTCGCAGACTTTTAGTGCGAAAGTTCACCACTTCTCCTCGCAAAGCGAGGACCTACTTAACGACACTCTCGTCGGCAGAACCGAGTTGAGCGACTTTCTCATCTCCAAAGATAAAAACCGTGCAACCTTTAACCTGACAAAATCACTGGAAATTGAGCAGTCAGGGAGCGACCGTTTGAGCCTCCGCTGCGAATATCGTCTCTGCACGAGTTCCGATGGAACCCAGATAGCCATCGAAACGAGTAGTTACAAGGTGCAGTTCAAGGCTCTCCAGAAGTTCGTTCCGATCGTGCGGTTCGAGTATGAACGCGATGCTCGAAACAAACCGTCTAGTCATTTTCAGTTTCATTCTGATTCGGTGCCGTTGGGCCTACTCCTCGCGCGAGCCGGAAAATACGATGCCGCAGCGCACCAGCAAGACGTTCACTTCCCGATGGGTCATCGACGATTCAGAGTTAGTCTTGAAGATGTCATCGAACTACTAGTCAAGGAGTTCGGAGCTAGGCCGCGGGACGGTTGGCAGCGCCACCTTGACGAAAGCCGCGATAAATTCTACGAACTACAAGCCAGCTCGGTTATCCGGGACAACATTCCAACTGCAATTTCGGTGCTAGAGGATCTGGGATACACAGTTAGCTCACCGTGATAAGCGGGTCGCGGCTCTAGGTCACGTCGGCCCAGGAAAAACCTCCGCCCGAAGCCTGCGGCGGCGGCTGCGGCGGCTCCTGTTTCTTCACCCCCGGCTGACGGCGGCGCGGGCGCTGCGGCTGGGTCTGCTGCGCTGCGGTAGAACCCGATCCGGAACTCGCGGCGGTGGAACCGGTCGCTTTACCGGAGGATGCCAAGTGCGGGTCCTCACCCATCATTGTGCGGGGGTCGAATTGGTCGAGGTAGTCGCCTTCTTCGTCGAAAAGCACTTTGGCGATGGCGCGCTTGGGGCCCATCGCGGCGTACTCGGTGACGGTGTTGATCGGCTGGCGGAATTCCTCGAACTGGTCGAATTCGCCGTTCAGCTCGGCCTTGGCGTTGTTGATGGCGCGGCGGGCAGCGAAAATCGCGGCGCGGACATCTTCGATGACTCCAGGCAGGCGCTCGGGCCCGATGACGATGAGGCCCACGAGAATGACAACGAAGATCTCGAGCCAGCCGATGGAATCAAACACACCTTCACTTTAACCCGCCGCGCAACTTCGACCACAGCGAGTGCGTTTCTTCGGCGGGGATCTCATCATCCGTCATCAACGCGAGCTTTTCGACGAGCGAACGCGGCGCCCGCAAACACCCATCCCCATTGTGCAACCGCACTGCCGCAGCAGCCGCTTGCTGGCGCTTCGTTTCCTCCCGGCAATCCGAGCATTCGGCGAGGTGCGAATGGGCGCGTTGGGTAGCGGAGGGGGACAATTCTCCGTCGATAAGCGCGGCGACGGCTTCATAACTCAAGTGGTCGATGGAATCGAACTGGCGCATGCTGGGACCCCTTTAGCGTGCGCGGATGAGTTCGCGGGCCCCCTCATTGGTGCGGGCTTTCGCCTCAAGGGAGTCGCGCAGCTGGCTGCGGCCACGGTGGATGCGGGAGCGGACGGTGCCCATTTTCACCCCGAGCGTCTTGGCGATCTCCTCGTAGCTCATGCCCACCACATCACACAGCACGACGGAGACACGGAATTCGGGGCTGAGCTCGTCGAGCGCCTCCTGCAGCGCTGGGTCCAGGTTGGAGACGGTATATGCCTGCTCGGGCGTCATCGCGGTGCCCGGAACACGCTCATAATCCTCCGGCAGAGCCTCCATCCGGATCTTGCTGCGGTGGCGCACCATGTCCAGGAACAGGTTGGTGGTGATGCGGTGCAACCACCCCTCGAAGGTGCCCGCCTTGTAGGACTTCACGCTGCGGAACACGCGCATGAACGTTTCCTGCGTCAGGTCTTCCGCGTCCTGCTGGTTACCGGAAAGACGGAACGCGAGACGGTAGACGCTGTCGGCGTGCTCCTCCACGAGCTCCGCCCAGGTCGGCATCGCAGAGTGCCCCGCGTCGAATGCGGCCGTGCCGCTTAGCTCTTGATCGGAGGATGCCAAACTCATGGTGTTATTGTCCACCATCCGCTTTCCGCGCGCCATAACAGGTCCTGCCAAGTTGCTGACAGTCCCTGCCCCCGCGGCCCAGTAGGATGAGGCGCGTGAGCGATTCTGCATTTACTTCCCTGACTAGTTACATCGAATCCGCGCCGATGGATGCCAACCATGCCATCGCGCGTGCCGACGCCGCCGAGTACGGCCTCACCGCCCCCTCCCCCGCCCTCGGCAACCTGCTGGGCACTCTGGCTGCAGGCGCAGGTGCGGCGAGTTCTGGCGCGACGGGTGCGGTGGCGATCACCCCGGCCGCTGGTGTCGTCGGGCTGCACATCCTCCACGGCCTGCCCGAAAAATCCACATTGACCTGTATCGATCCAGAGGCGGACCACCAAAACCGCGCGAAAGCGCTGTTCCGCGAAGCGGGCTACCCCACCTCGCGCACCCGGTTCCTCCCGTCGCGCCCGCTCGACGTTCTTGGCCGCCTAGCAACGCAGGCGTACCACGTGGTTTACATGGACGTTGAGCCCGTCGACCTGCCGGCCGCGATCGAGGCCGCATGGCCACTGCTCAGCCCCGGCGGCACCCTCGTGGTCGTGGGATCGCTTCTCGACGGCACCATCGCCGACCCCTCCCGGAAAGACCGCGACACCCTCGCCGCCCGTGAAGCGGATGAGGTTGTGGAGGGGTTTGAGGGGGCCGTCGTCACGCGTCTTCCGCTAGATGCTGGCGTGACGCTGGTGACGCGAAAAGGCTAGTAAACGACCTCGCCCTTGCCCACGACGGTGACCCCGCCGTCAGAGATCTTGAACTCGCGCTCCTCGTCGTGGGCACGGTTGATGCCCACCGTGCCGCCGTCAGACACGTAGACGTTCTTGTCCAGGATCGCGTGACGGACAACCGCGCCCTTCCCCACGCGCACACCCGGCATGAGGACTGAAGATTCGACCGTCGCGCCGTCCTCGACGTGCACGTCAGTAGACAGCACCGAGTTGCGCACCGTCGCACCTGAAATGATCGAACCCGGCGCAATGATGGACTCCTGCGCAATACCGCCGGAGACGAACTTTGCCGGCGGCAGGTTCTCGTCCTCGGTCGAGTGAATCGGCCAGGACTTGTTGTAGAGGTTGAACACCGGGTGGATCGAGATGAGATCCATGTGCGCGTCATAGAAATTGTCGATCGTACCGACATCACGCCAGTAGCCCTTATCTCGCTCGGTCGCGCCCGGAACCTCGTTGGAGGAGAAGTCGTAGACGTTGGCCTGGCCTTTACGCACGAAGAACGGGATGATGTCGCCGCCCATATCGTGTTCAGAAGCCTCGTTGACATTGTCCTCGCGCAGAGCGGTGATGAGCGCCTCCGTGGAGAAGCAGTAGTTGCCCATCGACGCGTAGGTAACATCCGGGTCGTCCGGGGTACCCGGAGGGTCAGCCGGCTTCTCCAGGAACTCGGTAATGGAGCCGTCCTCGTCAGCCTGGATGCACCCGAACGCCGTGGCCTCAGAGCGCGGGACGCGGATGCCAGCAACCGTGCATTCCTTGCCGGACGCAATGTGGTCCTCCACCATCTGCGCCGGGTCCATGCGGTAGACGTGGTCGGCGCCGAAGACCAAAACGTAATCCGGAGACTCGTCGAAGATCAGGTTGAGCGACTGCAGCAGCGCGTCCGCCGACCCTTGGTACCAGCGCTTGCCCAGGCGCTGCTGCGCCGGCACGGACGCGATGTACTGGTGCGTCGGGCCGGAGAAGTTCCACGCGGTAGCCACGTGACGGTCCAACGAATGCGACTTGTACTGCGTCAACACAGCGATGCGCATATATCCGGCGTTGACCAGGTTGGACAGTACGAAATCGATGAGGCGGTAGTTACCGCCAAAGGGCACGGCAGGCTTGGCACGGTCGAGAGTCAGCGGGAAAAGGCGCTTGCCTTCACCGCCGGCGAGGACGATGGCGAGGACATTCGGCTGGCGACTGTTCATACTGCCCAGACTAGGGAAAATCCCATCCGTGCGCACGGTTTGAAATGTCACTAGTCTCGGAAAGCATGAGAGTCGGAATGATGACCCGCGAGTACCCGCCGGAAGTGTACGGCGGGGCAGGTGTCCACGTGACTGAACTGACCCGTTTTATGCGTGACATCGTCGACGTGGACGTCCACTGCATGGGCGAACCGCGCGAGGGCGAGAACATCTACGTCCACGGCGTCGACCCGGAACTGACCGAGGCCAACGGCGCGATCAAGACGCTGTCCACTGGTCTCCGGATGGCGCATGCCGCCGACAACGTCGACGTGGTCCACTCGCACACCTGGTACACCGGCCTGGGCGGCCACCTTGCTGGCCTCCTGCACGGTGTCCCCCACGTGGTCACTGCCCACTCGCTGGAACCGGACCGCCCGTGGAAGCGCGAGCAGCTCGGCGGCGGCTACGACATCTCCTCCTGGTCCGAGAAGAACGCGATGGAAAACGCCGACGCGGTCATCGGTGTCTCCACCGGCATGAAGAAGGCAATCCTTGAGGCCTACCCGAACATCGGCGAAGACAAAGTCCACGTCGTGCTCAACGGCATCGACACGGAAGACTGGCACCGCGTCGCCCCTGATGACGCAGAGAGCAACGGTGTCATCGAGCGCCTCGGCGTAGACACCTCCAAGCCCGTCGTCGCGTTCGTCGGCCGCATCACCCGCCAAAAAGGTGTCCCCCACCTGGTCAAGGCGGCCCAGGACTTCGACGAGGACATTCAGATCATTCTCTGTGCGGGTGCTCCGGATACGCCGGAGATTGCGGACGAGACGCAGGCGCTCGTCGATAAGCTGCGTGAAGGCCGCGGAGGCGTGTACTGGGTCACCGACATGCTGCCGAAGGAAGAAATCCGCGAGATTTACTCCGTGGCCGACATCTTCGTCTGCCCGTCGGTGTACGAGCCGCTGGGCATCGTCAACCTCGAAGCCATGGCGTGCGAAACCGCCGTTGTCGCCTCCGACGTGGGCGGCATTCCGGAGGTCGTCGTCGACGGTGAGACAGGTACCCTGGTCCACTACGACAAAGATGACACAGAAACCTTCGAGAAGGATCTGGCCGAAGCCGTCAACGCGCTCGCCGCGGACACCGACCTGACCAAACGCTACGCGCAAGCAGGCCTGACGCGCGTGAAGAAAGAATTCACCTGGGACAAGATCGCCCAGGAGACCGTCGACATTTACAAGTCGCTGATCTAACAAAGGAGCACAGTTGAGCACCCTGAGACCGGAACTGCACGTCACTGCGGACAACGGCATCCTCGACGCCGCTGCCGGCATGCTTCGCGACGGCGACAACTGGCACCTGTTCTACCAGTACGAAACCGAACCGGGCGCACCCGCGCGCTGGGCGCACAAGTTCTCCGAGGGCAACCCGTTCGACTTCTACGAGTGCAACGACGTCATCGCGCCCGTCGGCGGCGAAACGCGCGTACTCGCCGGTTCTGTCGTCGCCGGGCCCGCAGGCACCGACCTCTACTTCACATCCGAGACCTCTGCGGGCACCACGATCCAGGTCGCGCGTATCGACGACATCGGTTCCCTCTGCGACAACATCGACGATTCCCACCAGGTCGACCCCGGTGTGCGCCGCATGGGCCCAGTGGTGAAAGACAAGGGCCGCTTCATCCGCTTCCGCTCCCCCTGCGTCGTGCCCGACTGGAGTGCCTCCGACGACCGTGAGCAGGGCCAATCCGGCTGGCTCATGCTCGCCAGCACCGGCGAGGCCGACAACCCCGTGCCCGTCGTGCTCGAATCCGCCGAAGAGGACACCTGGACGCTCATCGGCCCGCTGCGCTTCGTCGGCGACACCGGCATTCCTTCGGACGTCCCCGTCGTCGCTCCGCGCATCTTCCGCCTGCGAGACGAGGTCGACGGCTTCATCTACGACGTCCTCTTCCTCACCCAAGAGCTGGACAAATGGGACCTGTCCGGCTACCTGATCGGCGAGCTCAACGGCAACGAATTCACCGTCAAAGCACCGTTTAGCCGCATCGACCACGGCCACGACTTCACCCGCCCCCGCACCACCAACTTCGTGCCCGGCACGCTTTCCGACGACGAGCGCTACGCCGAAGCCCGCATCTTCGGCCTCCTCGCAGAAACCGGCCGCGGCGGCGACCCGACATCCCAGCCGTCCTGGGCAGCGGAAGGCTGGGCCAACGCCCTGTCCCTGCCGCGCGTTGTCACCCTCGCCGGCGGGCAGCTCTACCAGACCCCCGCTCCGGGCCTGCCCGCCGCCGTCGACGCCACCGAGCATGCGATGCTGTGGACCGGCATGTGCGACATCCCTGCCGGCTCCGAAGTGAAGGTCGAGATTGTCGACGCCGCCGACAACGTCTGCGTGACCATCACCCACTCCGGCGACAAGATCACCGTGGACAGGCACGACGGTGATCCGGCCTCCGCCTCGCTCGACGACGAGGACGAGGACCACATCTCCGTGCTTATCGACGGCTCCGCCCTCGAAATCTTCGCCGGCGGCGGCGCCGTCACCTTCTCCAGCCGCTTCTGGCCCGAGGTCGGCGCGACGGGGTTGCGTGTGAGCACCTCCGGCGACGCACAGATCCTCAACCAGTGGCGCCGCGGCGCTGCGCGCTAAACACTCCGCGCGCTGGGTCCTTCTCGCCTAGACCTTCCGCAGACGGGTGAGCTGCGCCCGCGCCGTCACCGTCATCGTCTCCGGTAGAGCGGCGACGCGCTCAGCGAGAACCTCCGGGGCGAGATGGCGTGCCGAGGGGCTCATCCCCACCTGGGCGGCAATCGATTCGCGGTCGAGCTTCATGGGAAACTCGACCAATTCGTGCGGGGCGTCGCCGACCGGTTCCAGGTAGCCGGCGGCCTGCTCAAGCATTCGCTCGACTTTGCCCTCCTCGACGCCGAGGATCCCCAGCGGCTCACGCAGTTCGTCGAGGTGGCCGGATTGAGGCGTGAGAATGATCGCCTCACCGCCGCCAACAAGCGCTCGGGCGAACTCGGCCGGGTTGCGCGGCGCGAAGATGACCGTGATCACGTCGACGGACTGGTCACGCACCGGCAGCCCCTGCCACACATCCGCGACGATCGCGCCCACTCTCGGGTGCGACTTCGCCAGATGTTTCGCCGCCGGGACCGAAATGTCCACACCGACCCCGCGTGCCCCGTCCACCGCATCGAGCGTGTGGGCCAGGTAGTAACCGGTGCCGGCACCGACTTCGAGGATGGTGGGGGCGGAGGGATCGGAGGAATCGTCGTTAAGCGCAAGGGCGTCGAGGACGCGTTCGGTGACTGTCTCCACGAACGGCGCGAAGTGCCCACGCGACAAGAACGCCTCGCGGGAAACGACCATCGCCGGGCTGTCACCCTCATGCGCGATGCCCGCACCGGACGCGAGCGTGACATACCCTTGGCGTGCTACATCGTAGGAATGCCCGGACTCAGACACCAGACGCGCGAAATCATCTGCGCCGTGCAAAGGTGTGCCGTCGACGGGGTCAGCGAGAACGTCGACAATATCTCGCAGCATGCGGCTTACTCGCCTGCGACGCCGAGCAGCAGGTTGCCCAGCTCAGCCGCCTCTTCGTTGTTCAGCTCCACAACGAGACGGCCGCCACCGTCGGACGGAATGCGCATGACAATCTTGCGGCTTTCCTCCACAACCTCCATGGGACCATTTCCGGTACGTGGCTTCATTGCAGCCATGCAGTGTCACTCCTCGACATGTAGGTGAGAGGATCCTCGCTCAGAACCCTCGGTTAAGGTGTCTACAATCTTACGCTCATTCGGCGCGGCCGGAGCCAGCTCCGGGACCGCCCCAGGGGCTATCCCGCACTTGGCGACGAGCTGCTCCACGAGTGCATCCACCTGATCCTGGCGGTACCCGCGCGGGACGACTTCGAGCGCGATGTCGTCGATGCGGCCGCCCTCGACGGCGGCGCGGTTGGCTTGAATGACGTCGTGCGGCTCATCCATCGGCGGCAGCACTTCGCCGCGGCCGAAGATCGACGCGGACACCCACGCGCCGAACACGGCGATGGCGGCGATGACGAGGATGAGCAGCAACCAAGACAGCATGCTGGGGATATTACCGCACCCACGGCGGACGCTCGGCGTGCGGCTCGAGCACCCCTGCGCGCGACAGAATGGTCCGCGCGACCGTTTCGGACATCTGCGTCAGCTCCGTCAACGGCCGGTTGCGGTGGGTTTTCAACCCGAGGTCCACTTGGGTGACGGATGCGGGGCCGTGGTGGGTGGTGACGTCGATAAGCAGTCCCGCCTCCACGCCATACCCCGCGGCGAACGGCAGGCGCAGGGCAGTCTCGCGGCGAATCGCGTACTCGCCGGCGAGTGGCTGGTCCAGCTGCGGCACGTCTGGAAAGAACAGGCGCAGCAGGGGTTTCGCGGTCAGTTCTGTGACGCGGCCGCCGTCGTTGGCGCGGCGGTACGCGGCCTTGACCAGGTGGATCGCCGGGTCCTCGAGCGGTGCGGCGAGCGTATCGACCCACCACGGTTCGACGGTGGTGACATCAGCGTCGAGAAACACAACGACATCGCCGCTCGCCGCCTTCACCCCGCGCCACAACGCCTCCCCCTTGCCGGGGCGCACAGGTTGCGGGTCAATGTCGCGCCAGTTCACCACGGTCGCGCCCGCCTCTGCCGCACGCTGCGCCGTGTCATCGCGCGAATCCGAGTCGATGACAAGAACTTCATCAGCACCCGACGCACGCGCTTGCTTGACGACGCCCCCTACCGTCTCCCCCTCATCCAACGCCGGCACCACGACTGAAACGCGCATCAGCCCAGCCCTCTGACGGTGTCCCGGGGCGGTACAGTCCCTTGGATCGCGGCGGTCATGTAGAGCACGTCCATGGTGTCGGCGACCTCGTGGACGCGGAAGGCCGCGACACCGCGGGCAGCGCACCACGCCGTCGCGGCGAGCGTTCCGGTCACGCGCTCCCCGACGGGCTGGCCGTTCTTGCCCAGTGTCTCTCCGATGAAGTCCTTGTTCGACAGAGCCATGAGGACGGGCCAACCGGTGGCGACGATTTCATCGACACGCCGGAGGATCTCCAAGCCGTGAAAAGTGTTCTTGCCGAAGTCATGCGTGGGGTCGATGAAGACCTTGTCCTCCGGCACGCCGCAAGAAACTGCGCGCTCGGCCAGCGCGGTGGTTTCGGCGATGATGTCAGCGACCACGTCGTCATAATGCACCCGGTGCGGGCGTGTCCGCGGGGTGGCACCACCCGTATGGGAGCAGACGTAGCCGACCTTGTGGTCGCCGGCGACCTCAACGAGCTCCGGCTCCCACCCCGCCCATGTGTCGTTGATGATGGTGGCACCCGCCGCAATCGCGGCTTCGGCGACCTCCGGGCGCCACGTATCGGCGGAAATGTCGACGGTGCTTGCGGAGAATTCCTCGCGGACCGCAGCAATCAGCGGGACGATCCGGTCGATCTCCTCCGCCACACTGACGGAGTCGCCGGGACCAGCCTTGACACCTCCGACGTCGATAATGCTCGCGCCCTCGGCGACAATTCGGCGGGCTCGCTCAACGGCGCTGTCGAAGGCATACGTCGCGCCCCTGTCGTAGAAGGAGTCCGGGGTGCGGTTGAGGATGCCCATGATCCGGGCCATCTCACCCATCAGGCTTGGTGCGGCGTGTGAATGTTCCGCGGGTCGGTCATCTCGCGGTGGGACGCGCAAATGTACTCCACGGCTTCTTCGACGGAGTCGGTGACAAGGAAAAGCTCATCATCACCCGGAGAGATCAGGCCACGGGCGAGCTGCTGACCGCGGATCCAGTCGACCAGGCCGGACCAGAACTCGGTGCCCAACAGGACCATCGGGAAGTTTGTCACCTTGCCGGTCTGGATCATGCAGAGGACCTCGAAAACCTCGTCCATCGTGCCGTAGCCGCCAGGCAGGGAAATGAAGCCCTGGGAGTACTTCAAGAACATCGTCTTGCGGGCGAAGAAGTAACGGAAGTTCAGACCCAGGTCGACCCAGTCGTTGAGCCCCTGCTCGAACGGCAGCTCAATACCCAGCCCGACGGACATGCCCTGTGCCTCGTGCGCGCCACGGTTCGGGCCTTCCATCAGGCCGGGGCCGCCGCCGGTGATGACGGCGTACCCAGCGTCAACAAGGGCCTTGCCCAACTCGCGGGCCTGCTCGTACTCCGGGGTGCCCTCGCCCAGGCGTGCCGACCCGAAAACAGTCACGGCCCAGCCCAGATCCTGCAGTGCATCAAAACCGGAGACGAACTCGCTGGTGATGCGCATGACGCGCCACGGATCCGCGTGCTTCCAATCGTGATCGGCGCGGCCCATCTCGAGCAGGCGCTGGTCATAGGTCGAACTCCCGTCCTTATCTCTATTGCGCTTGAGAATCGGGCCGGACAGCGTGCGGTTTCTGTCCGGGCGGGGTGTGATCTGTGGGGCCACGGGGGAAACTTGCCTTTGCGTAGGGTGCGGGGGTGCTGAACTTATAAGGTGGCCGGCATCTGCCAGCTCTTACCTACTCTGCGGAGCGAGGAACTCGCGCAGAGAGTCGGCGACGGTGCGGATCTGATCCACCGGGCACTGCTCATCAATCTTGTGGGCAAAGCCGGGGTCGCCGGGGCCGAAGTTCACGGCCGGAACCCCCAGACTAGAGAACCGCGACACATCCGTCCATCCGAACTTGGCACGGAAGTTCCCGCCGACGGCGCGCAGCAGACCCTTCGCGACGGGGTCGTCGAGACCCGGCAGAGCGCCGCCGACCGCATCGTCGTAGGTGAGTTCAAGGCTCTCGTCAATGTCTAGGACGGACTCAAGGTGCGCTTTGGCGTCCTCCAACGAGCGGTCCGGAGCGAAGCGGAAGTTCACCGTCAGCCGCGCCTCATCTGGGATGGTGTTGGTGGCCACTCCCCCGCTTATCCCCACGACGTTGAGGCCCTCGCGGTATTCGCACCCGGCGATGGTGACCGTGCGCGGCTCGTAGGCCGCCACGCGGCCGAGCACCCCGGCCAGGTCGTGAATAGCGTTGTGTCCCAGCCACGCGCGTGCCGAGTGGGCGCGCGTGCCGCGGGCGTCGACGAACACGCGGATCGTGCCCTGGCATCCGGCCTCGATAATCGCTCCTGACGGCTCGCCGAGCAGCGTCAAGTCGCCGTCGAGCAGCTCCGGGCAATCCCGCTCCAAGTGTGCCAGGCCGTTGTATTGGGCGGCGACCTCCTCGGCTTCGTAACAGATCAGGGTCAGGTCGGTGGTGAGGGAAGAAGCGTCGTAAAGCGTGGCGAACGCGTGCAAATAGCAGGCCAGGCCCGATTTCATGTCCACCGAGCCGCAGCCGAACAGCGTATCGCCCTCAACGCGGTGCGGGACGTTGTCGGCGATCGGCACCGTATCGATGTGCCCTGCCAGCACCACCCGTTGCCCCAACCCGCGGTGCGTGCGCGCGATGAGCGTGTGGCCGCGCCGGGTCACCTCCACGCCGTCCAACGCGCGCAGGGCCTCCTCGATCACATCGGCGATCTGCTCTTCCTCATGCGACGGCGACGGGATGTCGATCAGCGCTTTGGTCAGCTCAACAGGGTCCTGAAATAGATCTAACGTCACGTGGGCGATCTTAGCGCGCGGCCGCTGAGTCCCTTTCGTACGATGTGACGCATGGGTCAATCCGCACGCGCAGTAGGAATCGCCAACATCGCCGCCGACGGTACCGTGCTGGACAGCTGGTACCCCTCCGTGTCGCTTATCGACGACCCCGCCGACATCCTCGCCCCCTCCACCCGCCGCGTCAGCGCCAACGACCTTTCGCAGCGCCTGCTCAACCTCGTCGGAATGGACAGGGACCGCCGCGTCGAAGTGGTGCCCGTGCTCACCGAAATCGCCGACCTGGACGCTCCCGCCATCGACGCTCATGATGTCTACCTGCGCCTGCACCTGCTCTCCCACCGCAAAGTGCGGCCGCTGGAGATCAACATGACCGACTGCCTCGAGCACCTCGTGCCCGTGGCCTGGACCAACAAAGGCCCCTGCCTGCCCGACGACTTCGAGTACGTGCGCACCAACTTGCGCGCCCGCGGCACCATTCACGTCTACGGCATTGAGCGGCTGCCCCGCATGGTCGACTACGTCGTGCCCACCGGTGTGACCATCGCCGAGGCCGAGCGCGTCCGCCTTGGTGCCTACCTCGCCGAAGGCACCAGTGTGAACCGCGAAGGCTACGTCTCCTACAACTCCGGAACACTCGGCGCTGCCCGGATCGAAGGGCGACTGTCATCGGCGTGCGTCGTCGGCGGCGGCTCCGACCTGGGCCTGTCGTCGCTCGTCATGGCCGGCCGCTCCGGCGGATCCAACCGCACCCCGCTCCACATCGGTGCGGACTGCATCATCCACCCCTCCGCCGGCATCATTGACCTCGACCTGGGTGACCGCTGCGAAATCGGCGCCGGCGTCATGCTCGAACCGGGCACTATTCTCCATGACTCCCGCATCGGCACCGGCTTCGAATCCTACGTTCCCGCCCGCACCATCAACGGCCAGTCCGACATCACCATCACCAACGAAGCGCACAGCGCCACACCGGTGATCCGCGAGCGGCGCGCGCAATAACGCGAAATCCTCCCCTGATTTCTTGGTCAGCCCCCGCTATTCCTAGACTTGACATTTATGTCAACATCCCTGAACGCCGGGCTGAAAACCCGTCACCTGACCATGATGGGACTCGGCTCAGCTATCGGTGCCGGCCTGTTCCTGGGCACCGGGGTGGGTATTCAAGCCGCCGGCCCCGCTGTGCTCATCGCCTACATCATTGCTGGCGCCATCACCGTGTGCGTGATGCAGATGCTCGCCGAGATGGTCGCCGCGCGCCCGTCGTCGGGCACCTTCTCCACCTATGCCGAGGAAGCGTTCGGGCCCTGGGCCGGCTTCCTTATCGGCTGGCTGTACTGGTTCATGATGATCATGATCATGGCCGTGGAGATCACCGGTGCCTCCGCTATCATCGCCGCCTGGTTCAGCATCTCGCCGTGGATTCCGGCGCTTGTGGCGATTGTCGTGTTCACGTTGATCAACTTCGCGGCCGTGCGCAATTTCGGCGAGTTCGAGTTCTGGTTCGCGCTGATCAAAGTCGTAGTCATCGTGGCGTTCCTGATTCTCGGCGTCGCGCTGTGGCTGGGACTGCTGCCGGGCACGTCGTTTGTCGGCCTGTCCAATGTCAGCGACGTCGGCTTCATGCCCAACGGCTGGGGCGGCGTGGCTACCGCGCTGCTCGCCGTCGCGTTCGCCTTCGGCGGCATTGAGCTGGTCACCATCGCTGCCGCCGAATCCGAAGACCCCGAGGTCGCCGTCCACTCCGCGATCCGCACCATCATCTGGCGCATCTCCGTCTTCTACATCGGCTCCGTGCTGCTCATCGTGCTGTTGCTGCCGTTCAACCAGATCGGCGGCGCGTCCGACGCTTCCGAATCGCCCTTCACCGCCGTGCTGCGCCTGGCCAACATCCCCGGCGCCGTGGGCATTATGGAGGCGGTCATCGTCGTCGCGCTGCTGTCCGCGTGCAACACGCAGATCTACGGTTCCTCGCGCTTCCTGCACAACCTCTCCGTGCGTGGCGACGCCCCCCGCGCCTTTTCGCTTACCGACGCCCGCGGCGTCCCCCTGCGCGCGGTTATCGTCTCCGTCATCTTCGGATTCGTCGCCGTCGCCCTCCAATACTGGAACCCGCCGGGGCTGCTCGCCTTCCTGCTCAACGCCGTCGGCGGCTGCTTGATCGTGATCTGGTTCGCCATCGCGTTCTCGTTCCTGCGCCTCCACCCGCGCCTGGAGGCCTCCGGCCAGCTGACCGATGTCCGCATGTGGGCCCCGTCTGTCTTGCCGTGGGCAACCATTGCGCTGGCTGCTGGGATTGTTGTACTCATGCTTACCGACGACGGCGGCCGCTTCCAGGTCATTGCCGTCGCCGTCGTTGTCACCGTGATCACCGTTGCCGGGCTGATCTGGACCAACACCGGCGCGTTCAAGCGCCGCCGCGCTGATATTGCCGCGAACTCCCCCGCAGCACCCGCAGCGCTCGATGAAGCCACCGCAGACACCGACTCCACAACCGAAACCACCACCGAAGGACCCCGTCGATGACTACTGCCGCTAACACCTCCGGGCCGGACTCCGGCGCCAACCACGGCGCCACCACAACCGCCGCCGCGTCGACCGCGGACGCGAATTCTGAACTCGGCAGCGGCCTGAAGTCGCGCCACCTCACGCTCATGGGCCTGGGCACTGCCGTCGGTGCGGGCCTGTTCCTCGGCGTCGGCGTGGGCATCCGTGCGGCGGGGCCAGCGATCATGTTGGCCTACGTCATTGCCGGCATCGTCGTCATCTCTGTGATGCGCATGTTGGGTGAGATGGCGGCGGCGCGCCCGTCGTCAGGCTCTTTCGCGACGTACGGACGCCAAGCGTACGGCCACTGGGCGGGCTTCCTCCTCGGCTGGATTTACTGGTTCTTGCTCATCATGGCGTGCGGTGTGGAGATCACTGGCGCCTCTGCCATCATGGCAAGCTGGTTCGGGGTGCCGCAGTGGGTTCCGGCGCTCGTCGTCGTGGGCATTCTCACCGCCGTAAACCTCGCGCAGGTCAAAGGATTCGGCGAGTTCGAGTACTGGTTCGCCATGATCAAGGTCGCCGTGATCCTGCTCTTCTTGGTGATCGGTGCCGCCCTATGGCTCGGGCTTTTGCCCGCCACCGGCTTCGTCGGGTTCACCCACGTGACCGAATCCGGCTTTGCCCCGAACGGCATCGCCGGTATCGCTGCGGGCCTTCTCGCGGTCGCCTTCGCGTTCGGAGGTATCGAGGTGGTCACCATCGCCGCCGCCGAATCCGAGGACCCCGCCCGCAACGTGCGCAACGCCGTCAACTCCATCATCTGGCGTATCGCTTTGTTCTACATCGGCTCGGTCATCGTGATCATCCTGCTGCTCCCCTACGGGCAGATCGACGGCGCGGACACCGCCGCAGAATCCCCCTTCACCCAAGTTCTCGACTTGGCCAACATCCCGGGCGCGGCCGGCTTCATGGAGGCGGTCATTGTCTTGGCGCTGCTCTCGGCCTTCAACGCGCAGATCTACGGCACGTCCCGCTTGGCCTACCAGCAGGCACTCGAGGGTGACGCTCCGCGCTGGATGGCCCGCACCAACGCCCACGGAGTGCCGATCAACTCGGTGCTCGTCTCCGTCTTCTTCGCCTTCGTGGCGGTCGGTCTGCAGTGGTGGAACCCGCCGGGCATGATCGATTTCATCATGAACGCGACCGGTGGCTGCCTCATCGTGGTGTGGATCATGATTACGCTGAGCTACATCAAGCTCAAGCCGGGCATCGCCGACTCCGCCGTCCAGGTCCGCGGCGCATCCTGGGTCCCGTGGGTCACGCTCGCTGCGCTCCTCGGCCTGGTCGTCCTGATGCTTTTCGACGCCTCCGCCCGCCCCCAAGTCATCTCCGTCACCATCCTCTCCCTCGTGCTGGTGGGCTTGTCTCTTCTCACCCGCGGTAGAAGCGTCAAAAACAACGCTGAAATCGCACCGGACGGGAACAAAACCTCTGCCTAATAGCGTTTCACGCGTGCCAAAGCTGAGATATCGCCCCCGATTCTCTAAGCTGGCTCACGGAAACAACGCGACGTGTCCCCCGTAGACACGTCGCATCACTGAGCAGAAAGAGCTGATACAGAGATGACCACCGCAATTGCTAAGGGCCTGGCCACCGTCACCCACGACGGAACCGTTCTGGATGTCTGGTACCCGGCCCCGAAGATTGGGGAGTCCGTCACCGAAGCCGGCACCACGCGCCTCGAAGAGACCCCGCAGCAGTTCGAAGACCTGGCCGGGCCGGATGAGGATCGTGGGGTGGCGCGTGTGGCAGTGGAGACGCGGATTGCGTCGATAAGCGATGCCCCCGCAGATGCGTACGACGCGTACCTGCGCCTCCACCTGCTGTCCCACCGCCTAGTCAAGCCGCACGAGGCGAACCTCGACGGGCTGTTTGGTCTGCTGGCCAACGTCGTATGGACCAACTACGGCCCCTGCGAGGTGTCTGACTTCCAGGTCGTACGCGGTCGCCTGGCAGCCAAGGGCCCAGTCGTGGTCTTCTCCGTAGACAAGTTCCCCCGCATGGTCGATTATGTTGTGCCGTCCGGCGTGCGCATCGGTGACGCTGACCGCGTCCGCCTCGGTGCCCACCTGGCCGAAGGCACGACCGTCATGCACGAAGGCTTCGTGAACTTCAACGCCGGCACCCTCGGCGCCTCCATGGTCGAGGGCCGCATTTCCGCTGGCGTGGTCGTCGGCGACGGCACCGACATCGGCGGCGGCGCCTCCATCATGGGCACCCTGTCCGGCGGCGGCAAGGAAACCATCAAGATCGGCGAAGGCTGCCTGCTCGGCGCCAACGCCGGCATCGGCATCTCGCTCGGCGACAACTGCACCGTTGAGGCCGGCCTGTACGTCACCGCCGGCACCAAGGTCGTCATCACCGATAACATCGCCGCCGACCTGGGCCGCTCCGCCGGCGACGAAGTCAAGGCCGTCGAGCTGTCCGGCCACAACAACATCCTGTTCCGCCGCAACTCCCTGACCGGCGCCGTCGAGGCTTCCCGCGCACACGCCGTCGAGCTCAACGAAGAGCTGCACAAGAACTAACCCCTGTTGCACACTGCAGTGTGCACGCTCTTGCCCCGCCTTGTGCGGGGCTTTTAGCGTGTGAGGCATGGAAACTTTCGATAACCTTGTCAGCGCGTTCAGCGCCCCAAGGTTGGGGGCGTTGAAAGATTTCAACAAACAGCAAGCACTCAGCGCCGGCGTGGAGCCGTCGGTGGTGAACAACTGGAAACTTGTCCATGATGCCTACTTCGGCGATGGCTTATCTGCAGCCAAGCGCGAGAAAGCCTCGAAGAAAGCGATGCGCTTGGGCCTCTCCGTGGGCATGCTCGCAAAAATCGAGCGCTCCATCGCGCACATCAAGCATGCGACACGCCGCCACACCATGCGCCTGAAGCTTCTCGACGCCGCCAGCCGCACCACCCGCACTTTCAAAGCCTTGGGAGCACTGATCAAGAAGATCGTCCCGCCGAAAAACCCACCCGCGCGCCAGGAGCGCGCCGCGATCAGTGAAGGCGACGACGACATGGCCACCCTGACCCTGACGACCGGTAAACGCTTCCTCGCCGACCTCAAACACGTTCTTACGGCCGGCATGGGTGCCGACGTTTCTCCAGGGGCGCACATGGCGCGCAAGCTCATTGCCTTATTGCGTGGCGACGGCAGCGTCCCCGAAGCCTCACCCCGCCCCATGCTCCTTGTTCCCCTGCCGGAATGGACGCGTATTGTGCGCGGCGACGGCGACGGCGACGATGTCATCCTTGGCTTGACCGACGGCACCACCATGACCGGCAAGGAATTCATGGACCAGTTCATCGCCACCGGCGACCACGAGCTGGAAGCCGCAGTGTTCCACCCCACCGAAGGCGCCGTGAATCTGTACCGCACTGAGCGTCTGGCCAACGCCAAGCAACGCGACCTGGCCAAGGCAGTCCAGCCGATGTGCGCTCACCCGGACTGCCACCATGCTGCCGACTTCTGCCAGGTCCATCACGCGGAAGCATGGGCGCGCGGCGGGGAGACTAACATCGCCAACCTGGTTCCGCTGTGCCGCTACCACAACCGTATTAACCACGACACCCCAGACGTGCACCGCTCCCGAGGCCACATTGCAATCCGCGACGGCCGGCCAGTCTGGGTCTCCCCGTACGGCACCGTGCGCACCAACCAGCGGCATAGGTTCGGCGCCATGGACGCTCTCTTCGGTCCTGCAGTTGCCGCCGCTTAGACTGCGGGAACTCGAAGGGCGGCGAGCTCGAGGGGCGGCGAAGCCGGTCTAGACGACAGCGAGGGGGCTTTTCGGTTTCCCGAACGTCCAGAGCTTGTTGATGACGAAGTTGACCGGCATCGCCACCAGGGTCGAAATCGCGGCGGACCAGTAGAATTTGGTGCGGAAGCCGGTGGAGTTGTCGAAGATGTCGTCGGAAAGCGCGATGGGCGATGTCGGATTCATCAGCAACGTCGCCACGGTCTGACTTACGAGGAATGCGACAATGCCCGTGGTCAGGAACGGGAAATAGCCGCGCAACCACGACTTCTTCGGCACATTGCGGAATGTCCACGACCGGTTGAGCTGGTAATTCCATGTGTTTGCCACCACAAACGCAATGGTCATGATGACGTGGTACCAGCGGACGTTCCACCGCGTGCCGAACAAGTTCATGAAGACTTCGTTCTCGTGGATATCCCACCCGAGCTCGAGCGCCTTCTTGACTACATAAACCACCGCAAGGTTGACGAAGACCCCTGACCCGCCGACAATCCCGAATTTGATGAATTCTCGTGCGCCGTTAGCGAAGCGGACAGCGGTACTCCCGCCGCCCTCAGCTGGCCGTGGTTCGGCCGGTGTCACAGTGTCCGTCAATGAGCGTCCTTAGTCCTCAGTGGCGCCCGAATCGACGCGCAACTTCCCGGCAACATTACTCTGGTAACGCGCGAACTCTGGGATTGTCGTGGCGTTATCTTGCTCACGAACCGGTCGAACCGCCCGTGGACGCGGCTGCGACGAACCAGAAGCGCTACTGCGCTAGGCGGGCGACTGCGGCATCGATGCGCTCGTCCGTCGCGGTCAGCGCAATGCGGACGTGCTGAGCGCCGGCAGGGCCGTAGAAATCGCCCGGTGCGGCGAGGATGCCGCGCTCGGCGAGCCAGTCGAGCGCCTCGCGGGAGTTCATGCCTTCGCGGCGCACCCAGAGGTAGAGGCCAGCGTCGGATGCATCGACCGTGAACCCAGCGCCGGGCAAAGCCTTCAGCAACTCGACGCGGCGGGTGGCGTACACCGACCGTTGCAGCTCCTCATGGAGGTCGCTACTCAGTGCTGCGGTCATTGCGTGCTGGATCGGGCCAGGCACGATCAGGCCGGCGTGTTTGCGCACCTCCAGCAGTTCTTGGACCAGGTTCTCGTCGCCGGAGATCATGCCGGTGCGGTAGGAGGCGAGGTTCGAGGTCTTCGACAGCGAGTGCAGCGCGAGCAGCCCGGTGTTGTCCCCGTCAGTCACGGACGGGTGCAGGATGGACACTGGGTCGGTGGTCCAGCCGAGGTAGAGGTAGCACTCGTCGGAGGCCACGATCGCGCCGGTGTCGCGGGCAAACTCAACCCACGCTCGCAGCTGCTCCACCGATGCCAGGGCGCCGGTCGGGTTCGAGGGCGAGTTGATGAACACCAGGGCGGCGTCGCGGGGGGCGTCGGCGGGATCGTCGCAACGCACGATGTTGCACCCTGCGATGAGTGCCCCGACTTCGTAGGTGGGGTACGCCACTTCTGGGATGACCACGGTCTCGCCGCGCAGCCCGAGTAGCGTCGGCAGCCACGCGACGGCCTCTTTCAGGCCGATCGTCGGCAGAACCGATTTCTCGTTCAGCCCCGCGATGCCGAAGCGGCGCTCCAGAGCCGACACGATCGCCTCGCGCAGCTCCGGGGTGCCCATGGTCTGCGGGTATCCGGGCGCGGCAGCATTCTCTGCGAGGGCGAGCTGGATCGTCGGGGGCACCGGATCCACGGGCCCGCCCACGGACAGGTCAATCAAACCGTCCGGGTGGGAGGCCGCCTTCTTCTTGACGTCGAGGATTGTGTCCCACGGGAAGTCAGGCAGGGTCGAGGAGAGCGGGCTGCGCGGCATTTAGGACTCCCGCATCGGCGGCAGCGCGGCCACGAATGGGTGGTCGAAGTCGTACTTGCCGGCGGCAGCCGCTCCGCCCGGGGAGCCGAGCTCGTCGAAAAATGCGACGTTGACGTCGTAGTAGTGGTTCCACTCCTCGGGCAGGTCGTCTTCGTAGAAGATGGCTTCGACCGGGCAGGCGGGCTCGCAGGCGCCGCAGTCCACACACTCGTCGGGGTGGATGTAGAGCATGCGTTTGCCCTCGTAGATGCAGTCGACGGGGCATTCTTCGACGCATGAGCGGTCGAGCAGATCAACGCACGGTTCGGCGATGATGTAGGTCATTGTTGCTCCTCTGGGTTTTCCTGTTGCCCGTCAAGTATGTCACTTGCGCCGTAGGAGGGGCCAAACCCCTCCGAGGCAACCGGCGATTAACAGCGCGAGTGCGCGAATGGAATTGTTGTTCAGGATATCGCTGGTGACGTCGACGCCGAAATAGAGCATTGCAAAGCAGGCGGCCCACACGAGGGTCGGCACGAGCACGCGCACGCTTTTCGACGTCCACAACCGCCCCGTCCGCGTGACCACCCCCTGAAAGAGGAACGCGGTAGCGATAGAAGGGATCCCCCACGCGGCGTTGATGGAGGTGACTTGCAGCAGCACGGCGAACATCGCGCCGATGCTGAGCCACGCGATGGCCCAGCGCGCTTCGGAGGGGCTGAAGTCAGTGCGGACCTGCGGCTCCCGGCGCATGGGTGGCTCGGGCGTCACGGCGCGATGCCGCTGAGCAGGTCAGCACCGTGGTCCAGCGGCTGCCCGGCCCCGAGCTGGTAGTGCTCGCGGCGAATGACGGGCTGAGCAATGAGGTTGGACAGCGCGTAGGTGGTCACGTCGGCGGAGGGGGCGCGGCCGAAGGCGGCGTGGGGGTTGGTGGTGGAGGTGGAGCCGTCGGCAATCCAGATCTGGGTGGCGTGGGCGCGCATGGCGTCGATCTTAGTGGCGTAGACGGTGTCGTTCATCTCCACCCAGGTGTCGCTAGTGTCGACGGCATCGAGCTCGCCCGGCGCAGGACGGGTCCAGCCTGCGGGGACAACCTCGGCGGTTTCAGCTTCAAGCTCGCTGCGCAGGCGCGTGGCCCAGAGAATGCGCGGCACTCCCCCGATCTGGTCGGCGGCGGCGTGCGTGATCTCGTGGGCGCGGATGTGGTCGGGGTGGCCGTAACCGCCGTTGGGGTCGTATGTGAGCACGAGGTGGGGCCGTTCCCGTTCGAAGATGGCGGCAAGGTCGTCAACCGCGCGCTGCCCCGAGTTCACGAGTGCCCGCGCATTGCGTGACGCCGGCGACCCTACCATCCCCGAATCCCTGTACTGCCCCGCCCCGCCGAGGAACTCGCCGCGCACGCCGAGGATGTCCAACGCGCGGGCCAGCTCGTGGATGCGGAAGCCGCCCAACTGGTTGGCGCCCCGGTCCTGGTCGTCGACGAGGCCCTGGTAGGTCTCGCCGATGACTTCGCCTTCCTCGCCGAGCGTGCAGGTCACAACGAGGACGTCGGCCCCGCGGCGAGACAGGTCAGCGAGGGCGCCGCCGGTGGAGATGGACTCATCATCCGGGTGGGCGTGGACGGCGACGACGCGGTACCCAGCGAGGTCTCTGGGAACAGAGTGCGCGTTGGGGTGTCCGTTACTCGGGTTCTGTCGTGCGTTGCTCATTGGCGGTTGTGTCCTCTTTCCATGTGTCGGCCCCGGCAAGGCCACGGTCCCATTCTTCCAAGTTCGGCGACGGGCCAATGATGCCTTGCCCCAGGACGATGATCCGGCGCTCGCGCAGTACCGGCACCCACACGGCTTCGATTGCGGTGGCGGCGGTGACCTGTTCGCGGGCTTGTTGGCTGGAGATGTCGCCGGCGAGAATTGCTTCGGCTAGTTGGTCCGTGTCCGGGGTGCATAATCCGCTCAGGTTGCCGGAGGCGTAGCGGTCAGCGCCCGCACCTCCTGCGTCGTTGCCGTTGGCCCCATCGCCGCCACTGTCCTGGGCGCCGCTGTCCCCGGCTTCCGTTTCCGCGGTGTAGGGGCATTGGACCTTGCTGGCCCACGCAGTCGAGCTGTTGGTGAGCGACCAGCTCATCACCGCATCGATCTCACCGGCAGGCAGTCGCTCCGCAATATCGGTCATGTCGGCGGCGACGGTCTCCGCGGAGATTCCTTCACCGTTGAGGATGTCCACGAGCGCTCTGGCAGCCGGCATCGACTCGTTGTCGCGCGGGTCGGCGGCGATACGCAAAGGCCTCTGCCTATCGACGGCCGCGCGCAACTCACCCGCATCTCGCCCTAACGCCGGAGTCGCTTCGGCGGCATCGACGTCGCGGGAGCGGGAGGAGGCGATGCGGGCGATGAGGGGGACATCGATAAGCGAGCGCAGCTCCTCGCGTGCCGCAAGGTCATTGAGAATGGGCGAATCGACGCTCATGACCAGGCCTAATTCTCGTGGTCCGCGCTCCGTGCGGACTTGGGTTCCGGGGATGAGGGAGTACGCGTCGGCCGATGTCTCCCCCGGCACGTGATCGACGAAGGCGAGCTGGCCGGCGCGCAGACGGTCGGCGACCTGCTCGGTGGAGCGCACCGAATTCAGCGTCAGAATGTCAATGCTCGCTGGGCTTTGCCCCCAGAACCGGTCATTGCGGTTCAGCGTGATGATGCCGCTGCCGCGGTCAACCTGGTCGACCATATAACGACCCGCCGAAGCAGGGATCGAGTCTGCGAGCGCAGCGGAGAAATCGGCAGCGGTCGAATCGAGCAGGTGTGACGGCAGCAGGTTGCGGAACATTCCCTGCCAGTCGCGGACCGGCTCATCAAAAACGACGTCGACGATCTTGCCGCCGCCGCCTGAAACGCGCACATCGCTCACGGCGCGGTACGGGGCCGGGTCGACCGTGCCCGGCGTGGAGGTCATGCCGCGCCACAGGTACGCGAAGTCGGCGCCGGTAATGGGGCTGCCGTCGGACCATTGGGCGGCGGGGCTGATCTCGTAGCGCACGGTCATTGCCGCGTCCTCGTCACCCTCGCCAGCGGGTAGCTCGCTTGCGCTGACGAGCAGATCAGTGTTCATCTTCCCGTCTAAGAACGCGCTGGGCAGGGTGAGCTCGGCAATATCCTGCACCGTCGAATTCTCATCGGCGATGAGGTGCGGGTTGAGACCGTTGCGCAGCGGCTGCACCCCGACCTGGACTTGCGACCGCGTCGGGCCGGGCTGGACGGTCGTCGTCGCTGTCTCCGTGGTCACCGTCTCTTCGACGATCGGGGGCGGGCCCGGGTTGGCTGCGCACGAGGAGAGCAGGCTTATCGACGCGAGCGTGACCGTCGTCAAGCGAACTGCTTTCATGCGCGCTAATGCTACTTGTTCATCTGCTTCGCACGAGAACGTGCACGGCCGCGCTCGGTGGAGTTGAGGATCACCTTGCGCACGCGCATGACCTCGGGCGTGACCTCGACGCACTCGTCGTCGTCGCAGAACTCGATGGCCTCATCCAGAGAGAGGGTCCTGGCCTTGGCCAGCGTGACCGTCGCGTCTGCGGTGGCAGAACGCATGTTGGTCAGCTTCTTCTCCTTGGTGATGTTGATGTCCATGTCCTCGTCGCGGCTGTTCGCGCCGACGACCATGCCCTCGTAGGTTTCCGCGCCGGGCTCGACGAAGAAATCGCCGCGGTCAGCCAGCTGCGTCAGCGCGTAGGCGGTGACCTGGCCGGAACGGTCGGCAACGAGCGAGCCGGTTGGGCGGCCCTTGATCTCCCCTGCCCACGGGCGGTGCTCGATGGAGTAGCTGTTGGCAATGCCAGCGCCGCGGGTCTCGGTGAGGAACGTCGTGCGGAAGCCAATCAGGCCGCGGGACGGGACGTCGAACTCCATGCGGACCCAGTCACCGGCGCCAGAGTTGCCCATGGCGGTCATCTGGCCCTTACGGTTGGCCATGAGCTGGGTAACAGCACCCTGGTGCTCGGACGGAGTGTCAATGACCATGTGGTCGTAGGGCTCGTAGGTCTTGCCGTCGATCTCCTTGGTGACCACCTGCGGCTTGCCCACGGTCAGCTCGAAGCCTTCGCGGCGCATCGTCTCGATCAGAACGGTCAGAGCCATTTCGCCGCGACCCTGGACCTCCCACGCGTCGGGGCGGTCGGTCGGCAGCACCTTGATGGAGACGTTACCGATCAGCTCCTGGTCCAGGCGCGCCTTGACCATGCGGGCGGTGAGCTTGTCGCCACCGCCGCGGCCGGCCATCGGGGAGGTGTTCACGCCGATGGTCATGGAGATTGCGGGATCGTCGATCTTGATGCGTTCGCGGGCCTCGACGTGCTCCGGGTCGCACAGGGTGTCGCCGATCATGATCTCGTCGATGCCGGACACCGCGGCGATGTCGCCGGCAACGACCTCGCCCTGGGCCGGGACGCGCTCGAGGCCTTCGGTGACCAGCAGTTCGGCGATCTTGACGTTCTTGACGTGCTCGTTGCCGTCAGAGTCGTAGTGGACCCAGGCGACGTTGTCGCCCTTCTTCACGCTGCCGCGGTACACGCGGATCAGCGCGATACGGCCCAGGAAGGACGAGGAGTCTAGGTTGGTGACCTGCGCCTGGAACGGGGCATCGATGTCGGCGGAGGGTTCGGGGAGGACGTCGTAGATGACGTCGAAAAGCGGCTGCAGGTCGTCGTTGTCCGGCAGGCCGCCGTTACCCGGGTTGTTGAAGGAGGCACGGCCGGCGCGGCCGGAGGCGTAGAGCACCGGCAGCTCGAGCAGGTTCTCTGCGGCTTCAGCCGCATCCGGATCCTCCAATGACGCGCCGAGCTCGAGGAGCAGGTCCTGGGCCTCTTCGACGACTTCGTCGATACGCGCGTCCGGGCGGTCGGTCTTGTTCACGCAGATGATCACGGGTTTTTTCGCCTCGAGCGCTTTGCCCAGGACGAAGCGGGTTTGCGGGAGGGGTCCTTCGGAGGCGTCGATAAGCAGAACAACACCGTCGACCATGGACAGGCCGCGCTCCACCTCGCCGCCGAAGTCCGCGTGGCCCGGCGTGTCAATGACGTTGATGACTAGGTCGCGGCCATCCTTGCCCGCGCCCTTACGGCGGATGGAGGTGTTCTTCGCCAGAATGGTGATGCCGCGCTCGGACTCGAGATCGCCGGAGTCCATGACGCGGTCCGCGACCTCGCCGTGGTCACCGAACACGCCGGACTGCTCCAGCATGCCGTTGACGAGGGTGGTCTTGCCGTGGTCAACGTGCGCGACGATAGCGACGTTGCGGAATTCGGGGTGCGACACTGCGGATCTGCTCCTTCTTGCTTTTGCGTGACGACGCCACCGTCACGGCAGCCCCGCTTGAACGGTTAAACCCTACCCGCATACGGTGGGTAACGCGATGTCGGGGCGCAGCCGAACTGAAGACAGAACCCAACAGAGAACTCAACACACGCGGAACAGGACACAGGAAACAACACGCAACGCCCGCCCCAATCCCGACATTCGTACGTTAGAAAACTCTGGTGTCTATGTTGCAATTGTTTTCAAAGTAACTAAAGTGTCCTGTGATAATGCGTTACTTTCACGACGCGAAGGACCCAACTCCCATGAAGCTGAAGAAGCTCCCCGCCCTGCCGGCCCTGCCAGTGCCGTCGCGCCCTGTGAAGGCTGCTGCTGCGGCGACCATGCTCGCCGCCGGGCTCGTGGCCGGTGCGGCCGCTCCCGCCTCCGCGCAGAGCGCTGCCCCGGGACTGCCGGATCTATCGAACGTCACGTCGTCGCAAATTATCGACGATCTCGGCCGCCCCACCCCGCAGGTCCAGCGCGCCGTGACCGATTTTGCTAACCAGCCGTGGGTGCCGCCGCAGGTGCGCGACGCACTTCTGGCAGCGGTCGGGTTCACCGCCGGGAAGGGGCAGACCGGTGGACCGGCCCTGCCGACGAACGGCCCGGCGTTTCGCCAGGGGTACTGGCCAACGGTGTCGCTGAACTGCATGGGCCCGGGCCTGCACTCCACAGGGTCCGTTATCGCGGTGCCGGGACCGGCGAACTCTCCGCAGCCGGCGCCGAAGGCCGGGGAGAGCACGTTCGTCTTCACCGCCCTGGGCACGGGAGCTGCGGAGAAGCAGCAGGGCCAGATGAATGTGTACTGGGTGAATGTTGGCTCGCTGCGCAGCGGTGTAACGCCTCTGGGCAATAACGGGATTAATCCCACAGGACCGGCAACCTTGTCCGGGGTGGCCTCCACGGGCCCCGGACCCGTTCTGGCAGTGGTCGACGGTGCGGTGAAGACAGGCGGGAAGTCCTGCCGCTTCGCACCGGTGGCCCTGACGGCGACGGTGAAGTAGGACGCCGGATGTAGGAAAGGCGATCGAGATGACTGGCACAGGCCCCCAGGTAACCCCGGGCGCGGCAGATTCTGCCGTGGATCTCCACCCCGTCAAGCAGGAGACCTTCGACACGATGTCGAAGACGAACACGGACCCGAAGGGGTACCTGCGCGACGTGGACACGTTCACGGTGACGGATTTCGGCCTGTACATGGCCCGTGGGGCCAACCACCCGAAGTTCGGTTACCTGGAGAGCTGGTTGCTGCCGGAACTCAACTTGCGCGCCAACATCTTCCACTTCCGCGAGGGCGTGGATGTGGAGCAGGACTTCTACTTCGACATCGCCGCCATTGATCACGAGGGCGAAGTGTGGCGCACACGCGACTTGTACGTCGACCTCGTGGCCATCCAGGGCGAGGCGATCGACGTGCTCGACATCGACGAGCTTGCCGCGGCCACCTCAGCAGGCCTGATCAGCGCCGCGGAAGCGGAGAAGGCGATCGATGCCACGCTCAACGCTGTCGAGGGCATCACCCGACACGACGACGACGCGATGGAATGGCTCCGCGCCCAGGGCATCGAACTGACATGGGCTGAGGAAGTGGAGTTGGCGCCGGTGGGTTAGGCGCTGTCGCGCGAGAAACGTGCGACGGTCTCTCCCCCGCGTAGCCACTCGACGACGACATCGTCTTCGTTCGCGATGTGGATCAAGCGTGTGGCTACCTGACGTTCGGCCTCCTCAACGCCGTCACGGGGACCCTCGACGCTGAACATGAGCACGCCGTCGGTGCCGATGACATCGCACGTGGCGTCCGGGAATTTGAACAAGCCTTTGGAACCGTCGCTGTCCCACGTCGCGTCAATGGTCTGAGCGAAGTGGGCGGCCAGCCGCTTGCCGCACCGCCCTGGGCTGGACAAACGCACCCGGGCTGTCGATGTGACCGTTTCAGACATGCTCACACCATACATAACGGGGTAGGCTCTGCTCGTTCCCTACAGAAAGGCTCAAACAATGGCCGGTGGTTTGCTCGCACTGCTTGACGACGTCGCCCTGATCGCCCGCACCGCCGCATCCAGCATGGATGACGTGGCTGCCATGACGGCGAAAACGTCCGCTAAAGCTGCAGGTGTTGTAATCGACGATGCTGCAGTGACGCCGCAATATGTCACGGGGGTGACGCCGGCGCGGGAGTTGCCGATGATCTGGCGGATCACAAAGGGTTCGCTGCGCAACAAGCTGCTCATCATTCTGCCGATCGCGCTACTGCTCAACGCCGTTGCTCCGTGGGCTTTGGTGCCCATCCTCATGATTGGTGGTTCCTATCTGTGCTTTGAGGGTGCGGAGAAGATCGTCGATAAGCTTCTGCACGACGAGGATGAAGCAGCAGAGCGCGCCGTCAACCGCGATGCTGAAAGCGAAGACTCGCTGGTCCAGCGCGCTGTGACGACAGACCTAATTCTGTCTGCGGAGATCATGATCATCGCGCTCGACGAAGTCGCTGACCAGCCGCTGTGGATGGAATTCCTCGTGCTGGTGGCCGTGGCCATCTTCATCACGATCGCGGTCTACGGTGCGGTGGCGCTGCTGGTGAAAGTCGACGACATCGGTCTGGGCATGGTTGAGCGCGGCAATACGCCAAAGCTGGGCACCGCGCTGGTCAAGGGCATGCCGTACGTGCTCAAGGCGATCGGCGTGGTGGGCACTGTGGCCATGCTGTGGGTCGGCGGACACCTGATCATTCGTGGTTTCGACGAAGTCTTTGGCTGGCACTGGCCGCACGACATTCTCGCCCGCGGAGTGGAAGCAGTCGGCGGCGGTTTCGTCGGCTGGCTTGTGGATACTGCCGGGTCACTGGTGATGGGTCTCATCGTCGGCTTCGCCGTCCTGGCTGTTGTGGAGCTGGTTCGAAAGGTGCTGGGCAAGTCCCACCAAGCTGGATGATCCCTGCCAATCGAACCCAGCCATTCGTTCAGCCGTTGCCTAACGCGTAAAGTTTCGAGTCATGGAACCGACCCCGCGCTACCCCCTTGCGCCGACCGCCTTAGGCGACGGCATGCGCGTGCGCGTGGGCAACGTCATGCACGCCACGGTGCATGAGAGCCTCGGCACGGCTGGCGGTGCTGGGCAGGCAGGCCTCACAACGGTTGAACTGGAACCGCACCCGATCTCCGGCGGGTGGCGCGTGCGCTGGCCGCAGGCGCACGGCAGCGTCATCGGTGAGATCGCCGCCGCAGACCGCGACACGCTGTTCCCTATCGACATCGTGCACGACGCGGGCATGATCCCGACCGCGACCGCCACGCTAGACGTCGCACCAGGCACCGGTGTCTGCGACGTCACGGTCAACCTCGCACCGGCCGAATTTGTCATTCCGGGCAACAACCCGCTCCCCGGTTCGGTAATGCTGCCCGGCAGCTACGACGAAACCGTTTTCGTCGACATCTCCACGGGCGAGTTCAGCGCTTCCGACATCACGGACATGTCCCCCGGCCAGTGGCTCGTTGGGCTGCTGGTGCGCGGGCAAGACATTGTGGTCACATGCGACGGCCGCGTACTCGGCACATTGCCCCACCCCGAGGCCGACCTTTTGCGCTCGCTTATCGACGCCTCCCCCGCCCCCGTCATAGCCCGCGCCTTCGCCAACAACGGACGCATTGGTGTCGATGTCTCCCCTGTTTCTGGGGCGGGCGCAATCCAGCAACTTCCCGAGCTGCCTCTCGAGCCGGAAACCTCCGACGACCCCTGGCAGGTCTACGAATACGCCGACGGCACCCTAGCCATCACCGTCGAGCTCGATGCCGCCATCGACCCGGAGGACCAAGTCATCCCGTTCCCGGGTGCGCGGGAGATCTTCCTGGATTGGGAACCGAAATACCAGCCGCCAGCGCAGGACGAGACCCCGGAAGCAGCCCCGCGGGTGCGGGTGGAGCCAGTCTTCGAGCCGGTACCAGCGCCCGAGCCGGAACCAGAGCCTTTGCTGCCCCCAGAACCGGAGCAGGAGCCGTTGCTGCCACCGGAGCCGGAGCCGGAGCCGTTGCTGCCGCCGGAGCCGGAGCAGGAGCCTTTGCTGCCCCCAGAGTCGGAACCAGAGCCATTGCTGCCCCCGGAGCAGGAGCCGTTGCTGCCACCCGAGCCGGAACCAGAGCCGGAGCCCGCGCCGAGGCCAAAGCCCATGCCGGAGCCGGTGTTCGAGCCGGTGTACAAGACGAAGCCAGAGCCGGAGCCGGTGCTCCCGCCAGAGCCGAAGCCTGCGCCCGAGCCGGAGCCGGTGCTCCCGCCAGAGCCGAAGCCTGCGCCCGAGCCGGAGCCGGTGCTCCCGCCAGAGCAGCCGTCCCCCGCGGAGCCACCAGCGCCGGAACCGCTGTTCCCGGCCGAACCGGCCGAGCGCCCCAAGCCGGAACCGCTGTTCCCGGCCGAACCGGCGGAGCGTCCGAAGCCGGAGCCACTGTTCCCGCCCGAGCCGGCTGCGAAACTGGAGCCGTTGTCCACCGCAGAGCCGAAGGCTCAGCCGGAGCCGCTGTTCCCGGCCGAACCGGAGGCTCGGCCAGCGTCCCGCGCGGGGCGAAGACCACTGTTCCCTGCAGAGCCTTCGTCGGAGCTGCACCGCCGAGCGCAGGCTCATGTGCCTACGCAGTCCTTCCCGGCTCCTATATCGTTCAACCCCGGCCGCAGCAGTACCTCGGCCGACCTCGCCGGCGAGAACACCTACTTGTCCGAGGTGGAAAAGGTGCGGTTGCGGCGTGCTACGCGTTCTCGGCGCGCGGCACAGGGCACGGGCCGGCACAGGCGCCCCGACGATACGTCCAGTGTCGGGCGCCACAGGAAGCCGGAATAAAGCACTCGCCCTTTGCTAGAGTCCAATCCGGTTGCATCATCGCCCCCGGATATCAAAGCGAGCTAGCCCCATGCATACCCCGCGTACCCCGCGTTTCCTTCGTCCCGGTCGCTCCCGTCGTTCCCCGCGTCCCCTGCGTTCAACGTCTTCCGCCGTCCTCGCTGGACTTGCCGCTGTATCCCTGATCAGCCCTGCGGTAGCGGACGCACAGAGCTCGTCTTCTTCCTCGAGCTCGTCGAGTTCGCCGAGTGACTTCAGCTCCGGGCTCTTCGGCACGCCGTCGGAGAAGCCAGCGGCAAAGCCCGGAAACAACCCCTGGAGCCGGGTCAGCGAAGGCCTCGACGTCACGATGGTCGGTGACCTGCTGGGCACTCACCAAAACGACATTGGTGCCGGTGCGTTGGATCTGGGAATCATGGCGCCGCTGGGTATCGGGAAGGAATTCGCCATCGTCTTCGGCGACTCGTTCACCGGCCGCGGTTTTGGCCAGGGCGAGTGGCTCAGCCCCATCGGTGCAGTCGCTGAGATGGACGGGAACGGCCGGATCACCTTGAAGCGCCCGCTGAACAGTGGTGATTCTGTAAAACAGCTCATTAACTACCGTCACGACAACAACTTGACGTTGATTCCGTCTGATGTGATCAACATCAACGGGGTCTTGTACATGCAGGGCATGTGGAACGCGGGCCTGGGCAACATCGTGGAGACCCAGATCTGGAAGTCCACTGACAACGGCCGCACGTGGACGTCGGTGGGCACGACAAGCCCGCGCTATATGAGGGGTCTGGGCAACATGATCAGCTGGGAGATGGGGCCGGATGGTTACATCTACGTGGTGTCGTCCGATTTCCGTCGCCAAGACTCGGTGTATTTGTCCCGGTTCCGCGAGCAGGACATTGGCAACCGCGAAAGCTGGGAGATTTACGATCCCGCCACCGGCACGTGGGGTTCGAAGATGGGCAAGCCGATGCTCTCCAAGAACATGAAGGCCGGTGAGATGTCGTTGCGCTACATTGACGGCCACTGGGTGCTCGCAATGTTCAACGCTCATACCCGCTCCATCGAGGTGCGCGTGTCCGAGACCATCGCGCGCAACTGGGACGAGATTGCGCCGGCCCGCCCCGTCGTCGCTGGCGACGGCAATTGGCGCCACCGCCAGGACGAGAACAACTTCACCCAGCTCTACGGCGGTTACATTGTTCCGGGTTCGACTCTGGACAATATGGACTTGGTTGTCTCGCAGTGGAACACGTCCAACAATTCCCGCTACATGTCCACCCAGTTCAACGTGAAGGGCCTGGACAAGTTCTTCGGCGTTACCCCGTCGGATGCCCCAGCCGAGGTCGACCGCGGTGCGGTGGGCGACCAGACCGTCCTCGACGTCAACGAGTCGGACATCACGCAGGACGCCTTGGACCGCCTGGACAAGGAGCAGGCGATGGAGGAAGCTACCGACGTCACACTCGTGCCGCTGAACTAACCCTCTCCGCTAGACTCGCCGCCGTTTTGGTATTCCCGCACAATGCGCGCGGAGACGGCGGCGATCTCTTTCACTGCCTGGTAGAAACGCCCCATCTCGTTCCACACGCCGTCTTCGGACAGGACGCCGAACTGCGCGTCGGGGTAGTTCTGCATGTCGCCGCTCCAGCCGGTTTCGTAGTACTCGATCAACGGCGCCAGCTCACCCCAGGCCTCCTCAAGCTGCTCGGGCAGGTTCTCGAGGGTGGCGTTGGTGCGGGTGATGCGGGCTAGTCGAGCGTCGTTAAGCGGGATGCGTTCGGGGAGATCCATGCCCTTGGATTCTAGGTAGACTGAAGGTGCCTGATGTTCGCAACACAAAGGAGGAACAATGGCTGATCAAGGACCTAACCCGTACGTCGTTGACATTGAAAAGGCGACGGTGGATAACGAGGCCTTCCGTGACACCCTGTGGACCGGCAAGAACCTCCAGCTGACCGTGATGACTATCCCGCCGGGCGGCGAGATCGGCGCGGAGATCCACGACGACCACGACCAGTTCCTGCGACTAGAGGCCGGCGAGCTGCGCGCGATGATCGGCGCGTCCGAGACCGACCTCGAGGTCGACCAGGTTGTCGGCGCTGACTGGGCGGCGTTCGTCCCCGCTGGCAAGTGGCACAACTTCACCAACGAGGGCTCCGAGCCCGCGAAGCTGTACTCCATCTACGCGCCGCCGGAGCACAACCACGGCACGCGCCACGAGACGAAGGCTGACGCGGACAACGACCCGCAGGAGACTGACGGCGTTTAAAGCTCGTCCTGCGGAGAGGCCCCGAACGTACTGGAGGTGCGTTGCGGGGCCTTTCGCTTGTCGACGCCCCCCTACACCAACGGCCACGGGAACTGGTACTGGTGGCGCGGAGCCGGGAACATGGGCAGCCCCGCAAGACGTAGGGCGCGTTCCTGCAGTGCCTCGACCTCTGCGGGCTCGAGCAGCTCGGCGATGTCGGCCGGAACGTCATGAATGAGCGGCGAAACGGCCTCGATGAGCGCCGAGTCGATGAACTCGCCTGCGAAGTCCCAGATCACGGTACGCAATTTGGGGTCCTGGTGAAAGCACAGGCCTTGATCGATACCCCACACGTGTTCGGGCCCGGACGGCCCCTCCCCGAGCAGCACATGGCCGGACTTCCGGTCGGTGTTATTGGTCAGCACGTCGAAGACGGCCATGCGGCGAAACTGGTCGTGCAGGTCCTCGCGCGTTTCGTAGAGCGGAAAGTAGTGGGAGCCGTCATTGTCGATGTACAGCTGCAGCGAACCGATCCCTAGCCCCTCGATGTCGCGCACGACAGTCGGCGGGACGAGGTGCCATCCAAGGTGTTCGCTGAGCAGGAACGCCGCGCGCTCCCTCCGCCATAAAGCGGGCGGGAAGTCGTGCAGGTACTGCTCCCCTGCTTCTGGCTTGAATACAGCCCATGCGTACTCACTGTCATCGTGGTCGCCGCCAGCGGTGATGTCGAAGACGAAGGTCATGTTCGACGACCCAGCCACCTGCCCCACGAAGCCTAGTTCGCCGTGGGTAAGCAGCTCGAGCTCCCGCGTGAACGGCGGCTGAAGCGTGTGGTCAGACAACGCGGCCCACTCCTTCGGCGAACTCAATGACGGTCACGGACGCCGGATCTGCTTTCGCTTTCTGGAATTCGTCCAGGTTCACACCGCGGTAGTGGGTAATAGCCGCCTTGATGGGATCTGCATGGCTAAAGCACGCGACAACGCCGCCCGGGAATTGAGCAGCTGCGGACTCGATTCCGGCGACGACTCGGGCCTGCATCTCCACAAAGCTTTCCCCGCCGGGGAACCGGAACTGGCTAGGGGTTTTCTGCACGGTTTGCCACTCTGGCAACTTGCTCAAGTCGGTCAACTTCTGTCCCGTCCAGTCGCCGAAATCGCATTCAACAAACGCGTCATCGACGACCGGCTCCAGCCCGAGAACACGGGCGGTCGGCTCCGCGGTTTCGCGGGTACGTTCTAAGGGGGAGGTGAAGATGGCGTCGATAAGCGAAAAGCGTTCCTTGAGCTGCACAGCGACACGTTCCGCCTGCTGGCGGCCCGTCTCCGAAAGGTGCAAGCCCGCCGCCCGACCAGGCAGAACGACACCGGTGGTAGGGGTTTGACCGTGGCGGATGAGGAGAACGCGCGTAGTTGTCATCCCGGCCAGTGTATGGCGAGCCGGAGTAGTCTGGGGCGCATGACTTCAGCTCCGAATATCTCGACCCTCGGTGAACTGCGCGAAAGCGGGAATTACCCGTACCGGACAATCCGTGAAGAGCTGCGAGACAATCTCCTCGCGGCGCTGGCGGCAGGCGACAACCCGTGGGAGGGGCTGCACGGTCTGGAGAACACGGTCATTCCGCAAGTCGAGCGCGCGATCATTGCCGGCCACGACATCGTGCTGCTCGGCGAGCGCGGCCAGGGCAAGACACGTCTGCTGCGCACGCTGCCATCGCTTCTCGACGAATGGACCCCTGTCCTCACCCACTCCGAACTGCGCGAACACCCGCTGCACCCGATCACCGATGCTTCCCGGGCGCTGGTGTCTGAGAACGGCGACGCGACCCCGATTTCATGGCTGCACCGCGACGAACGCTACTCCGAGAAGCTCGCCACTCCGGACACATCGGTGGCGGATCTAATCGGCGACGTGGACCCGATGCGTGTGGCCGAAGGCCGCAGGCTCGGTGACCCGGAGACCATCCACTACGGGCTCATCCCCCGCTCCAACCGAGGCATTGTGGCCATCAACGAGCTCCCTGACCTGGCTGAACGCATTCAGGTAGCCATGCTCAACGTCATGGAGGAAGCAGATATTCAAATCCGCGGGTACATGCTGCGTCTGCCCCTCGATGTGCTGGTCGTGGCGAGTGCTAACCCGGAGGATTACACGAACCGCGGACGCATCATCACCCCGCTCAAGGACCGCTTCGGCGCGGAGATCCGCACCCACTACCCGCTCGAGCTGGCCGCAGAAATGGCAGTCATCGAGCAGGAAGCGGATCTCACAGCCGAGATCCCGCCTGTGCTGCTCGAGGTCCTCGCACGGTTTACCCGCGCGCTGCGCGAATCCCCCGCTGTGAACCAGCGTGCAGGTGTATCCGCGCGCTTTGCCATTGCTGGCGCGGAAACCGTCGCTGCATCAGCTCGCCACCGCGCCGCTGTGTCAGGCGAGGACCCCGTTGCCCGCCTTGTGGACCTTGAAGCCGCCGTCGACGTGATGGGCGGCAAGGTCGAGTTCGAACCAGGCGAGGAAGGCCGCGAATGGGAGTTGCTGGAGTACATCCTGCGCACCGCCATCGCCGGGGCCGTGCGTCGGTCGGTGCGCGAGATCGACTTCGCTCCGCTCATTGCCGCGCTGGACGGCACCCGGACAATCTCCACGGGTGAGCACGTCACAGCTGCTGAGTTCCTCGCCGGCCTGCCGGATCTTGATGGCGCCACGCTGTACGACGATTTGACCGCCGCCTTCGCACCCGAGAACGGCGCTGGTTCGGACGGCCACCGTGCCGCAGCCATTGAGCTCGGCATCGAATCCCTCTACTTGTCCCGGAAGATCTCGAAAGACTCTGGAGAAGGCGAAACAATCTATGGCTAGATCCCGCTACACCCGCTATACCGGCGGACGGGACCCCCTGGCTCCCCCGGCGGACCTGACGAAGGCACTGCGAGAAATTGGCAATGAGGTCATGGCCGGCTACTCCCCGGAACGCGCGCTGCGCGAATACCTCCGCCGCGGTGCTGACGGTTTCGAAGGCTACGACGATCTGGTCGCGCGCATTTCCGAGCGCCGCCGCAACCTGCTGCAGCGCCACAACTTGGGCAAGACGCTGCAGGACGTGAAGAAGCTTCTCGACGACGCTGTGCTCGCCGAACGCGGCCAACTCGCCCGCGACGTGCACATGGACGACATGGACCGGCAACTGCGGGAAATGCAGCTGGATAACCTACCCGGTTCCCCTGCCGGCGCAGTGAGCGAACTGGGCACATACGAGTGGGCATCCTCGGAGGCGCGCGAAAAGTTCGAGCAGATCAAGGACTTGCTCGGCCGGGAGATGCTCGACCAGCGATTCTCCGGAATGAAGGATGCACTTGAGAACGCGACGGACGAAGACCGCGCCGCAATTGCAGAAATGCTGCGGGACCTCAATATTTTGTTGGGCAAGCACCGCCTCGGCGAAGATACCGAGGAGGACTTCCGCGCCTTCATGGACAAGCACGGCGCGCAGTTCCCGGAGAACCCCAGCACGATCGACGAGCTCGTGGAGCTGCTAGCCAAGCGCTCTGCGGCCGCCCAGCGCATGCTCAACTCGATGACGGACGAGCAGCGCCGCGAACTCATGGAGCTGTCCGCGCAGGCTTTCGGCTCGCCGGAATTGATGAACCTGATGGGCGAGTTGGACGCGAACCTGCGCGGCATCCGGCCAGACCTCGACTGGCACGGCGGCGAACAGTTCGAAGGAGACGAGGGGCTGGGGCTGGGCGACGCAGCCCGCGCAATGGAGGACCTCGGTCGTCTCGACCAACTGGCCGATGATCTCTCCGGGCTCACCCCGTCGGATGCCGATCTCGAAGACATCGAAGATCTGCTCGGCCAAGACGCGGCCGTGTCCGCGCGCACACTCTCAGACTTGGAGAAGGCGCTGCGCGATGGCGGGCTTCTTCAAAAGGGTGACGACGGCAGCCTCAAACTCTCCCCGCAAGCCATGCGCCGACTCGGCCAGTCACTGCTGCAGGATGCCGCGCAGCACCTCTCCCCGCGGGAGGGGTCCCGGGATTCGTCGTCCGCCGGCCAGACCGGTGAACCGACCGGCTCGAGCCGCGCCTGGGAATTTGGCGACACCCAGCCGTGGGATACGACCCGCACGATCACCAATGCGATTCAGCGTCAAGCCACAGAAGGATCCCTGAACGCGGGCCCAGTGAACATCACGATCGGCGACGTAGAAGTCCAGGAAACGGAGGCCCGCACCCGTAATGCGGTGGCCCTGCTCGTGGACACGTCCTTCTCCATGGCAATGGAAGGGCGCTGGCTGCCGATGAAGCAGACCGCATTGGCCCTGCACCACCTCATCTCCACGCAGTTCCGCGGCGATGAGCTCGCACTGATCGGTTTCGGCCTTTACGCGCAGACGATGGACATCTCCGAGCTGACCGGCTTGCCGCCGTTGCAGGAAAAGGGCACGAACTTGCACCATGCGCTGCTGCTCGCGGACCAGTTCTTCTCCCGCCACCCGAACATGAACCGCACGCTGCTCATCGTCACCGACGGGGAACCGACCTCCCACCTCACCCCGGACGGAGAGCCCGTCTTCTACTGGCCCACCACGCGCGAAACCCTCGCGCTGACCGTCACGCAGCTCGATACTGTCACGCGTCGCGGGGCGCATACCACCTTCTTCCGCCTTGGAGGTGACCCGAATCTCGTCGCGCTTCTCGACGCACTAGCCTCCCGCGCCGGCGGCCGCGTCGTCGCCCCCGACCTCGACGAGCTCGGTTCCGCGGTCGTCGGCGAGTTCCTCGGCGGCTTGTGGTGACACAGTGAACCTGAGTGGCTATTCGGGCATTCCTTAACGTTTCGGACATTCCAGCTTCACGTCGCCGCCACCTTTCTGACTTAGGTTCGATTGCGGTTCTCTGTCTCTGCATGTGCCAGTAGCTGAGTACGGACCGACATTTTCCCCCAACCGCTTTCGAACCGAAAGGTGCCCACGCATGCGTAAGAACTTGCGCGCCACCATCGCTACCGCGACGATCAGCGCCCTGTCCGCATCCGCTCTGACCGTGCCGGTCGCATCCGCCGACGAACAGACCGCCAAGATCTCCATCTCGAATATCACCGACTTCCACGGCCGCTTCGAGCACGACGAGAAGAACTCCATCCCCGGCGCCGAGCGCTTGAAGTGCGCCATCGACCAGGAGGCCGAACCGTTCGGCGACGCGCACATTTTCACCTCCTCCGGTGACAACATCGGCGCTTCACCGTTCTCGGCCATGCTGCTTGACGACGCTCCCACCATCGAGGTCCTCAACCAGATGGGCCTGAAAGTCTCCGCTGTGGGCAACCACGAATTCGACAAGGGCGCGGCAGACTTGTCCGACCGGGTCATCCCGGACGCTGCCTTCCCTTATCTTGCAGCGAACGCTGATTCCGTGAACGGCACGAAGCCGTACCACGTCGAGGAAGTCGACGGCGTGAAGATCGCTTTCATCGGTACCGTCACCGCCGACATGCCGAACCTGGTCAGCCCGGACGGCATCGCGGGCATCACGTGGAACGACCCAGTCGCCACCACCAACACTCTGGCGAAGGATCTCAAAGACAAGGGCGAAGCCGACGTTGTGGTCGCCCTCGTCCACGCCGGCGGCATTGCCCCGGACAAGTTCTACGAGGCTGTCGACGTCGCATTCCTCGGCCACACCCACGTGGTTGTTAACCCGGATGCCTCCACCAGCCCAGTTGTGGCGCAGGCCGGCCAGTACTCCCAGGGCTTCGCTAACGTTGACTTGAGCATCGACCGCGCAACCAAGCAGGTCACTGTCGATGAGGCGAAGGTCGTCGACAATGCCACCGTCCTCGCGTGTGACGAGGCGTACCCAGAGATTGCCACGACCGTCTCGACAGCCGCAGCGGAAGCCGAAGAGCAGGGCAAGCAGGTCGTGGCGAACACTCCGGTCGCGTTCACTCGCGGCAGGAACGAGGGCGCAGAATCCGGCACGAACCGCGGTGTTGAATCCTCCCTGAGCAACCTGCTCGCGGAGGCCGCTAAGTGGAGCGTGGCGGCGAACTCCAACGTCACGCCGGACATCGGCATCATGAACGCGGGCGGTGTCCGCGACGATCTCCCTGCAGGTGACGTGACCTACAAGCAGGCGTTTTCCGTTCAGCCGTTCGGCAACGAGAACTCCTACAAGTCCATCAAGGGCAAGGACTTCAAGGACGTCCTCGAGCAGCAGTGGAAGCCCGGTCAGGACCGCCCGCGTCTTGCGCTCGGCCTGTCCAACAACGTGTCCTACACCTACAACCCGGACGCGGAGCAGGGTCAGCGCATCACCTCCATCACCATTGACGGCAAGCCGATGGACATGGAGAAGGACTACGTCATCGCCGGTTCCACCTTCCTGCTCGGCGGTGGCGACAGCTTCGAGGCCCTGACCCGGGGGTCCGAGATGTCTAACATTGGCCTGCTCGATGTCGACGCATTCATCCAGTACCTCAAGAGCGACGAGGAACTCGCCCCGCGCGGCCAATCCGCCGTGGGCGTCAAGTTGGACCAGCCGCTCAAGCCTGGAACGGAAGCCACCATTGATCTGTCTTCCCTGATCTACACCATCGACGACCCGGCCAAGAAAGTCACTGTCTCACTCGAGACCGCTGGGGGCGACAAGCTCGCCGAGGCATCTACCGACATCGATCCTGACCTTGGCGAGCAGGGCTACGGTGAGGCCGGCAAGGCCACCGTCAAGCTGGCCGTCCCAGCTGATGCTCAGGGTGATCTGGTCCTGCGCATCACCACCGACGCGAAGACCGACGTCACCATGCCGGTCAAGGTGGAGGGCGACAACGGCGACGGCGACACCGACGACAACAATAGCTCCACCGCATCCTCTGCCGCCAAGGGAGTGCTGCGCTTCTTCCGTGCGCTGGCTGCCATCGCCGCGCTGATCGGTGCGCTCAATTTCTTCAACCCGAAGCTTTTCGAGGACATTCGGAAGCCTTTCTCGGGAATGATGTCGTAATCGGGAGCTAACACGACCACTGAACAGGCGCCGCTGGGGTTTCCCGACGGCGCCTGAGCGTTTCTAGATTCTCAGTATCGCCTTTTACACCGGAGCGGAAGCGTTTCTGCATGTCAGATTTCGGGCATGAACCTGAAAGGCGATACTGAAAATGTAATTCCCGCCCGACCAACCCCGGAAGAGCCCGCCAGGAGTAGATTCGCCCAGGTGAGTACGTACGCCCAAGATCAACGCTCGCCATGGCCGGCTTTGTGGTCGATGATGCTCGGATTCTTCATGATCCTCGTGGATTCCACCATCGTCGCCGTGGCCATCCCGGCGATTGCTGGGAGTTTGGACGCCTCGTACAACGAGGTCATCTGGGTCAACAGTGCATACCTGCTGGCATACGCTGTCCCGCTGCTGATCACAGGACGGTTGGGCGACCGCTTCGGTCCGCGCAAGCTGTACCTAACAGGGCTCGCCCTGTTCACTGTGTCCTCGTTGGTCTGCGGGATGGCGGGCGCGGTGGGATCGGTCGGGGTGCTCATCGCCGCCCGCGCGTTCCAGGGTCTGGGCGGGGCGATGTTGTCCCCGCAGACGATGTCGGTGATGATCCGCACGTTTGCGCCGAACGAACGCGGCACCGCGATGGGCCTGTGGGGCGGCACGGCGGGTGTCGCCACAGTCGCAGGTCCGCTGCTGGGTGGCTTCCTCGTGGACCTCGGCGGCTGGGAGTGGATCTTCTACGTCAATGTGCCGGTGGGCATCATCGGCCTCATTCTCGCGTGGAAGCACGTCCCCCGACTGGAACTCACCGCGCGCAGTTTCGATTGGCTCGGTGTCGCGCTCAGTGCTGCGGGCATGTTCTGCTTGATCTTCGGGATTCAGGAGGGTGCGAACTTCAACTGGGACATTCGCGTGGTGGGCCTCATCGCAACAGGCGCAGTGCTGCTCGTGGCGTTTGTGTGGTGGCAGACGCGCACGTCGCGCGATGCGCTGGTTCCGCTTTCGCTTTTCGACGACAGGAATTTCGCTCTCGCCTCCCTCACCATCGCCACCGTTGGTTTCGCGGTATCGACCTTCACTATCCCGTGGATGATTTACGTCCAGAGCGTGAAGGTTCTCACGCCCACGCAGGCAGCTCTGCTGATCTTGCCCTCGGGCGTGGTGTCGGGAGCGTTGTCTGGGTTCATCGGCAAGCTGACCAATACGCGCGACCCGAAACCGATCGTGATCACCGGTTTGAGTGTGACTGCGTTGAGCATGGTGGCGGCGGCGGGGATCACACAGCCGTCGATAAGCAGTGCGTGGATGCTGCTCATCTCCGTCTTTTATGGTTTGGGGAACTCGATGATGTGGGGGCCGCTGTCGATGATTGCCACGCGCAATCTCGATCCGCGGCTGGCGGGGGCTGGGTCGAGTGTGTACAACACGGTGCGGCAGGTCGGTGCGGTCATCGGGTCGGCGAGCGTGGCCGCGATGATGTCGGCGCAGCTGGCCGCGCGTGTTGGTGACGGCGACTCGACGTTCGCTGGGCCACTCCCGGAGCCGCTGCACGAACCATTCGCCACAGCGATGGCCGCCACAATCCTGCTACCTGCCGGAGTCCTCGCTGCGGGCGCCGCACTGGCGCTGTTCTTCAATAAGACTCGGACGTGGAACGACAACTAGCGGATGTGTGCGCCGGGTCACAAATTTCTAGCCATTTCGCCCCCACGAACAGTTTTGCAGTTCTAAGGTGTATCTCATGTGGAACCCTTTAGCTAAGCCATTTCGCCATGACGAGAACGAAACCCCCTACGCGAAGCCGGAGGATTTTGTCGCCGATGCTTCGAGGCGTCCTGCGGCCTTCATTTCCGGTGGTGCATCCGGCATCGGTAAGGCAACGGCCCAGCGTCTGCTGAACATGGGCTGGACCGTCGGCTCCTATGACGTCAACGAGACCATCTGGGGCACAGACGACATCCCCGAAGGCCAGCTGATCACCGGCCACCTGGACGTCACCGACCGCGAGAACTGGGATGCGGCTCTTCAGGACTTCACCTCCAAGACCGGCGGCCGCCTGGACTTCCTCTTCAACAACGCCGGCATCATCATCGACGGCGAGGTTGTGGACCAAGATCCGGAGAAGGTCCAGTTGCTCACCGACATCAACTGCGTCGGCGTTGTCTACGGTGCGCAGGCCGCGCACCCCTACCTCAAGGCGACGAAGGAAGCGGTGATGATCTCCATGTCGTCGGCATCGGCGATCTTCGGCCAGCCGGAGATCTCCACGTATTCCGCATCGAAGTTCTTCGTCAACGGCATGACGGAGGCGCTGTCCGTCGAGTGGCGCAATGACGACATCCGCGTCCACGACATGATGCCCCTGTGGGCCGCCACCCAGGTGGCCAACGTGAAGGCCCAGTCGGTGAAGAACATGGGCGTCAACCTCACTCCCGGCGACATTGCGGATGAGACGATCAAGGTGCTCACCTCCAAGCAGCCGTGGATCAAGTGGGTGCAGCACCACTCGGTCAGCCTCACCGACCGTGGCTTGAAGTGGCTGCGCAAGCCGTTCCCGGACCCGATCGCTCACGTCCTGATGCGTTTTGCCGCCGTCTGGTAGTCGCCCCCGCAGACGTCAGGACAAGCCACGCGCCAGGAAGTTCCGTCCCGCGGGCACCTACCCCATCGACACCGGGTCAGCGCGGATCATCACCGACCCGGAGCGCGATGGGGCGTACGTGTTGGAGGTCAACGGTGTGCCGTCGTCACGCATTGTGTTGGGTGCGCCGCGGGTGCTGGGCTTCGACTACATGGAGTGGATTGCCGCGTGCCTGCGCGAGCCGCGCACCGTCGTCCACCTCGGCGGTGCCGGGTGCTCTCTGCCGCGCTATTGCGCCGACGTCTGGCCGGAATCGCGCAACATCGTTGTGGAGATCGATGGCGCGTTGAGCGAACTCACCCGCTCGCTTTTCGACGTCCCCGCCCACTTCCACACCAGCGACGCCCGCACCTACGTGCACTCCCTATCCCCGGGCAGCGTCGACGCTGTCATCCGCGATGTTTTCGACGGGCCCACCACCCCACGCCACGTGACGACGGTCGAGTTCTACCGCGCCGTCGCACGCGCCCTGTCCCCCGGCGGGGTCTATGTGGCCAACATTGGAGACCACGCAGGTCTCGCCGAAACACGCGCAGAGCTTGCCGGGTTGGTGGAAGCGTTTCCGCACGTCGGCGCACTATCTACGCCTGGCATGCTCTCTGGGAACAGCTACGGCAACGTGGTCGTGTGGGGCAGCGACCGCGCTGTTGGACCGGGTGCGGTCAACGGCGTCAAGCAAGCGGACGCTGCGTGGGTTCGCACGATGACTGAGGGGATTGCACCCCGCCGCGACTAGGCTTGCAGGCGTTATGACAGTGCAAAGTAGAAGTGGCGAGCAAATCCGCGTCACCCGCTGGATCGCCGACCGTGGCGAGCGTCCCCTCATCCGCGGCTGGGCCCACCTGTTCGCGGCCCAAGCGGCCACCATCGCCGCCACCGTGCTGATCACCTTTTCCTGGATGACGCTCACCTGGCTGGAGGCGCTGAGCGTGACCATCTACGGTGCCGGCCTGATCGCACTGTTCTCGGTCTCGGCGACCTACCACCGCTTCCCGTGGCGCACCCAGCGCGGCGTCGAGGCGTGGAGGCGGGCCGACCACGCCATGATCGCCGTGTTCATCGCCTCCACGTACACCCCAATGTGCGTCATCGCGCTGCCGCCGCGGATGGCGGCGTGGACCCTGGCCATCGCATGGGTCGGTGCGCTGGGCAACCTCGCGCTGAAGTTGTTCTGGTCGGGCCACCCGCGCTGGCTCTCCCCGATCATCTACGTCGGGCTGGGCTGGATCATCGTCCCGCTCATCCCCTACCTATGGAACAACGCCAACCCGGCCGTGCTGTGGCTTCTTTTCGTCGGCGGTGTCGCCTACACCGTGGGTGCCGCGATCTACGGATTCAAGTGGCCTGGGCGCGAGGCCCGCTACTACGGCTACCACGAGCACTTCCACTCCCTGACCATTGTTGCTGCGATCGTGCACCTGATCGCTGTGTGGATCCTCGTCGTCAACGCCGGATAAAGCCGGACGCGGCAGCAGCTAGCGGCTGAAGACCGACTGCAGCGGCTCCTCGCCTTCGCGGATCTCACGCTGGTAGATCTCGCGCTGACGCGGGTTCTCGTTCGGGTCGTCGATGTGGAGCGCCTTGCGGCGGGCGTTGTAAATCACGATGGATCCGGCGATCGCCAGCAGCGACACCACAACCAGGACGACCAGGCCGGTCCAGAACGCGCTGTCGTAGATGCCGTCGACGGAGCGGACGAACAGGTTGCGGGCGTGGCTCATCGGGTGGAACGGGTTCAGAGCTGCCAGCGGCGCCGGCAGTGTAGACAGCGGCCACACGGTGCCGGAGGTGAACAGGCCCAGAGCGAAGAATCCGATATTGAACATCGCGCCCACCACGCGTCCGAACAGGATGCGGAAGAACTGGAAGACGGAGGTACCCATCACGTCGATCAGCAGCAGGGTCATGATCATGACGGGCCAGCTCTCTGGGCGCCAGCCGAGGGTGATGGACACGAACGCCAGCAGTGCAGTCAGCGCGACGTTGACACCGAAGTTGCTCAACCACGCGGACAGGACCGGGCCGGTGGCGCCGGATGCCTTGTGGCGGCGGCCAATCGCATGCGGCAGCAGGATGGACATGACCGCCATGAGCATGAAGTTGATCACGATGAGGCCGATGATGGAGAAACCGCTTGAGGGTTCCTTCACGGTCGGGTCAGCCTCATCGACAACGAGCTGCGTCGGGTGCTCGTTCGCCTCCATGAAGGCGATCGGGACGGCGATCTGGTCGGAGGACTTGTCCATGTCTTTGACCTCGGGGGCGCGCTGTGCGCCGTCGCCAAGCTTGATGGACAGCTCGGTGGAGCCGTCCTTGAGGCGGGTGGTGCCGTCTTGGAGCTGGGCGCCGCCGTCGACAAGCTGGGTGGTGCCGTCCTTGAGGCGGGTGGTGCCGTCGTGCAGGCGGTTCGCGCCGTCGGTCAGTCGGGTGACACCGCCGTTGAGCTGGTCGGTACCGTCAGCCAGCTGGTTGGAGCCGTCGATCAGGCGGTTGAGGCCGTCACGGTACGGCATGTTCGGGTCGGACAGGTTCGCGTAGAGCTCGCCGGTACCGTCGCGCAGACGGTTGAGGTCGTTGACGACGTTCTGCGGGTTCTCCGGGTCGAGCTGCTTCACAATGCCGTCAATCTTGTCGGCCTGCTCGTTCATGCCCACAGTGCGCAGCGTGTCCACGATCGGCTTGAGCTGACCCACGCCGCCCTGCACGTTCTGTAGCAGCGGGATGAGCATGTCGGTGAGTTTGTTGACGCCTTCGTCGATCTGGCGCGCGCCATCAGCGAGCTGGTCGGTACCGCCCTCGAGCTGCGTCAGGCCGTCGCGCAGCTGGTAGGCACCGTCCTTGAGGCGACCTGCACCGTCGCCGAGCTCGCCGACACCTTCCTTCAGCTCTCCCGTACCGTCGTTGAGCTGCGTGGCACCGTCGTCAAGCTGGTTGATGCCATCGACTGCACGACCGGCGCCCTCTTTGAGCTGGCCGGCACCGTCGTCGAGCTGCTTGGAGCCGTCGGCTGCGGCGCGGATGCCGTCGCCAAGCTCGTTGATGCCGCCGAGAACCTCCTCGCCGTAGGTCTTAGCCACCTCGGCTTTGACCTCGGACTGGATCTGCGGGAGCAGGCCAGAGGTCAGCACCGCACCGTTGGTGCCGTTGTAGTCGTTGAGGTTGATCAGGATCTCCGCTTGCTGCGGCTCCGGGTCGATCACGCTGACGACCTTCTCAGAGAAGTCCTCCGGGATGGTCACGGTGAACAGGTACTTGCCCGTGAGCAGGCCCTGCTTCGCCTCTTCATCCGACACTTTGGAGAAGTCGAGGTAGTCGCGGCTGGTCAGACCTTCGACGACCTGGTCGCCGATATTCTCCATCCCGGCACCTTCACCGCGGTCAACGCCCTTGTCGTTGTTGACCACAGCCAGGCGCGTCTGCGGCACGGAGCCCGTCGGGTCCCACATGGACCACATGTACAGTCCGGCGAACAGCAGCGGCACGACCATCGCCAGGATGATCAGCGTGCGTGCGACCGCGGAAAACGGACGCCAGGTCAGAAGGCGTTCGAGCGGCCCCATGTTTTCCCGGGCCTGAGCCTGGGCGGAATCGCCCTGGCCTGTAATTTTGGTGCTCAACGGTAACCTCTCTCCGGTTCGACGCCCGCATCACATTGACTGGAAGCACAATATTTAGCGGACGTGATCAAAATTACTTTGTAGAGGAATATAGCTCTAATCGCCCAGGAATTCATAAGTTTTCAGCGTGAGTTTGTGCGCATTCCACAGAAATAACCGATATCCGCCCCCGGGCAGTACTGTGTTATCCCAGCTCAGGAGTCCAATCGACATCGCTGGGTTGCTTATCGTCGCGCCACCCTCGCCACACGGCGTGTCGCACTTTCCCGTCGCGCGTACGCCCCGCCAGCGCGACTTCCGCGACGTACGTCGGCTCCACCCACCATGCGTCCTCAGGCATTCCGCTTATCGACGGTTCCTTGCGCCTCACCCCTTCCAACCGCCGTTCAATCTCCTCGAGATCCTTGGTGCTGAACCCTGTGCCGACGCGGCCGGCATACGTGAGCTCTCCATCCTCATCGGGCACAGCGACAAGGAGCGAGGCGATCCCGCGCTTGCCTTCACGCACACCGACGACCACGACTTCCTGGTGGATCTGGAATTTGATCTTGATCCACGCTGTGCCCCGCTGGCCGGGGAGATACGTCGAGTCCGTCCGCTTCGCCACCACCCCTTCGAGCTTCAGCTCGCGGCTCACTGCGATCGCCTCCTCCAGGCTGCCTGTATGTGCGGGAGGAATGGCCACGTAGTCACCGCTGTCAAGAAGACTGCGCAGCAGCTCGCGACGCTTCTCGTACGGCTCGCGAATCAGAGAGCGCCCTTGTCCGCCCGGGGTGCCCATGTGGAGAATGTCGAAGACCATGTAGCGAATCGTCGCCTCATCACCACCCAGCTCGCCTTTTCTGTGCGCCTGCAGAAGGCCGAAGTCCGGCCGCCCTTGGGCATTGAGCGCGACTACTTCCCCATCGAGAACAGCGCCGCCAGAGTCGTCTCCGATGAGTTCCTGAAGTTCCGAGAGCTCCGGGAAGATGTCCGTGTAGTCCTTCCCGTTACGGCTGGAGAGCACTACTCCTCCCCCGTCGCGTGGATCACCGACACCGGCGATAATGCGGTAGCCGTCCCACTTCATCTCGAAGGCCCACGTCTCGCCGTCTTTCTTTCCCAGTCGGATGTCGGCCTCGCTGCCAGCGGTCGCGAGCATCGGCTCCGGTACGTCAGCGACGCTAAACGGCACGGATGCAGGTTCGGCGGGTGGCTCGACGGCTGGCTCGGCAACTGGCTCAAGGGCGGGCTGTTTCTTCATGAACTTCATCAGCCACTGCTGTTGCTCAGAGCCCTCGCGGGATCCGGTGCGGATCATTGCGTAGCGGCGCGGCACTCCGCCCAAACCGCCATCGGGACGGCCGCGAAGGACGACGATGACCTCCTTGCCGTCACGCCACTTCTCTACCTCGATCGTGCCGGTGTCCCAGATGCTCACCTCCCCGGCGCCGTACTGCCCCTTTGCGATGGTCCCTTCAAACGCGGCGTACTCGATCGGGTGGTCTTCTGTCTGGACCGCGAGCCGGTTCTCCGCCGGATCGAGCGGCGGGCCCTTCGGCACCGCCCAGGACACGAGCACCCCGTCGCGCTCGAAGCGGACATCCCAGTGCAACGACGAGGCGTGATGCTCCTGGATGACGAAGATGGGCTCCTCCCCGGCGCGGTCGGCCGGCGGTTCGGCGGGGACGGGTTCGGCGGTTTTGGAGGGGTTGCGCATGGAGCGGTACGTCGATAAGCGATCGGGGTGAAAGCCCAGGTGCGCGAGCGGATCAATGTCATCCGCAAGCCGCTCCATGACCTCGGTGTACTCGAGCTGGCTCGGGTCTTCGAGCTCGTCCCACGTGCGTGGGGCAGCAACGGTCGGGCGTTCGCGGCCGCGCAACGAGTAGGGCGCCACGGTCGTCTTCGACCCGTTGTTCTGGCTCCAGTCGATGAAGACCTTCCCGGCGCGCTGATCCTTCTTCATCACATGCGTGACCTCATCCGGATTGTCCGCGGCGAGTGCGCGGGCCAGTTCCTTCGCCACCGCTGAAACCTGGTCCGCAGTGCTCGTGCCGTCGAGCGCGGCGTAGATGTGGATACCCTTCGACCCCGATGTCACAGGAACGGACTCCATGCCCATGCCGTCGAGGATCTCCTTGCACCAGCGGGCCACTTCGGCGCACTCGGCAAGGCCCACGCCAGGACCAGGGTCGAGGTCGAGGACCATGCGGTCAGGGTTGGCGGGGTAACCGGTGTCGTCGAAACGCCACTGCGGGGTGTGCAGCTCCAACGCCGCGACCTGCGCGAACCAGGCCAACACAGCGGGCTCGTCGGCGAGCGGGTACCGGTTTGTCGACGTCTTGTGCGCGATGATGCCGAACGGGATCCACTCCGGCGCCGAATCTTCCAAGTCCTTGCGGAAGAAGGCTTCTCCCCCGACACCGTCCGGGAAACGCTTTCGCGTCACGGGGCGGCGGGCGATCTGCGGGATGAGCGCGTCGGCGACCGTGAGGTAGTAGTGCATCACATCCGCCTTCGTCACGGCCGGCGCATCGTCGGTGGTCGGGTAAAGCACCTTGTCCAGGTTGCTCACGGCGAGAGTGCGCTCGCCGACCTGAAATTTCTTGCTGCGCGCCATGAACTGCCTTTCGCTTACTCTCCCCCAGAACTTACATAACCCCCGTACACTGCGGGTATGCGCGCAATTTGGAGCGGTTCCATCACCTTCGGCCTCGTCAACGTCCCGGTCAAGGCCTACGGGGCGACCGAAGACCACGACATTTCTTTTCACCAGGTCCACGACAAGGACGGCGGCCGCATCCGCTATGAGCGCCGATGCGAGGTGTGCGGCGAGAAGGTCGAATACAAGAACATCGATAAGGCCTTCGAAGAAGACGGCGAGACAGTCGTGCTCACCGCCGACGATTTCGAGTCCCTGCCGGAGGCGAACAACAACGAGATCGAAGTCGTCCAGTTCGTTCCCGCCGATCAGATCGACCCGATCATGGCGGAGAAGGCCTATTACCTCGAGCCCGTCGGCAAGACGCCCAAGTCCTACCTTTTGCTGCGGGAAACACTCAAGAACACCGACCGTATGGCCGTGGTGAAGTACGCCCTGCGCAACAAGACCCGCCTGGGCGCGCTGCTCGTGCGTGACAAAACCCTCGTGTTGCAGGGCATGCTCTGGGCCGACGAGATCCGCGATGTGAACTTCAAGGGCGTCAATTCGCGTGCGAAGATCGGCGACAAGGAGCTTGAGCTCTCCGCCGCGCTCGTCGAGCAATATTCCTCAGACTTCACCCCGGATGAGTTCTCTGACGACTACCAGATCGAACTGCGCAAGCTTATCGACGCGAAATTCGAGTCCGGCGACACTCTGGACACCTCGAAAACCTTCGGGAAGGATGCTGACGCCGACTCCGACAGCAGCGACGACGGTGACGACGCGGACGTGGTCGACCTCCTGGAAGCTCTGAAAGCCTCGCTGGACAAGAAGAAATCCGGCAAGTCCAGCAAGTCCGGGAAATCCGCTTAGGAACACCGGCTAGGGAGTGTGTGATGTTCAGCGCAGCCTTGTTCGCCGCGGCGGCGCTTCTCGTCTTCCTGGGTTACAGGGATTACAAGTCCCGCGAGCGCTTCGCGCAGAAGGGTGTGCGTGTCACAGGTCGCGTTGTTGACACCTACCTGCGGGAGACTCCCACTACAGATTTCAAAGGTCGCAGTAAAACCGACCGCAACATGATCGAGACCATCGAGTTTCACACTGTTGACGGAACCCCGATTCTCGGCCGGCCGTCTGATGGAGTCGGCGAACGCAACCGGATGGGTATGACTGTCCGGGTGATCTACGACCCAGACTCTCCGAACAATTTCTTGGCCCCGGCGTCCGAGGATGCAGAGATTAGTGTCATTGAGCCGTTTGTGACGATGGCCGCCGGCGGATTCTTCGCGTTGGTTGCCCTGATCTTCCTGTTTACCTAGCTCTTTTCAGACCAGTCCCGAACTTACCCCCTCCCCGGCGCGTTACACATGATGAATAGGCACCCAACACTGAAGCGTGGAACCAATGGATTACATTCTTCTCATCATGGCCGCAGTGGTCATTTTCAAAGGCATCTCTGACTACATGTCCCTCGAGAGACTCGCCTCGCATGGTGTGCGTGTGGAAGGCCGGGTCGTGGATTCGTTCATGCACGAAAAGCGCACCCAGGATAGAGGCAACCGTACGCGGGTGGAGCGCACCATGGTCGAAACGATTGAATTCACCACTGTCGACGGCCAGCCGCTTCTGGGGCAGCCGGCCCATTCTGATGTGGGGATGAACAACCGCATCGGCCAGATCGTGACGGTGATCTACGACCCGAACTACCCGCAGCACTTCACCGCCCCCGTCCACGGGAACGATGTCAACGTCGTGCTACCCGTCACGACAATGCTCATCGGTGGGCTCATGTTGCTGGTTGGCCTGATTGCGGCGTTCTAATCGCCCCGCGCGTCGACGACATTGAGAGCAAAGACCGCGTCAGCGTGTTCGCCGCCGGCCTGAAGGATCGGTTGCCGGGTGAGTATCCGGAGGTGGTGGCGGGAATCGTCGATAAGCTTGGGCCTGAACTCGCGGAGGGCGAGGGCTATTTCAACCACTCGTTCCACCTGTGGCCCGTCAGCCGCTACATCGAGGACTACGGTGCATTAGCCCCAGTACGTCTCGGCGATTTCGTTGCATATGCGCCGACCCGAAGCTGCAGTGTGAGAAGGCGGAATGAACCCTCGGTTTGCCAGGCAGCGAGCAAAATATAACCACTTGCACAATTCCGGTTCTTCTCTTGACCATCGCCTACGTTGTGAGCACTCTAGCTTTGCGGACTAACGGCCGCGTTAGACTGACGAGCAACGTAACCCCCGAAGACCGTTGCGGGCCCCTATTCTCGCGACACGAGAGATAGCACCTACGCTCTGAGCCGGTTGGTTGCGACTGACGCGTTTCTCTACCCTCATCGGTCACCTAGGAATCGGCACGCCGGCGGAAGGCGACCTGCGCACGAACGACTGCATCGACCAGATCGTTTTAATGTTCTGTTCGAAGAGATTGCCCTGTTCCCACAGCTTCCGCACAGACCATGGGCACAATCCCTTGAACAAAATGGTGCCCAACTTCATTAACCATCCGTTTCACTAGGTTCACTCATACTTCCGTTGAGTGCCGTGGACCACGCACGCTTCACTACATCAGGCCGACGGAAATGGCCGAATGACCAACAGCAGACAGCCCTCCGGCTCACAGGTTCGCATTTTCATTCTCAGTGACCCGTTATTTCTCTTTCCGGGGATCCCATGAATCGGCTCACTAACCTTTTTCGAGTGCCATCTCTAGAAAGGAAAGTTAAATGAAGGGGTACCGTAATGCTGAGCGTGCCTTGGCCATTTACCTGTCTTCGATCACGGGATTCGTGGACACCATCGGATTCATGTACCTCGGGGGGTACTTCCTCTCGTTCATGTCGGGCAACACCACCCGCTTGACCGCCGCAATGAGCGAGCGGCGCTGGGAAGTCGCCGGCCTCACCGGAAGCATCATGATCACGTTTCTCGTAGGTGTCGGCGTAGGCGCAGCCATTAGCCAGTTGGGACGTCGGATGCTCCCGCACACGCGCACGCGCGAAGCGGTTCTCCTGTTCATTTGCCTAACTTCAACGTTCGCATCAATTCTCATTACTGTCGATGCTCAGCTCGCGGCGATGTACATGCTTTCTTTCACCGTAGGTGCTATGAACTCGACGTTCGAGCGTGACGGTGAAGTCTCGATCGCTCTGACCTATATGACGGGGACCTTGGTGAAGATGTCCCAGCGCTTTGTGGGTGCGCTCTTCGGTGACCCCCACAAGCATTGGCTCGGACACTTCGCCTTGTGGGCGTCTCTGGCGTGCGGCGCCCTGCTTGGTGGTCGCGCATATGTGTTGTTCGGCACCGATGCCGTGTACATCGTTAACGCTCTGATTGTGTTCGGCGCTCTCGTTGCGATTATCAACCGGCAGCGCCTGCGCAACCGCGGTTTGCCGGTTTAGTCCTTCACCGCACGAAAACTGCAATGAGACAGCGTGATCAAACCCATCCTGACGTTTGCCTCAGACGCGTTCTTCGTGGTGGATGTGATGCTCTAGCCAGCTAGTTGCCGGGCCTCCTCGCTGGTAGGGGGCGAGCTGCGAACCGCCCGGTTAATCGAACGACTGTACAGTGGCTGCCATGAAGATGAAGTACTACTTCGGCGCAGATACCGCGCACAAGCTCGGCGAGCAGCTCGGGATCGACGCCGAGGAGTACGCCGCCTGGGTCTCCCCGCGCGTCGACGACCTTGAGATCAAAGACCGCGTCAGCGTGTTCGCCGCCGGCCTGAAGGATCGGTTACCGGGTGAATATCCGGAGGTGGCGGCGGGAATCGTCGATAAGCTTGGGCCTGAACTCGCGGAGGGCGAGGGCTATTTCAACCACTCGTTCCACCTGTGGCCGGTCAGCCGCTACATCGAGGACTACGGGCTGGAGCATCCGGAGGTCTCGCTTGACGCGATTGAGGCACTGACCCGCGTGTTCACCGGCGAGTGGGCGGTGCGGCCGTTCCTGACGCGCTACCCGGAGGCCACGATGGAGCGTGTCCACGCATGGTCGCGGTCAGACTCGCACAATGTCCGCCGCTTATCGACGGAAGGCATCCGCCCCCGCCTCCCCTGGGCCGCCGTCCACAGGCCGTTCACTGAAGATCCGTCACCCATCCTGCCGGTGCTCGACCGTCTCTACAACGACGAGTCGCTGTACGTGCGCACATCCGTGGCCAACAACCTCAATGACATCGCGAAGACGCACCCGGACCTCGCGGTGGCGACAGCGCGGCGGTGGCGCGAAGAAAACGACTCCCCCGAGGTCACCTGGGTGGTCGAACGCAGCCTGCGCGGCCTGGTGAAGCAGTCCCACCATGAAGCGCTCGACGTGGTCGGTTTCGCGCCGGACGCGGGCATTGAACTGCACTCGGTGGCATTCCCGGTTGCTGCAGCGATTGGGTCTAGCGTCGAACTCACCGCCACACTGGTCAACCACGGCGACACCGCGCGCGATGTCCTCGTGGATTACAAACTGCACTTCCTCAAAGCCAACGGTGGCCGCCGCCCCACTGTCTTCCGCTTCGGCCGTTTCACTCTCGCGCCGGGCGAGGAGCTTGAAATTTCCAAGACACACCCATTCCGCGTGACTGGGACCCGCACCTACTACCCCGGCACGCAGGCCGTGTCCGTCGTAGTCAACGGCATCGAGAGCGAGCCGATCGCGTTTGAGCTGGCGCCTTAGAGCTTGTCCTCGTGGTCCCGCAAGAGCAGCGCGAGCCGGGTCCGGTCGTGCACCAAGAGTTTCCGCATGACAGCAGACACGTGATTCTTGACAGTTCCTTCGGCCAGCACGAGGTCGCCGGCAATTTCGCGGTTATTCCACCCGCGGGAGATGAGCGAGGCGACGCGTCTCTCAGTGGGAGTCAGCTGTTCCAGGAGCGCGTCCACGCTGATGCCGAAGCCGTTAGAATCTCCCGCCTCCCGAGCCGACGAGGATGCCGAGCTCTCCTTCATGACCGTGCGCGCTACACGGGGATCGATGACCAAACCGCCGGAGACGGCCGCGCGCACCGCGCTGACGAGGTCATCTGTGGAACTGTCTTTCAACAAGAAGCCAGCCGCTCCCGCCGCCAAAGCGCCCTCAACGACAGGGGTGTCGTCAAACGTGGTGAGAATAATGACAGGCACACCGGGATGACGCCGTGCGCATTGGGCAGTCAGCTCAAGCCCGTCCATTCCGGGCATGCGTGCATCGGCGAGAACCGCGTCGGGGTCTGTGCACTCGATGACGGTCAGTGCCTCCGCCCCGTCAGCCGCCTCACCCACCACCTCAACCTCGCCCACGGTGCCTAACAGCATGCTCAGACCGCGTCGCATGAGCTGGTGATCGTCGACAAGCACAACCCGCACAGTGGCACTCACGACACCGCCGCCTCCCGGTACGGCAGCGTGAGGACGAGACGCACTTGACCGTCTTCCGCTTGCGCCATGACCGTCCCGCCAAGATCTTCTGCGCGTTCGCGCAAGCTGCGCAATCCGAAGCCTTCGGGTAAGGGTCCGTCGTCAAGCTGCGTTGCCTCTGGCGCAATGCGATTCGCCACTGCAACCTGGATAGTGTCCCCGCACGCAGTGGCTTCGACCTCGATGACGCGGGCGTTCGAATGCCGCAACGCATTCGTCAATCCCTCCTGGACGAATCTGAGCACCAATAAGTCACCTGCATGGCCAAGGTTAGGGAAAGGCTCGTCGACGTCCAGACCCACCACGACACCGGTACCGCGAAACGATTCCGCGATCGCGTCGAGCGCTTCACGGCCGCGCAGCTGGTCAGATCGCACAGGATTGAGCGCCCTGACCCATAGCCTCATTTCATCGAGTGCCTCCACCGTCAACGCGCGAGCCGTGCGAACCTGCTCCATCGCCCCTTCAGGGTCGCGGCCATGCATCCGGTCCGCGTACTCGAGCGACATCCCAACCAAGGTCAAGCTATGCCCCAAGCCGTCATGAAGCTCTCGGGCCGCCCGCTGGCGCTCCTGTGCCAACACGAGCTCCTTCTCCACGACAGCGCCACGCTGCACCTCCGCAGCCAAGCTCGTCGCTTCAACACGGCGGCGTTCCAAATCCGCCAGAGCTGCCCCAAGCGCAATCCCGAAGCCCGTCAACAGCTGCGTTGAAACGAGATTGCCTAAAAGGCCTCCATCCTCAATCCCGAACCACCACCCCAAGACCAGCAAAAAGACTCCGAAAAGCACCCACGCAACGATCCCGGCGAGCAAAGAGACATCGACGATGAGCACGGTCAGCGCCATCATCATCAACGGCACAGCCATGACGTTCGCCACGATCATGGTCAAGCTGGCCAGGATGCACAACACCAACGCACCCCGAACGCGCGCGGTGCCGGCATTGACCCGTTGCCGAAGTACCACCAGCGCCGCAACACTCAGCACGCCGGTGACCAAGACCGCCGACGCTCCCCTTCGGCCGGCAATGAAGAGTTCCACCGCCTGAAACACCGTGGCACCCAAGCTAGGCACGAACATCCAGCCGATCAGTTCATCTGCACCAAAACTATCGACGCTCCGGTCACGGCGCACCGCACCCGCCAACGCATCCTGCTCAGGCGATGAGGTGCGCTCAGGCGCAGGTAATCGTGTCATAACATCATCCTAAAGCGGTCGCGGGTGCAAACCCCATGACCACGGTCATGACTTTTAGCGGCGAAAACCGTGACCGCAGCCCGATGTGGGGACGGCTCGTCTGGTCTTAATCTCACCGCATGCACTCTCAACAGAACTCGCCCATGCCCGACGACCACTCTCTCGAGCGCTCAACCACTGCCACTCAAGGGCAGGAGCCGGATGCCCGGCCCCGTCCAAGGGTTCCGCTGATCGCCCGGTGCGCGCTGACCGTCGTTGCCCTGTTCGTGGCCGCGCTCTCTAGTGTCCCCTTCGCTTTGCTACCCGGAGTCAACAATGCGTTGAACGGTGACAACCCGTGGGCCGCATTGGCTGTGACTGCAGCGGCGACGACCATCATGTTGGTCACCTACCTACTTCTCACATGGGCGCTCACCCGCTTCATCGACGGTCGCCCCGCACGCGCCGCCGGGCTGGTGCTTGACCGCCGCGCGCTTCCGGCCATTCTTGCCGGTACCCTTCTCGCCGCGCTCATCACCCTGTTCTCCGCATGGCTCACCAATGCCTTTGGATTGACACATGCCACCACGGAATCCACCGGTGCCAATCCGAGCCCGTGGGGTGTCGTGGTGTTCGAAGTACTCCTCACCGCCTACGTGGCTCAAGGCATCGGTGAAGAATTCCTTTTCCGCGGTTACCTGTTGCAGAGCGCTCGGATGCGGCCGGTTCCTGCCCTCCTGCTCTCTGCGGCGGTGTTCGCGATCCTCCACCTGGTCTCTAGCGGCGGCCAGGACGGAATAGCACAACGATTCCTCTACCTTTTCCCCACTTTTGCTTTCGCACTGCTCGCCGGGGCTCTCGCGGTTCATTTTCGCTCAGTGTGGGCAGCCTGCGGTATTCACGGAGGTATGCATGTCGGCTCCACCCTCGCAATAGGCATGGGACTGGAAACCAGTACTCCCTGGAACTGGACAGTCGAGGGCGCGGTGTACCTGATCGCGGCCGCCATTGCGATCGTGCTGATCCCGAAGATCACCCGTTCGCAGGTTCTCGACCCGTATGTCTAACCGCCGCTAGAGCTCACGGAGGAAACACCACGCGCATGACCGCCGCCGTGAACGCCGGCAAATGGGACGTGGCCACCATCGCTGGCAGCATCATGCTGATATTCCTCATCAGCGTCGCAGTAGGAGCGTTGATCAGCCAGCTGGGCCAGCGGTACCTGCCGCCGACACGCACCCGCGAAGCTATCCTCCTGTTCATTTGTCTCACGTCGACGGTGGCTTCGGGGTTGGTGGCGGGAGGCGTCGATAAGCTCGCGGTGTATGTGCTGTCCTTCACTGTGGGTGCCATGAACTCCACGTTCGAGCGCGGCGGCGAAGTGAGCATCTCCCTGACCTACATGACGGGCACGTTGGTGAAAATGTCGCAACGGTTCGTCGGCGCGTTCGTCGGCGGCCAGCACGCGGTATGGGTGGTCAACGTCATGCTCGTCGCCGCGACAGCCGCAGCGTTAGTAAACAGGCAGCGGCGACGCGACCGCGGACTGCCGGTCTAAGGCCTACTTCCCCAACTCTTTGCGCCGCTGGTGCGCCAAGCGGAGACGCTCAGCGCGCTCCTTGTTGGCGTCTTCCATGATTTCTTCGAGCACCTCATCGTCTTCATCGCTGATCCCGTAGAAGGTGTACAAACCCGCTGTCAACACACCCGCGACGGGTAAGACGACCCAAAAGTAGTCCCAGCTGAACACGAACATGCCCAAGAAGAACATGGTCATCGTCGCTGCCCACAACACCGCCAAAGCGCTGTCGAGCTTGCGTTTACGGGCAATCATGTTCTCCAACTCGGCATCAGAGTCACGATGCGCTGGCGCCGGAGCCGGACCCTCACTGACCTCAGGCAAATCTGTGAACAGCGCGCTAATTTCACCGCGGGTGCGCGCAGCCGCAGCCTGGCCGGAACGCTCCTCAAACTCCGCCGGCGTGAGATATCCATTGGCGAAGTGCTCCCCCAGCCGGTCCAACGCCGTCGAGCGCTCCGTATCCCCTACTCGAACATTGGGCGCTTCGTGCGACTCCGCCATTTCGTCCTCCTTGCTCAGTTTCCTCACAGCCTACCTCGCTGAGCAGTCTAGAATGAGGCCATGAACATCGATGCGACCATCGCCGTCGGGTTTCTTATCGTGTTCGTACTCGTGAATATTGCCGGAGCGCTGTTCTTTCACCTCGCAGAAGACGTCACAGAACCGGGCTATGGCTCCCCAACGCCCAACGGTGTCCCCTACGTCCCTCCTCACTTCACCACCGACACTCCTGGCGTTATCGCCCTGGCGACAGAACTGTCTCGCCGCCTCGCAGAAACCCCTGCCGCGTGTTCACCACCCCGGACAGCGTGGTTATCGAATCCGTCCCAGACTCATTGCCCCACGGCCAATGGTTCACCATCACGCTCACGGAAACACCTACGGGATTCAAGCGCAGGGACCGTCAGTGAACTGGACGCAGAGGGCACTATAGCGAAGCCGTCCCCTTGACTAGCGTCCAATGGAGTACCCACCGTTCGTGGAGTATTGGCGCGTCTTGGAAACTGGAACGAGTGAACGGCAAATGGGTCAAACGCCGCACAGAGAAGCCCTTCGACCTAGACCACGAGATCCAGCAGTCCCTTCGTGCCATCGGGGCCACATACCATTCTTGGCTTTTCGGCTTCACCGCCGGTTAGTGGTTAGGAAGGCTCCGCTCCGCCGCATACGCCCCCGGGTCTCGGCGGATCTAGATTTTTAGTATCGCCTTTCAGTCAGTTGGCGAAGATCCCACCTGGGAAAACGTTACCGTGCCGCCGCGGAGGGCGATATTAAACATGTAAAACCGCCTTGATCCTCCCTCCATCCATGTTTCAGCCCTACAGGCTTGATTCTGCTGCGGGCTAAACTCGCCGACATGGAACGCAGTTATGAGTGGGAGCACGTCAGCGATCGCCGCATCCGAAACGAGACAACAGTTCGGTTCGAAGTGGGCGGGCTGGCGGCCACTGGCACTCAGACCGGCTCCGACTACAAGGCGGAATGGCAGCTCGACGCGCGGGACAACTGGACGACTCAGCGGGTTGCCGTATCCGTTGTGGGCGAGGATTGGAAGCGGAGCTTGATCCTCTCCCGGTCCGCTACGGGAAAGTGGTCCTCCGAAACTGCGCTGGACGGTCAACAGCCGGCCGACATGGCCCCGCCAGGCATCGCCACGGGTGAGGATCTCACCCAAGCACTCGATTGCGACCTCGGTCTATGCCCGCTCACGAACACGATGCCGATACGCCGGTTAGGCTTGCTGGGCTCGGCAGTACCGGAAACGAAACTCATCATGGCGTGGATCGACATGCCGTCGCTCCAGGTGATCGCATCCGACCAGTACTACGCGTCGGTTGATTCTCAGACGGTGAGCTACGCCAGCGGCACGCGCGGAGTCGATGTCGAACTGCAGGTTGACGATGACGGGGTGGTGCTCCTCTACCCGGATTTAGCTCGACGGGTGTAATCATCATTCAATGCCGGTAATGGAAATAAATGCATTACTTGAAATCCGCTGAGGTTCCAACGAAAGCCACCTCGGGTTGCGCTTTCAGATTTTCCATCGATGAAGAAAACCCACATCGAGAACTCCGGCTAGGATTCGACACTCCCCTGCGATTGCTTGAGCTCGTTGCAGGTGCGGTGCCCCGCGCCCACAATGGGGACCATGAGTGACATCACCTTCGGTATCCGCCAAATCACCTTCGACTGCCACGATCCTTCTAAGCTCGCCGAGTTCTGGTCAGCTGCAACTGGCTGCGGGATCTCTGCGGACTACGGTGACTTCGTCATGGTCGATTCCACTCCGGCGCTGGGGTTTCAGCGCGTTGAGGATCCCACGCCTGGGAAAAACCGCATGCATATCGATGGCGGCGGCGTTGAACGCGAGACTCTAGTGGAGCGTCTCAAGGGTTTGGGCGCCACCGAACTGGGCACCCACGAGGCGCCGGGGCTCGTATGGACAGTCATGCAGGATCCGGAAGGCAACGAGTTCTGCGTAGGCAACCCCGAAGCCTAGCTTGCTTCACTCGGACACTGATGCGGGTGCGACGGCCTCGCGCGTAGCGTTGTAGGCATGCGCATTTTCACTGTGGGCCACTCCAACCTCGAGTTCGAGGACTTTACCGAGATGATTAGGGCTGCCGGTGTGGAATCCATCGTGGATGTGCGCAAGCTGCCCGGGTCCAGGAAGTACCCGTGGTTCAACGACGACCACCTCGCCGAACACCTTCCCACGCACGGCATCACTTACAGCAGAAGCGAGGGCCTGACCGGGCAGCGCAACGTGTCTCACTCCGTACCGTTTGAGGTCAACGGCAACTGGCGTAACCGCAGCTTCCACAATTACGCCGACCATGCGCTTGGCGAGGAGTTCTCAGACGCGCTCACGCAGTTACGGGCGAGCGCCACCGAAACCCCCACAGCGATCATGTGCTCCGAGGCGGTGTGGTGGCGCTGCCACCGACGCATCATCGCCGACCACCTCCTCGCCCACGGCGACGAAGTTGAGCACATCATGGGGATGGGTGCTGATGGGGCTAAGGTGAGCAAGGCCACGCTCAACGACGGCGCCGTCATCGGCGACGACCTCCTCGTGTGCTACCCCGAGCGCGGCTAGCTCCCACACCAGCACCGAGCCTATACCAAAGCTGTGAGTATCCGCTTGTAGGGTGGGCAGCGTGAAAGATCTGACCATTGCGCCCGGCCCGGGGGTCCCCGGTGGTGTGGTCATCGCCGCCGCCGACCTGACGGAACGGTTCTCGAAGTCGTCGGGGCCGGGTGGTCAGGGCGTCAATACCACGGACAGCAAGGTGCAGCTCTCCCTCGATGTCGCTGCGTGCACATCGCTTTCCGACGCCCAACGTCGCCGCATCCTACGCAACCTCGAGCACCGCTTGGACGGCACCGTCCTCACCGTGGCCGCGTCGACCCAGCGGTCGCAGGCCCGCAACCGCGCCGAAGCCCGCGAGCGCATGGCCGCGCTGTTGCGCGAGGCGCTCGTCCCACCCCCTCCCCCGCGCCGCAAAACCAAACCGACGCAGGGCTCGGTGCGGCGACACCGCGAAGCGAAGAAGCGGCGTTCAGAGCTCAAGTCGATGCGGCGACGGCCGCAGATCCCCTAGTTCGGGCCTTTGACGATGCACTCAGGAGGGATTGTTGGCGGCTGGTTGACGACGACAATCCCGACCCGCCTGGTAGACGCTACCGTGCACGTCTCCCCCTTCCGTGCTGATCGTGTTAACTGAGTCGGCTCCTGCGGGTTCACCACATTGCTCGCAGAACCGTTGCTGGGTTTTGTGGTCGGCTCGCTGCTGGGCGACCCAGAGACGTGGATCACCCGTGCGCTGGTGGCCCTGGTCGCCGTGCGCGCTGTTTGGGGGTATCGGTCTGCACCTGGTCTGGGGTGGGCGCGGATTCTGGGGCAGTCTCGTCGTCGCCGGGTTCGGCACAGCTGGTCAGGGCCAAAGTGCCCAATGCTGCGACGAGAGCAAGTCGAGTTATCTTGGTCAGCTTGTTCATTTGTACTCCTGTCGTGCAACGCATCGCTGAATGTTTCAATCCATTGAGTTATACCCTATAGGGGTATAAGGTAGAAGGGGAGCGAATGATCGGTTTGAAACTGCCACCTAGCCCAACGACCTGAAGGGCCCGCAGGCTCTCGCGAGGCGCTACACGGTCCATGGGTTTCGCAGGTTCTCCGGGTACGAAAACAATCCATGATCACCTCCACGGAAAGGAATCTGGCATGGTTGATCGCGACCACCATCACCCGACACACCACACTGCGCATCAACAGGAGCGTGCTACTGAAACCGCCGTCCACCATGGGGATCATCAATCAAGTCAAGATCGCGCCATGGGCCACGACGGGAATGAGCATCACGAACACGCCCCAGGTGGGCACGGCCAGGAAGGCCAGCACCATTCCGGCCACGAGATGCACGGAGGCCATGCCGGACATGGCCACGGGGGCCACGGGGATCATGTCGGACAATTCCGGCGGTTATTTTGGATCATGTTGGTGCTGGGTATTCCAGTGGTCGCGTTCGATCCGATGTTCGCGGACCTTTTGAGCTATCAGTTACCTGACGCGGCGTGGGTGTGGTGGGTATCGCCGATCCTGGGTACGGTCATTTATTTCTGGGGCGGCCGGCCATTCCTGACTGGGGCAGTCTCCGAGATCCGGTCCCGGCAACCGGGCATGATGCTGCTTATCGGGTTAGCCATCACGGTGGCCTTCGTCGCCTCCTGGGGGCGACCCTGGGCATCCTGGATCACGAGCTGAACTTCTGGTGGGAACTGGCCCTACTGGTGGTCATTATGTTGTTAGGCCACTGGATTGAAATGCGCTCCCTGGCCCAAACCTCCTCCGCCTTAGACTCGCTGGCCGCCTTGCTTCCGGATGAAGCCGAAAAGGTCGACGGCGATGATGTCGTCACCGTCACGCCGGCGGAGCTGGTCGTTGGGGATGTCGTCATTGTCCGGCCAGGGGCTGCGGTCCCAGCCGATGGTCAGATCATCGATGGTAGTGCGTCCATGGATGAATCCATGGTCACCGGGGAATCCAAAACCGTTCGACGCGGTCTGAACGACCACGTCGTGGCCGGCACTGTCGCCACAGATTCCGGGCTGCGGGTCAAAGTCACCGCCACTGGAGATGACACCGCACTGGCGGGTATCCAGAAACTGGTCGCCGATGCCCAAGCCTCCTCCTCCAAAGCCCAACGCATCGCCGATACCGCCGCCGGCTGGTTGTTCTGGTTCGCCTTCGGGGCTGCGGTAATTACCGCGCTGGCGTGGTCCATGCTGGGCATGCCCGACACCGCCGTAGTACGCACCATTACGGTGCTCGTCATTGCTTGTCCTCATGCCTTGGGTCTCGCCATTCCATTGGTGGTATCGATTGCCACCGAGCGTGCAGCTCGTGGCGGGGTGCTGATCAAAGATCGCTTGGCGCTGGAGTCGATGCGCACCGTGGATTCAGTGCTGTTCGATAAAACCGGCACGCTGACCAAAGGTGAACCCACCGTCACCGGGATCCACCCCGTCGGTGATCGGACCAAAGATGAGGTGTTAGCGTTGGCCGCTGCTGCTGAAGCCGATAGTGAACACCCCTTAGCGCAGGCCATTGTCGGCGCTGCCCGCGCTCGGAAACTCGATGTGCCAGGCGCCACTGATTTTTCCTCTTCCCCGGCTGTGGGCGTCAAAGCCACGGTCAATGACACGGTCATTGAAGTCGGGGGCCCCTACCTGTTAGACCATCACTCCCAAGATGAGTTAGGCATTGCTGAGCAGTGGCGCGAAGAAGGCGCGATCATTCTTCACGTGCTGGCCGATGGCCAGGTTATCGGCGCGCTGCGTCTAGCTGATGAAATCCGACCAGAATCCCGTGACACCGTGGATGCCCTGCATGCCAACGGGGTCCAAGTCGTGATGATCACCGGCGATGCCCAAGCCGTGGCCGAGACCGTGGCCAAAGAGCTGGGTATTGACCGGGTCTTTGCTGGGGTCCGACCCGAAGATAAATCCGCCAAGGTCGCCGAACTCCAGGCCGAGGGCCGTAAAGTGGCCATGGTCGGTGATGGGGTCAACGACGCCCCAGCTTTGGCTCAGGCCGATGTGGGCATTGCTATTGGTGCCGGCACCGATGTGGCCATCAGCTCGGCCGGGGTCATCCTGGCCTCCTCGGATCCCCGCTCGGTCTTATCCGTGTATGAGCTCTCCGAGGCCACTTACCGGAAAATGAAGCAGAACCTGTGGTGGGCGGCTGGCTACAACATCGCAGCCGTCCCCTTGGCCGCTGGAGTGCTGGCTCCGATCGGGTTCGTGCTGCCGATGAGCGTGGGTGCAATCCTGATGTCGGCCTCCACCGTGGTAGTAGCCCTCAACGCCCAGCTGCTGCGCCGCTTGGATCTAACCCCAGCTGCCAGTGCTGCCAGGTCCCTGGGCCGGACACCCGAAACCGTGGACGCCTAACATGAGACACTGCTGTGACAACTCTGATGCACGAAGAAAGCAGGCCCATGACCAATACCCCGCATGCTGATTCCGCTGACCACGGCTATATCAGTGACAAAGACCGCTACCTGGCCCGGTTGAAACGCATTGAAGGCCAAGCCCGCGGGATTCATCGCATGATCGATGAAGAGAAGTATTGCATCGATATCCTCACCCAAATCAGCTCCATCACCTCAGCTCTGAACAATGTCGCGCTGAGCCTGCTCGATGACCATATGCGCCACTGCGTCGTCCGTGCGGCTCAAACCGACGGGCCAGCAGCCGAAGAAAAACTCGTCGAAGCTGCCGACGCTATCACCCGCCTCGTCCGCTCCTAAAACCCGGCACTCTTCAACCCGCCGCCAGCCGTGACAATCCTCATGCGAGGCATTACCCTGGTTGTTGATACGTCATTAAAGGTAGTGTTATCCGATGAAAGCGTTTGGATTCTTAAGCTTCGGACAGTATGCCTTCGGAGGTCAGCGCGGGCCGTCTGCAGAAAAGATCGCCAAGATCCACCTGGAGATCGCCCAGGCTGCGGACGAGATCGGAGTAAACAATGCCTCCTTCCGCGTCCACCACTTCGTGCCGCAGGCCTCCGCCCCGATGCCGCTGCTTGGTGCTGTCGCCGCCACCACCAAAAACATTGAGGTGGGCACCGGCGTCATCGACATGCGCTACGAAAACCCGCTCTACCTCGCCGAAGAAGCCGCCTCCCTGTATCAGCTCTCCGGCGGGCGTGTGGCCTTGGGCGTTTCCCGCGGTGCCCCCGAGGTTGCCGAGCGCGGCTGGGAGGCCTTCGGCTACAAGGGCGAGGCCCCCAACGGCGCGGACGTGGCGCGCTCCCATCTCGAGACCTTCATGGGCGCTGTCGACGGCAACGGGTTCGCCACCGCCGCACCGCTGGAGCGTCAGTACCCCAACATGTTCCAGCCCGGCTCCGCCCTGCCCGTCTTCCCCATGGCACCCGAGCTGCGCAAGCACATTTTCTACGGCTCGGGCACCCACGCGTCTGCGGAGCAGACCGCGAAGGACGGGCTGAACCTGATGTCCTCCACCCTGGTGTCCGAGACCACCGCCGAGACTCTGGGCGAAATCCAGGCGGATCAGATCGGCCGCTACCGCGCCGCGTGGAAGGAGGCGGGCCACGCCTGGACGCCGCGCGTGTCGGTGTCCCGCTCCATCTTTCCCATCGTCGACGGCGCGGACATGCAGATGTTCGGCCCGCAGGCCTCCGGTTCCGACCAAGTAGGCGCGCTGCCTGATGTCGGCTCCACCACTTTCGGCCGCACCTACGCCGCCGAGCCCGACAAGCTCATTAGCAGCTCAAAGCCGACCCCGCCGTCATGTCCGCCGACCCCCTGTTCAACACCATCCCCACCGGCATGGGCGTGGACGTCAACGTGAAGATCTTGGGCAACTTCGCCACCCATGTCGCCCCCGCGTTGGGTTGGCAGCCGAACCGCGAAAGCCCAGTTACCGGCTACCCCATCGACTAATTTCTGCAGGTCGCAAGCTCTTCGCTTCAATGTCAGTTCAGTACGTATTGAATCGTTCAGTGAATACTGTATAGTTCAGCACATGCTGACTATTGCTTCACGCCTCGACGTCATGAACCGGCTCGGCCGGGCCATGGCGGATCCGACGCGCTCCCGAATCCTGATGACCCTACTCGACGGCCCGAGCTACCCAGCCGTGCTTGCGCGCGACCTGGACCTGACCCGCTCGAACGTCTCGAACCACCTGACCTGCTTGCGCGACTGCGGCATCATCGTCGCCGAGCCAGAGGGCCGCAAGACTCGCTACGAAATCGCCGATCCGCACCTCGCGGCAGCGCTCGACGCGCTGGTGAACGCGACGTTGGCTGTCGACGAAAACGCCCCGTGCATCGACCCTGAGTGCTCGGTGCCCGGCTGCGGCGAGAAGGGGGCGGACGCATGAGCTCGGCGTGTGGATGCGAACACGAACCAGCCACGGAGATCGAAGATCTCGATCGACCATGGTGGAAGGACCCCGAGTTGCTACTGCCGATCTTCTCCGGCGTAGCCCTCTGCATAGGCCTGGCACTGGGCTGGTCCGGGCTGGAGACACCCGCGACAGGACTGTTCTGGGTCAGCCTGCTGCTAGGCGCATACACGTTCGCGCCTGGAGCGATCCGGAACCTTGTCACGAAGCGCAAGCTCGGCATTGGCCTGCTGATGACGATCAGCGCGGTCGGCGCGGTGATCCTCGGCTTCGTCGGAGAGGCCGCGGCGCTAGCGTTCCTATACTCGATCGCCGAGGCGCTGGAAGACAAGGCGATGGACCGGGCCCAGGGCGGACTGCGGGCACTGTTGAAGTTGGTACCGCAGACCGCGACGGTGCTACGCGACGGCACGGCGGTCGAGGTCGCAGCGAAGGCCCTCGTGGCTGGCGAGCTGATGCTCGTGCGCCCCGGGGAGCGGATCGCCACGGACGGCATCATTCGGTCTGGGCGCTCCAGCCTTGACACCTCAGCGATCACCGGAGAATCCATTCCGGAGGAGGTCGCGCCCGGCGACGAGGTCCCCGCGGGAGCGATCAACTCCGCCGGTGTGCTGGAGGTCGAAACGACCGCAGCTGGAACAGACAACTCGCTGACCACACTCGTGGATCTGGTCGAGCAGGCGCAGGCGGAAAAGGGCGACCGCGCCCGGATCGCCGACCGGATTGCCCAACCCCTAGTGCCCGGGGTGATGATCCTGGCGGTGCTGGTCGGCGTGATCGGCTCGCTGCTGGGCGACCCAGAGACGTGGATCACCCGTGCGTTAGTGGTTCTGGTCGCAGCGTCGCCGTGCGCGCTGGCAATCTCCGTGCCGCTGACGGTCGTGGCCGCGATCGGCGCGGCCAGCCAGTTCGGAGTGGTCATCAAGTCCGGCGCGGCGTTCGAGCGACTCGGCGGTATCCGTCACTTGGCAGTGGACAAGACCGGAACCCTTACTCGCAACCAGCCTGAGGTTACCGGGGTGGTCCCGACAGACGGATTCGATCGGGCGCAGGTGCTTTCCTTCGCGGCGGCAGTTGAGCAGCAATCGACGCACCCCCTCGCCGCGGCGATCGCGGCAGCGGGGCCTGAAGCGCCCACCGCCTCGGACATCAGCGAGGAAGCCGGGCATGGCATCGGCGGCACCGTCGAAGGCCGACGGGTGCTGGTGGGCAGCCCCCGATGGATCGACGCCGGGCCACTGAAAGCGGACGTTGAGCGCATGGAGTCCGAGGGCCAGACCTGCGTCCTAGTCACCGTCGATGACGCTCTCGCTGGGGCGATCGGGGTCCGCGACGAGTTGCGGCCCGAGGTGCCCGAAGCCGTGCAGGCCCTGCACGCCAACGACGTGGAAGTAAGCATGCTCACCGGTGACAACACTCGCACCGCCCGGGCGCTGGCTGAAATCGCCGGGATCGACGACGTGCGCGCCGAGCTGCGCCCAGAGGACAAGGCAAGCATCGTCGCCGAACTCTCCTCCAAGACGCCGACGGCGATGATCGGCGACGGCATCAACGACGCTCCGGCACTGGCGGGCGCAACGGTGGGCATCGCGATGGGAGCGACCGGCTCTGACGCCGCGATCGAGTCCGCTGACGTCGCCTTCACCGGCCACGACCTCCGGCTGATCCCGCAGGCGCTGCAGCACGCCCGCCGAGGCAGCAGGATCATCAACCAGAACATCGTGCTGTCTCTGGCCATTATCATCGTGTTGATGCCGCTGGCGATCAGCGGCGTGCTGGGCCTGGCCGCCGTCGTGTTGGTTCACGAGGTCGCCGAAGTCATCGTGATCTTGAACGGCCTAAGGGCTGCGCAAGCGAAGCGCTGAGACACGCCTTCGCCCAGCGCGCTGGCTCTCCAACGCGGATCATGGAAGGATCGAGCTGCTCAGGGACCAAGCGTCATCTCAAAACTTTTGGTGCCGAGCTTCATCGACACGGCCCGCGACTACCTGGGCAGTGTGTTTGGCAAAGGGCCCGACACCCATCAGCGTTGCCGAACCGTCGCCGGTCCAGTTGCCGTAACCGACGAGATGCAGATTCTTCACCGCGGTTTCGCGGCCGCGCATGAGGTGGCGGAATGGGCCGAGGGCTGGACGGAAACCAGTGCACCAGATCAAGTGGTCGTGGTCGAGCTCGCTCAGGCTATCGAAGATGGGGGTAGCGGTGAGCTGACCGGAGTTGCGGAGCTCACGTAGATGAGGAAGCGCGACAATATCCCCGAGGGTCGGGTCGGAATCACCGCCGAGAATCCGACGGCGGCTGCGTCAGAAAAGATCACGGCCATCGACATCATCAGGCATCCAGCGAGGCTCCTCAAGCGTGAACCATGTGACCTCCGACGTCCCGATGAGGTCGGCAGCGATCTGGGCACCCGAGTTCGCCCCACCGACCACCGCGACCTTCGCGCCGCGGAATGGTTCAGGCCCGGGGTAGGTCGACGAGTGCCACTGGCGTCCGCGGAAGGTGCCAGGATAGTGGGGCACGAAGGGCGCGGACCACGTGCCTGTGGCCGCGACCACGTGCTCTGCTGTGAACTGACCGGCAGACGTGTCCAGATGGAACACCCCACCATCAAGAGAAACGCTGCGAACGCGCACTGGGCGCCGAACCGGGAGGTCGTAGCGCCGTTCGTAGTGTTCGAGGTAGTCGATGACATGGCGTGCCGGCGGGTACCCCGGGTACTGCGGCATAGGCCAGCCGGGCAGATTGGAGAACTCCGCGGCGGAGAAAAGCGTCAGTGAAGGCCACGCGTGCAACCACGCTCCGCCGGGTTCCTCTTGATTGTCTAAGACCAAGAAGTCCACTTTGAAGCGCCGCAGGTAGTATGCCGTGGCTAGGCCGGACTGGCCACCACCGACGACGATGGCCGTGTGATGCTCAGCCAATCGATCATCCCTCCATAAACTCCCCATCGAGAATGGTCAGCTTCACGCGCATGCCGCCCGCGAGCTTATCCTCATCCAGCAGGCCAGCTAGCTGGATCGACTCGAACCTGTTGTCGGCCACGGGGCTCAATGACTGCGATCGAAAGGTCAGCAGTTTCAGAAGTAACGTGCAGGGGGAGCTTCTCCACCCCGCGTTACACGTTGAACTTGGACTCGACCACATTCCATATTCTTATAACGTCTCGAGCGATGTGCATACACACTCCAGCTCACAGTGTCCTGCAAACTCGCTGTGTGACGCGATTTATGCCGCTCAGTGCAGCCCGCGCCGGAAACGTTCTGCGTCCTCCTCGTTCCGTCGTGCGTCGTTTTCGTACGAGGCAGCGATTCTCCTAAACAAACCAGCCACTCGAGGCGCGATGTCGGCGAATGCTTGGGCCTTGACTCGATAGTCCGCAGCAAGCCTGAGCTCCTGCTCGCCGCCGTCTTCCAAGCCGCGACTAGTAACTCCACGACTATTAAGGATATAGAGGCACAAACCGGTCTCAATGTGATCAAGCTGCACTTCTTCAATGAGATCCCGCACGACGTTGCCCGGCCAGGTGCCGTCAGCGTCTGGTGGGGTGTGGCCGAGAACCTGGCCAATCTGCTGCAGGCCGACCTCGGTCCGGCCTCGTTCAGCCAGGAGCTCCATAGCTCGATCAAGCCAGGCTCGAAGCACCTCGGCATTCATGACGCCATCGACGAGGCCGGGCGGTGTGTCCCATGCATTGAGTAAGCGGTACGCATTGGTTGCCAGGGAAGCGTCGTGTTGTTCTTCGCCAGCCGGGTCCTCGGCGCCTTCTTCGTCCTCGCCGCTCGGCCGGGCACGGTAAACAGTGCACACGATCTCGACGAATTTTGCAGGGTCGGCAGCTAAGCTTTCGGATAGCGCTGGGACTCTCGCGTCATAGCCGAGCGCCGGAAGGTACGACCACTGTAGTCGAACAAGGCAGCCAGGCTCAAGGTGCTCGCGCATAGCTTCGAGGTAGGCGAAGAGCCGCTGAAAATCATAGGACGATAGATCACGAGCAGCGGCAGATGGACTTTGATCTGCCAGGAGCCCGTCCAGTGCTCGCACAATGAGTTTCGCTACCTGGGGACGCGGACCGTCCTTGTCGATGTGGGTGTACATGCTCATGAGATGTACAACGTCGGCGTGGCGGCCAACTTGGATCAAGTGCTCAGCAATCTCGTCGATCTTGTCAATGTCTTGCCCCAAGCCGATTGTCTGGAATGCCCTCCAGTACCGGGCCTCAAGATCCGGGTCCGTATCAACCAGAGCCCATACCTCCGCGAGGTTGTCGCGCGCGACAAGCAGGAGTCGAACACGTTGATCGACCGTAAGATCGCTCTGTTCAAGGAAGTCTGTGATCAGAGCGAAACCTTCTAGGGAATAGCGAGTCGAGAAATACGACATCGCGGTGCTGGCGAGATCCTGGTCGGCAGACGTCAACCAACCGAGCAACTCATCATCGTGCGACGAGCCGATTTTCGCCAAGGCGATACCAACGGCCCCCGGCACCGACGCGTCTCGTGCCAGTCTCGTGATGGCGTCAAAACCGCCCTCGGCCTCGATCTTCTCTACGGCTTGGACGCGTCGGCGCCCGAGCTCACGTTCAAAGGCTTCATAATCATCTTGTTTGTGAGCGCCGATATACGGAGTCCATGATTGAAAGAGTCCGATCAGTCGGACATACGCAGACCTCGGCTGGTAGCGCGCTGCCAGTGCGTCGAGCTTGCCGAGTTCCTCGTCGGGAAGTGTCCAGGCAGCATCCGGAAACTTGCGATGACGGCCGATGAGGTCCACCAGGGGTTCGCCACACCGCTTCTCGAAAGTCAGCCGTAAACCGCGGCTGGTCGGCCATCGATTCGAGAGCATCCACCACTCGCGCTCGGTCTGCTGGTGGTAACTCTGCCGTGTGAGAAAGGATCGTTGACCAGCGCTGCGCATCCTGACCAGCATCTTCGATGCAACGCTCTACCGCGGCGGTCGTCATCTTCCAGAATTCGCCGTATGTCACAGATAGTTTGTCCGGCCTCCAAGTTCGGAACGCAGGTGTACTAATCGGGAAATGTGTCCCGTGCCCCTCAGGAAGCATGCTGCACTCCAACTTCCAGGCGACGCCAGGGCGTCTTCGGCGCAACGTGTCGAGGACAATAAGTCGCCGGTCAGGATCGACAGAGCTATCTGGATGCCACGGGCGGAACATTGCAGCCAAAGAGGCCGCGGGACGGTTAGCCAGCCGACCACCCGGATCGATCTCGTCAAGGCGTGCCAGGAGATCGACAGCACGTCCGAAATGATCAGAGGACCAGGACACGCACTCGAGCGCCCACAGCAGATTGCTGTGGGGAGTTCCGCCCGAGAAGATTCCCGATTCGTCGGCGTTGTCCTGGAACATGGTGGCCAATAGAGGGGCATCGCCCGCTGTTGCTGCACTGACCGCATCGAGGAAGGCGTCCGGCCCGGCCTCAGCGAGGAGGGGCAAGATGTCAGCTAATGATTGCCACGCTCGCCCGGTATCATCTGTCGGCGCCCATTCGAGTAGCTTCCCAACCAGATAGTTTGCGAAGTCTGACCCTGATACTCCACCCGACAAGACGACAGTTTCGCCGTACATTCCCAATAGAGCGAGCGACTGAGCGAGGCCGCGGCGGAGGTCACCGGAGTAGCGACGGGTTTTGCCATCAATCGATGCTCTCCACCGTTGATCCCGCGGTAGGTCGAGGGCCGGATCATCCTCTGCGAAGACCCTCTCGACGATGGTCTCGAACCGCTTCATGTCATCGTGAGTCAGCTTCGGCACCAACAGCATCCAAGCATCCACCGGTGAGACAAGATGCCAAGCTTCGCCAGTGCGGATTACCAGAGGATCGGTAGGATTGTCGGCTGTTCCTGTGATCGCCTCTCTAAACGACTCGTAGTCGGTTCCCGTGAGCGCCTCGAGGATCGAACGATCCCCTTCTGCATTGTCTCCCCAGGAGCCAACCAACAGGATTGATCGGAAGTTTCGGGACGGACTCGCATCAGCCCAGGTCGGTCGATGCAGGACGGCCTTTACAGCCAAGTTTCGCCGCAGACCGGTCAAGCTTCGCCGTGCGAGCCTACCGAGCTCATCGGCCCTATCTCTATCTGTGACTCCGGCGCTCGTCAGCGCGACTGCTGCCTCAGCAGCATCCAACGCTGGAAGTGTGACGTCGGCACCTTCGTTGGAGACAACCGGCACACAAAAGTTGTGCACAGTACCTGCGGGGATCTCGCTTGCCAACTCGGGCCTGCGAGGGACCAAGACGAGCGGTTGGGACGAGGTTGTCAACTGCCTCCATGTGGATATGTCGTCGACGAATGCGAGCCGTGCGAGCATCTGGCCGCTGCCCTGGTCATCAAGGTTGACGGCGATCGCAGCGATGAAGGCGCATACTTCCTCCATCGAGGCGCCAGCAATCGTAGTGACGGAGCCGGATGAACCAAGCCGGTCTTCAAGATCCTTGGCAGTGTCAGTTCGACCGGCGAGCACAACTTTCGGTATCAATGTTGGATTCGTTTGTGCTGCCCAATCGCGCCACCAGGTCAGACCGGTGCGAAGTCCGTATGGAGAAAGCCCCAGTTCTTCCGACAGCCACGCCCATGTAATTGGGGCGGCCTCAAGCCAGGTCTCGATATCATCAAGCCCGAAAGCCTTGACGTCTCTCCAGACCTGGTCGTTTCGCTTATTTGTAGCCCACTTGTCCCGTGCCGTCCAAGTGCGCAGGATCACTTCGATATAGGTGCATTCAGCGGTCCGTGTGCCGTCTGGAGTGTCTGTTCGCTTAGAATAGTCCTCATCGGCCTTCTTGTTAGGGCTGGAATTAACCGACAACTCCCATACCGACAAACCATCTGGAACCCAAGCCGTCGCTTCGGTTGCCCGAACAGAACCGTCCCAATCCCCTGCTGCCACGCCGTCGCCTGCGGGCATCCCTAGCTGGACCAACCCCGGTGTCGTTTCAAGGATGAGACGACGAACCAGACGCGGGAGTTCAGACTCCGAATTACGAGTATCGGCCCAGTTCTTCAGCTTACTTCGGTCAATGTAGCCTGCTCTAGTCCTCACGGGACACGCCTCCAGTCGCGCAAGTTACTCCCCATAAACAAGGTCGCTCCAGATCCAGCTTTAGAGAGTTTAATGGATAACCGATTACTTATACCTGAACGCGCAGCCCCAAATTGATCAATATCAGAAGAGTAATTACGGCAGAGCACTATATGTTGAACTGGACCACCACGTTTCACATAACTACAACTTCACAGCGCTCAGTCACGCTCTGGGCCGCTCATCCGTGTTATTCTGGTGTCACGTTGTGCTGGTGTGACTATCCTTCATCTGCAGCATGACGGGAGTAATTGCCTGGGGCGTCATTGGATTGGACGTCTGGCGACAATGGTCGCCACTGGCCCGCGCGACGGAACGGGCTCGCCGAATACGCCTGAGGGGATGGACCCCGGGCCGGAGCGCCGATTGGCTCCGGTAGCGCCTTCTTGACGGAAGGAGAAACGCTACCGGGAGTTTCCATGGGCGCATTCGCCTTACCGTCACTAGAAGACGAGAAAACACTTCTTACCCTGCAGGATGCGGTGGCCGAAGGTTTCGGCGGCTACTCCACCCTCCGCAAGTACATCTCCGAGGGGCATCTGCGCGCCAGGAAAATCGGTGGGCGCATCAAGATCGAGAGGGCTGACCTCGAGGCCCTCAAACGCCCCACCGGCCGCCAGCCGACATTTGAGGATATCGAGTCGGCCGTGAGCCGCATCGCCGCTGCTCCCCCGCTGAGTGATCAGCAGATCCACCGTCTCGCTCGGCTCCTGGGCGGTGGCCAGCAATGAGCACAAGTAAAAACCCCGCCAGCCTGGGGTGAACTGCACCCCATTAGTTGGACTGAGAAATCAGTTACCGACTAGTGGGGAGCAGTTTTCATTGAGAGCACGAAGTTCGCTGAAAGGGCCTGACCCCGATGCAGTATCAGAATCAGACCCTTGAACCCCTCACAGCCTAGAATTAAACCAGTCCAACTTTCGGGGGCTAGTTCATGTATAGGGGGAGCTTGGCAGTGGTAGTCAAAATCTCCACCTCGCTCTCGATTCCACAATCGTTCAGCGTCCTTGTCGGTGAACTACTGAGCTACGCTTCAAACTACCCCAATAACGCGAAGCGTCATTAACACCCCGCGTTACACGTTGAACTTGAACTCGACCGAGTTTCAGTCGAAAGCTACCTGCCTTTTCGCACCATCCCCCCGGTATCGTCCAGTCAGCCGACCTGAAAGCCGCACTCGATCGCGATCTCGGTCTGTGCCCTCTCACCAACACAATGCCTATTCGTCGCTTGACGCTGCTTGAGACTCAGGTTCCGAAAACGCAGCTGATCATGGCTTGGATTGATATACCGTCCCTCCAGGTGATCGCATCAGACCAGTACTACCGCTCCGTCGATGCTGAAACTGTCCGATACAAAAGCAGAACACGGGGAGTCGACGTCGAGTTGGAGGTCGACGGTGACGGAGTGGTCGTACACTACCCTGATCTCGCACGGCGGGTCTGATCCGGAAACAACTCTAACTAAGCTGGGCGGTATGAACGACCTGACCATCGCACCCGGCCCGGGCATCCCCGGCGGCCTCGTCATCGCCGCCGCGGATCTGACGGAGCGGTTCGCGAAGGCGTCGGGCCCGGGCGGCCAGGGCGTCAACACGACGGACAGCAAAGTGCAGCTCTCCATCGATATCGCGGAATGCGCATCGCTTTCCGACGCCCAACGCCGCCGCGCCCTGCGCAACCTAGAACACCGCCTGGACGGCACGGTGCTCACCGTGAGCGCGTCGACGCAGCGGTCTCAGGTCCGCAACCGTGCTGAGGCGCGCGAGCGCATGGCCACCCTATTGCGGGAGGCGCTCGCCCCGCCGCCTCCCCCGCGGCGGAAGACGAAGCCGACGCGCGGCTCGGTGCGACGCCGTCTCGAAGCGAAAAAGCGGCGCTCGGAACTCAAGTCCACGCGACGGCGGCCCCAAATTCCCTAGTTCGAATCATCCGCGTGCATATCCTCACGCTGACGGACCTGGTTCGGGTAACCGCTACGCCGAGACAGCGTGAACCGGCTGAATTCGCTCGATCTCGGCGAGGATTTTGTCTTCTGCCACATCCAGGTCGTACTGGGTCTGCAACCCGAGCCAGAACTGGGGGCTCATCTCGAAAAACTTCGCTAGACGAAGAGCAGTGTCCGCGGTTACAGCGCGCTTACCGTGAACAATTTCGTTGATCCGGCGGGGCGGAACGCCGATGGAGACGGCGAGCTTGTGCTGGGTGATCCCCATTTCCTTGAGAAAGTCCTCCATGAGGATCTCACCGGGGTGAACCGGAGGGAGCTTGTCAGTGGTAGTCAACGATCTCAACCTCCTCTGGCCCCGCGGCGGACCACCGAAAACAGATCCGCCACTGGTCGTTGATTCGTATGCTGAACTGACCCCGCCGATCACCTTTTAACGCCTCGAGCCGGTTTCCCGGGGGAATCCGTAACTCATCAAGAGTCTGCGCGTACCCAAGCTGGCGAAGCTTGCGCAGCGCTACTGAGTGAATGCGGGAATCGATCGAGCGAACCCGCTCTCGATTCCACAGACGCTCAGTGTCCTTGTCAGCGAACGACTGGATCATGCTTCACCCTATCCCCCATAACGCGAAGCGTCAATAACGCTACACGTTAAATTTGAACTCCACGGTATGTCGTTGCAAAGTTACTCCCTCTCGTTAACACCATCAAAAGGAGTGTTATCCAATGAAAGCGTTCGGCTTCTTAAGCTTCGGGCATTACGCCTTCGGCAGCTAGTGCGGGCCATCTGCGGAAAAGATCGCCAAGACTCGTCTGGAGATCACCCAGGCTGCGGACGAAATCGGCGTGAACAACGCGTCCTTCCGAGTCCACCACTTCGCGCTGCAGGCCTCCGCCCCGATGCCGCTGCTGTGTGCTATCGCGGCCACCACCAAAATCATCGAGGTGGGCACCGGCGGCATCGACATGCGCTAGCGCATATCGGGGTTGTAGCGTTTGAGTCATTGACTCCCGCCGTCTACAAGTACCTACACACTTGATCGGTGCTGCACGTTTCAGGATCCGGGTGCGCGGCGTCCTGGCTAAGGTCCGCGATAGTGTCGCGCAGCACGGAGAGCTGCGCGATCTGCTGCTCGATCTCAGCGAGGCGCACGTCAAGCAGGTCGCGCACGTGCTCGCAGGGCGCATGGCCGCCGTCGCGGATGTCGAGGATCTGGCGGATCTGGGCGAGGGTGAGGCCCGCGGCCTGGCCGCGGTGGATGAAGTCGATCCGAGCGACCGTCTCGGGCGCGTAGTCGCGGTATCCGGACGGCGTGCGCTCGGTCGGGGGCAGAAGGCCCTGTTCCTCGTAGAAGCGAAGGGTCTTCGCGGTAGTGCCCGCCCTCTCGGCGAGTTCTCCGATCCACATTACTGTCTCCCTCCGTGGCCGCGCTTGACCTTCCCCTGCACTGGAAGGTCCAGTATGGCTGAGACAGAGCAGAAAGCCAAGAGTTGACAGGAGCAGCGATGCCTACGAAGTACGATCTCGCCATCATCGGATCGGGAGGCGGCGCGTTCGCCGCTGCGATCCGCGCCAGCACGCTCGGGAAGTCGGTGGTGATGATCGAGCGCGGGACGCTCGGCGGCACCTGCGTGAACACGGGCTGCGTCCCGTCGAAGGCGCTCATTGCCGCGGCCGGCGCGCGGCACGTCGCGGTCGACGCCGCAACCCGGTTCCCCGGGATCGCGACGACGGCGGATCCCGTCGACATGCCCGCGCTGATCGCTGGGAAGCAAGCGTTGGTGGAGTCGCTGCGCGGCGAGAAGTACGCCGACGTCGCCGACTCCTACGGCTGGCAGGTCCTCCGCGGCGACGCCTCGTTCGTGGGCACCCCTGATGCGCCGGTTCTCGATGTTGCCGGATCCGACGGAAGCGTCGAGACCATCGAGGCCCACCACTACCTGGTCGCGACTGGTTCTCGCCCGTGGGCACCGCCGATCGACGGCCTGGAGGAGACCGGATACCTGACCTCGACCACGGCGATGGAGCTGACGGAGGTCCCCGAGTCGCTGCTGGTGCTCGGCGGCGGCTACGTCGCCCTGGAGCAGGCGCAGCTGTTCGCCCGCCTCGGCTCGCAGGTCACGCTGCTCGTGCGGTCCCGGCTCGCCTCGAAGGAGGAGCCGGAGGTGTCGAAGGCGCTCCAGGAGGTGTTCGCCGACGAGGGCATCCGCGTCGTCAGCCGCGCAGTGCCCACCCGGGTCTCCCGCGCCACGGGAGGCGAGGCCGTCGTGACCGCCGCCTTGTCCGGCGGCTCGCAGGAGTTCCGCGCCGACCAGGTCCTGGTCGCCCTCGGACGCCGTCCCGTCACCGATGGCCTGAACCTCGATGCGGTCGGGGTGAATACCGGAGACTCCGGCGAGGTGGTCGTCTCCGACCGGCTGCAGTCCTCGAACCCGCGGGTCTGGGCCGCGGGCGACGTGACCGGGCACCCCGAGTTCGTCTACGTCGCCGCCCACCACGGCACCCTCGTCGCCGAGAACGCGTTCGCCGACGCCGACCGGTCCGTCGACTACGCCCGCCTGCCGCGGGTGACGTTCACCGGGCCCGCGATCGGCGCGGTCGGGATGACCGAGAAGGACGTCCTCGCCGCGGGGATCCGCTGCGACTGCCGCGTCCTGCCCCTGCACCACGTGCCCCGCGCCTTGGTGAACCGCGACACCCGCGGGTTCATCAAGATCGTCGTGAACGCCGAGACGAACGAGATCCTCGGCCTGACCGCCGTCGCCAAGGACGCCGGGGAGCTCGCCGCCGCAGGCGTCCACGTGCTCGGCAGGACCGTCGCCGAGGTCGCCAACGCCTGGGCCCCCTACCTGACCATGGCCGAGGGCATCCGGATCGCCGCGAAGGCCTTCACCACCGACCCGTCGCTGCTGTCGTGCTGCGCATGAACGGCAACGCAGGCAATCGGGGAGATCTCATCCTGAAGCAGACGATGAGCGCCGATCAGGACCGCGACGAATGGCGCGCCGGTCCCGTCGTCGCTGCAGTGACCGGGCTGCTCTTGCTGGCATGCTGCGCGCTTCCGTCGCTGCTCTGCTGCGGCCTGCCGTTCATCGCGGCGGGCGGAGCACTTGCAGGCGTCGGTGGGCTCCTCGGTAATCCCTGGATCATCGGTGCCGGGACCGCCGTCGTGATGGCCGTCATGGCGGGGATGCTCGTCAGGCTACGGCGGCGGCACCGGCGCCGCAGGTCCGGCTGCTGCGAAAATCCTTCGACCGCTGATCGGAACCGGTAGTTCGAGGGATCCAGCGATCACTGCCACCTATGGAGGCCGCTGAAATCGAAGCCCGACGGGAGAAGGAGGAGCAAAAAGCGTTCGAATCAACCGGTGACGAGGATAATACTGAGGCTGGATCCCGGCCGTCGCGACGCGGTCTCCGCTTCCGCCGAGACGAGAAAGGGTTGTGGGCACCTAGGCTGGGCGGCATGAACGACCTGACCATAGCGCCCGGCCCGGGGATCCCCGACGGCGCGGTCATCGCCGCCGATCTCGCGGAGCGTTTCGCGAAATCGTCGACTCCAGGCGGCCAGGGCATCAACACGACGGACGGCAAAGTCCAGCTTTCCATCGATGTCGCCGAATGCGCATCGCTTACCGACGCCCAGCGTCACCGTATCTCGCGCAACCTCGAGCACCGCCTAGACGGCTCCGTCTTTACCGTGACTGCGTCGACTCAGCGGTCTGTGTTTCGCTCCTGGTCCTCTCGCTTGCACCTGCGACACAGCCTCGTGTCCCCGGGCCGTAGCGTTCGGGGGAGCACAATAGCCCCAGTCCTCATCACGTCCCGGGATCAAAGAGTTCATCGCAGAGGTTAAGCACTACACGTTAAATTTGAACTCGACGGAGTGTCGTCGATAAATAACTATTCGATGCGCAAAGTACAACGAAATACCGCTAGAAACAGACAACATATGGGGGTGCACAGAAACACATATAGGTTCTGCGGAAAACCTATAGGGTGCGTCGCTAAAAACCGCTGTGCGCGAAAAACATAAAGGGTTTACGGACCCGGTCCCAGACCCCTCAATACTCTGAGCCGGAAGAATGGAAAGTGGAAGGTTGATGTATCCCCACTATTTATTTTTTCCGTTTTTCGGAGTACATCGGGAGCTACAACTGCGGACCAGCTCTGTGTGAACTAGATGAGAAGGCGCAGCAGCGAATCATCGACGCTGGACAGTTGGTGCTGCGGGCACGCGAGCGGCACCCCCAGCGGTCACTCGCGGAGCACTACAACCCGTTATCGATGGACCCAATTCTGCTCAAGGCCCACAACAACTTGGACCGGGAAGTCGATAAGGCTTTCGATGTGGCACGCAAACTCACCAACGAGCGCCAGCGCCAGGAGCTACTGTTCGCCAGCTACGGGGAGTTGGCGAGGGGCTATGTCTCCTCGCTTTCATCAAAATCGAAACCACCAGCAGGGTCGTTCCCCGTGCGGGTGATTTTGATCGGTCCCGCTGCTGGGTGTAGAACCCTGTCGCTGGCAACGCCGGGAACTATGACTGTGCCCGACGAGAACACGTCACTGCCATAACGCGGCTCACGGTAGACGAACATGGGTCGTTCACTACTACTGGTGGATTTCGGTTTTGGTGGTGGGGGGATTACCGCCGCCGGCCTCGATTTTTCCGTTGAGGAGGGCGTTGACTACTTCCCGATTGTGAAATGGGCCGATGGCGCGGTGAAGAGGAACCAGTCACCTGGAAGAGATCGATCCAGTCGCTGGTGTGCAATCTGGGAGGTAGGGTTGCGGGGTCGATTCCTCGCGAGCGCAACCATGATTGTGTCTCTGAACGTGATGAAAACAACCCTGCCCTTCGGAGAATTTCCCCTATCCCGCGTCCCCGGGCGGTGAAAACGGTGTGCACCATCGCCTGAAAGGCTTTGCGTTGCTCTATCGGGATCTTCGGGTCACCCACCCGGCGGATCACTAAGATCCCCCCGTCAACGTTTGGCTGTGGCCGGAAAGCAGACCTTGGTACTCGGGAACCAAGGTGAAACGTGAACCATGGGGACCACTGAGCTGTCATCATCGTGCTTGCACCTACCCCGGCCCGGCGGCGAGCGACTTCCCACTGCATGAGGAGTACAGCGGCAGTCCATGCCGGCGCATGCAACAACTTTCGAAGAATGGCAGTGGTGAGGTGAAAGGGAATGTTTCCCACAATGACGCAGGGAGTGGCGGGTAACGGGAAGTTGAGGAAATCATCATGGACCACTTCGACCGACGCCGAGGCGGTCTTTTTTGTGAGTTTGGCAGCTAGTTTTGCGTCTACCTCAACTGCCGTTATTGCCCTCCCCAAGTGGGATATCGGGTGAGTGAGGGCACCGCTTCCTGGCCCGATCTCAATGATGGGGCCGGAGGTTTGTTTTACAAGATCGACGATGGAGTTGATGATCTTGTGGTCTGTGAGAAAATTTTGGCCATGTTCGTGACGGCCGTATCCGTATGTAGACATCAGGTGTGCTCCGTGGAGTTGAAACGGAGCCGGGCATGGCAAATGGCCGCCCGGCTAAAGGACCGGAGCGGTTTCTAACCTGCGGGAGGGAGAAAACCGCCTTAGCGGCTGGTGAGCGGCCGCATGAAAACGGAACCTGAAATCAACATGGGCCTATCGTATCCAATTAATTTCGCAGGGTCCAATACGGTGAGAAAGAAGACAACCGCACCGCAACAGTGCAAGACCTCTCTGGATTGGAATTTAATTGAACATGGGTTTGGGGTACGACGCGCCCTACTCGGAGTGGCACGGACACTACGGCTGCGCGCCCACACACAACAGTAAAGAGCTCGGCAATGCACAGACACGTAACGAGAGCGCCACAAATGTATGTACGTTTAAGTTACAGCATCGACACTGACGCTCCACATGGAGGGACGGCCGCAGCCCTGCAGCAAGCACACGGCAGGGTGTCTGCTTCGGGCGACGTGAAATTACGCAGAAAAATACGAAACACATCACCGCAGGTCACGGTAGGTATTTGCGGGTCATTTCGTAATCTCGTAAACGAAAAGAACAAAACTACGAAACACAAAAACATACGTTGAGCAGCGTAAATGGTTTTCGTTTCGTAATTTTTCCACTTTTTGAAGAAAATCTAAATAAGAAGAGACACCTTGATTGCGATTGTGTCCCGTGTCACATAGCTGCAACCCCTGCAGCGTGCCCTCAACGAGGACGCTCTGTGTCGTAGACATGTGCCTGCAATGCGTGTCTGTGTCTCTCTCTTAAAAGGTTTGGGTCGAAATACCGCAAAAT
>NZ_JAGPZB010000009.1:0-101867 GCF_024454115.1 Corynebacterium sp. CCUG 65737
ACATGGTGGTAGATTACCTTTCTTCCCAGCCCAACCGGGCTGGATATCAGGTGTCCACCAAAAAGGGGTCAGGTCCCAGGGTCTTTGCGTTGTTGCTCACCGACAAAACGAAGACGACCCCCCTCTTCAAGAACACTGAATTTACGAGGAGTGTTTTGATCAAATTCGAAAGAAGTGAGCTCGACGTTGTCCGGAAGATCGATCCACAGATTGGCTTGGGATAAACGCTTTACGGCAACCGTTTTTCCTTGCGCACTCATGACAGTGGGAAAAGCGACTGAACCGGGGTCAATTACGTACTCGAATTCCTCGCCAACCTGCACAGTGTCAGGTGCGGTTGCTTTGAAAGCGAGTGCAAAGTCATTACCGAGATCAAGGGAGGTTCTTGCAAATGCAGCGCTACCCTTCGGTTGAACATAGCAAGCAAGCGGCAGATTAACGTCAGTCGTCGTCGCCTCCTGAGCAACGGCGGAGGGAACAACCAGCGCAGATACCGCGATGGCTCCCGAGGTGAAGCCGGCGAGCGCGCGGCGGAGGTTCATCTTCATTGTGTCTCCATGTGGGAAAAGGCGAACGCCGGGCGCAACGACCGCGTTGAGCGAGGCGAACGGGAAAATGACAGGCAGTCCATAGACAGCGGTTTGACAGTTAACCGCAAGGACTTTCCTGACTATATCACCAACACGGAAACTAAATTGGCCGAGTCGGAAAACCAGGCACATGACACCGAACACACGGGTTCCATGCCTAATAAGTGGGGCCAGCGGGGCTCGAACCCGCGACCAACGGATTATGAGTCCGCGGCTCTAACCGACTGAGCTATAGCCCCTCGCAGCGAGTCAGTATATCCGCGCGCGCTCAGCCCAATGAAACCGGGCACCACACTACCGAACGAAGCCGAAAAGCGCGTACTTACTGGCGATTTGTCACTGTGAACACCTACGGGCTAAAGTAGCAAAACGTTGCACAGCAGCATTCCCGCATAGCTCAGTTGGCAGAGCATTCGACTGTTAATCGAAGGGTCACTGGTTCGAGCCCAGTTGCGGGAGCAGATTAACCCAGCACAGGAATGCGCTGGGTTTCGTCGTTAAGCGAAAGCCTCGCTCTCGACGAACAACTGCGAGCAGGTAGACTCGGGCGCATGATTCAGTTCGTCGTCGGAGCAGCAGCCGGGTACGTGTTTGGCACGAAGGCGGGGCGCAAGCGATACCACCAGATCGTCGACACCACCCAGAAAGTGGTCAATTCGCCTGTGACGCAGCAGGTTGTCCGCTCGACGCGCAAAGCCATCGCGAATCAGCTCGACCCGGAGCCGCGTATGCGCGAGGTGAAGGATCTCAAGCGCGGCAAGAAGAGCACCGGGCCGGAGCTCGAGCACGAGATTTACGAACCCGACGAGGATTAGAGCCTAAACCAGCCCCGCGACAATCCCGTCGAGGATGTCTTTTTCGCTGATCACGAAAGACACGGCTCCGTGCGCTTCGAACGCGGTCATCATCTGCTCGACGATGACAGACCCGGACCCGATGACGTCGGCACGCCCGGGGTGCACCACGGGGTTCGCCGCACGTTCCTTCGCTGTCACTGACCGCAGCCATCCGGTGACTTCCCGCATCCGCGCAAACGGGATGTCGGACATGTGGATCCGCTCGGGATCGTAGGAATCAAGGTCCTGCGCCAGCGCGCTGAGCGTGGTGAATGTTCCCGCGCACCCCACAAACGTCGCAGCCTGCGCGACAGGCACGGTCTCCGCGGCCTCCGCCATTTGCTTATCGACGTACCCCCGCGCCTCACTCGTCTCCTCCCCCGTCGGCGGATCACTGCGCAGGATGCGCTCCGTCAACCTGACGCAGCCCATTTGGGTGGAGTAAGCACCGAGGATCTCCCCCGCTGCGGTACCGACAATGAACTCAGTCGAACCGCCGCCTAAGTCGATGACGCAGAACGGGCCGCGGTCAGAATCAATGTCGAGGGTCGCGCCCGTGAACGACAGGTCCGCTTCCTCTTCCCCGCTGATGACTTCGGCTTGGGCGCCGTCTTGTATGCGGCCGAGAAGCTCGGCGGTCATGCCGAAAAAGTCGTCACGGTTGGACGCATCGCGGGTCGCGGAGGTGGCCACCATACGCACGGCGGATACGCCTTCAGCCTCCATGCGGTCGACGTACGCGGCGAGAGCCTCGCGCGTGCGCTCAATGGCTTCGGGAGCGAGGCGACCGGTGGCGTCCACCCCCTGCCCGAGACGGACGATGGTGTTTTCGCGGGTGATTTCCCGAAGCGCACCGTCCTCCTCGATGGCACCGATAAGCAAACGGATGGAGTTCGTGCCGCAGTCCACAGCCGCGACGGTTTTCCCGGCCGTCATGCCAGGCCCTCCCCTGCTTCCTCGAGCGTGATGCCGAGATCGTCCAATGTCGGCCAGTCTTCCGGGATCGCGGTGCCGCGCATGTTGCCGTGCTCGGCTGCGAGAGCGACCGCTTCCGTGCCCAGGCGGACGCGGCCTGGCCCCTCTGCCAGCGCGTAGGCGATCAGGACGTGCAGGCACTTCACCCGGTCCGGCATGCCACCACCGGAGAAGTCGGTGCCGAGGTCCTCGATGGCGTTGCGTTCGGCCAGGTAGTGCTCGTGGGCGGCACGGTAGTCCGCCTTGAGGTCTGGGTCGGTGCCCAGACGGGATTCCATCCACTTCATCACCTGCGCGACCTCCAGGCGGGAAGCCTCAGCGGTCAGGCGTGGGTCGGTGAGGTAGTACAGGGTGGGGAACGGGGTGCCGTCGTCAAGCTTGGGCGCGGTCTTGACCACAGCCGGTTGGCCGTCGGGCGTGCGGTACGCGATGGCTAGTACGCCGCGCGGCTCGCGCCCGAGCTGGCGGGCGACAATCTCTAGGTCTTCCCTCATGGACGCTATTGTTCCACAGGTGCTTCAGCCGGCTCGGCCGGTGGTTCCTCGGGCGCAGGTGCCGGTGGCTCTTCGGGTGCCGGAGGCTCTTCAGGCGCGCCCTCGGTCTCGGGTTGCTTTCCCGGGATCTCGCGGAGCGAATCCCATATCACGGTGTGCCACGGGGTGTCCGGGTCAATCTCGTCACCGCGCGACGTTGTGATTGCATCCGACTGCATGCGCGGGTCGATGATGCGCCACGCCGTCTCACCGGGCGCCATCATGCCTAGGCGTCGGCGGGCTTCCTGTTCAACGTAAGCGGGATCGTTGTAACGATCGATTTTCTCTTCGAGCTCAGTTTTTTGCTGCTTCTTCGATTCGATCGACGCTTCCAACCGGGCGATCTCTTCGCGGCCGCTGTAGTAGTTGCGCAGGGGCACCGCGATAGCAATCAGCACGATCAGCACCACGGTGATCAGGACGGCCACGCCGACAATGTCGCCTTTGAGCATCTCCATGCGGCGCGGTTTCTTCGCGCGCGCCTTGGCCCGTGCGGCATCACGGCTGGCAACCGGCACCGTCCGTGGTAGACGGTGCGGGGCGCGGCGTGCGCTGCGCTCGTTCGCGCGTTCAGGGGTGCGCTGCGGGTCACGCTGCGTTCTACCGCCGCGTGCGTTACGCTGCGCCGCGTCGCGCCCTGAGTCGCGTGGGGATCGTGTGGCCATAGTGAATACGAAGTGTACTCGCGCCCACCCCACGACCCCGCGCGACGCGCTGCGGGGCAACGCTCAGAACATTGCCCCGGAAACGAACGCTACTTGTTGTAGCGCGGGAAAGCGTTGCGGCCGGCGTACACAGCAGCCGGGCCGAGCTCTTCCTCAATGCGGATGAGGCGGTTGTACTTCGCCACACGCTCAGAGCGGGCCGGAGCACCAGTCTTGATCTGGCCGCAAGACAGCGCGACAGCCAGGTCGGCGATGGTGGTGTCCTCGGTCTCGCCGGAGCGGTGGGACATCATGGTGGCGTAGCGGTTGCGGTGCGCCAGCTCGACAGCGTCGAAGGTCTCGGTCAGGGTGCCGATCTGGTTGACCTTCACCAGCAGAGCGTTCGCAGCGTTCTGCTCAATGCCCTTGGCCAGGCGGTCGGGGTTGGTGACAAAGAAGTCATCGCCAACGATCTGCACCTTGTCGCCCAGCTCCTCGGTGAGCTTGACGTAACCGTCCCAGTCATTCTCATCCAGCGGGTCCTCGATGGAGACGATCGGGTACGCCTCAACGAGCTCAGCGTAGACCTTGGCCATTTCCTCCGCGGAGTGCTGGCCGCCCTCGAAGTTGTAGGAGCCATTCTCGAAGAATTCGGAAGAAGCGACATCGAGAGCCAGGGCGATGTCGGCACCCGGCTTGTAGCCAGCCTTCTCGATCGCTGCGACGATCAGATCGAGAGCGGCGCGGGTGGAGTCGACCGAGGGGGCGAAGCCGCCCTCATCGCCCAGGCCGGTGGACAGGCCCTTGTCCTTGATCACGGACTTCAGAGCGTGGTAGACCTCTGCACCCTGACGCAGCGCCTCGGTGAAGGTGTCGGCACCGATCGGGGCGATCATGAACTCTTGGACATCCACGCCAGAGTCCGCGTGTGCGCCACCGTTGAGGATGTTCATCATCGGCACCGGCAGGACGTGCGCGTTCGGGCCGCCGATGTAGCGGTACAGCGGCAGGCCAGCGGAGTCAGCAGCAGCCTTGGCATTCGCCATGGAGACACCCAGGATCGCGTTAGCACCGAGGTTCTTCTTGTTGTCGGAGCCGTCCAGCTCAATCATGGCCAAGTCAAGGACGCGCTGGTCATCCGCCTCAATGCCGGCAATGGCATCCGCGATGGTTTCGTTGACGTTGGTCACGGCGTTCTGGACGCCCTTGCCGCCGTAGCGGTCGCCGCCGTCGCGAAGCTCGTGCGCCTCGTGCTCACCGGTGGACGCGCCGGAGGGCACCGCAGCAATGCCGTGGGAACCGTCGTCGAGGAAGACCTCAACCTCAACGGTCGGGTTGCCGCGCGAGTCCATGATTTCACGTGCGTACGTCAGCATGATGTCAGCCACTGAAAATCTCCTTCGAATCAGAGGTGGGATTGTCCGCCCCCGATTCTTCCAGAAAAACTGCCCCGCCGTCTGCGCTCGCGACTATCGGTGCGCGGGCTGGTCCAGCGCGTAGTTCGCGGCGGCGTCGCGGACGCGGATGACGTAATCGTTGGAGTGGTTGTACCCCAAGATCGCCGCCTGCCAGTCCTCCGGCGCGGACAGGTCGCGCCCGCCAAAGCAGAGCAGGTTGGCGGCGGTCAGCGCTGCATCGTCGATCTGTTGCGGGTCGGCGTAGCCGTCGCCGTTGGCATCGCGGCTATAGCGGGACCAGGACTCGGGAATAAACTGCATCGGGCCGACCGCACGGTCATACTCAGTGTCGTTGTCGTAGTGGCCACCGTCAGTGTCGTCGATACGCGCGAAGCCTTCGCTACCGTCCAGGGCGGGACCGATGATGGCGGGGTCGGCGACACCGCTCTCGTTCAGCCGGGCCGGGTCGAACATCCGGCCCGTATAGGTGCCATGGCGCGTTTCGACCCAGCCGATACCGGCAAGGGTGTTCCAGTGCAGGTTGCAGCTCGGCCACGACTCACGGGCAATAAGTTCAGCGTTGCCGTAAGCGCGCACTGCCTGGGGGTCGATGCCGGTGGACTCGGCAATCGGGGCGGCCCACTCAGCGAGGAGGTCAGAGGTTCGGCCGGGGCCGTGGACGTCGATAAGCGGCGGCGATTGCGCTGCTGCGGGCGGGAGGTCCGTAGGCACCGGTTGACGTTGCTGCTGGGACACCGGGTTGCCCATGCTGCTGAACAGCCAGAAAACGATCGCGATGATGAGTACAATCGCCATCACCACGCCCAGAACCGCACCGCACCCTCCGGCACGCCCGTTTTGCCGAGTCGGCGGCGGGGATTTCGGGGCGTAGTAGCGGGGCGCAGTCACGATCGAACACTCTACCGCGCGGGCTCACCAATCCTTGCATCCCCAAAGAACTGCCAAGAAAAGTGCCCCTGCAGCAACAGTTTCCTCTTCCGTCACTGCGCGCGACGTCCCTCCAACGGCCGCATTGGTGACCAGCCGCTAGCGCATCGCTTAACGACGGCTACCCCCGCCCGTAATCTCTCGCTTCTTTCCTTCGGCCCACAACCGGACCTGTTCAGCTTTAGCCACGGTGCCGGTGCTGCCGTTGAACAGATAGGGCGCACGGCTCTTCATCTTGTCCACGAACGCCTGCGCGACATCAGCGAAAGAGAAAGCTCCACGCTGGTTTGCGATCTCAGCGTGGAAGAGCACCTGGAGAAGCAGGTCAGAGAGCTCCTTCTTCATCTCCTCGTCACCCTGCTCTGTGCGTACAGCATCCGCGAACTCGGCCGATTCCTGCTCAAGGTACTCCAGCAACGACTCATGGGTTTGGCCCATTTCCCACTCTCCGCGGGTGCGCGCCGCGCGCATGACCCGCTGCGCCTGATACACCGGATCCAACAGCGAGGACACCTGCACGAGTTCCTCGCCCGCCTCCACGCGTTCTTGCACAACGGGATCGTGGAGATCGGTCGTGACCAGCCACCCTTGCCCCTCGGCATCCTCCCCGCGAACGAGGTCACCGAAGTTCCACCGGGCCGCAATGGGCACCTCGTCAGTGAAGATGACAGGACCCTTCACCCGGCCGGCGACACCGATGGAGATCATGTCCGGCCATCGAGGATCCAAAACCAGAACGCTCATAAGGCTATATATTAGCGGGGAGAGACGTTTTCAGACTCATCCGCGGAAGGCGCGGTCGTTGAGCTCCCGGCGCGCTTGCTCCAGCGCGACCAGGTCAGAGAACAAGGCGTTGTACGCCATCTCATCATCGCTCGGCCGCATACGCTGCAGCTGCGACTTCAGCTGCGCGATCTGGTTACCCACCCTGACCTCCTGGAGACGGGAGAGCACAGAGTCGGCGTAAGCGCTCGGGTCCGCCGCATGAATTTCTTCGACCGCGAGCTCAGAGACGAAGTTTCGGCCGGTCACATCGGCCATTTCTGCGGCGACATTCGCGATCCACGCTGGGCCGGCACTCTCTGAAGCGCCAGCATTGGCCGCTCCGCCCACCTTGGCCATGGCGTCGCGGACGGCCCGGTACGCCGGATCGGTGAATGCGTCTGGGTTGATGCCGTCGAAGTAGCTGCCGGCAGCACCCGGATACTGCAGCGCCACCTTGATAGCCTCACGCTGTGCCCACAGGCGCGGGTCCTCCGGGTTAGGCACCTGGAAGGCGGGAGCACCCGGCGCGCCGGAGCCGCCATCGGAAGCTGCGGGGGTCGCGTTCTCCCACGCAGAACGCTTGTTGCCCTTATTCGACGGGTTCTTCGCTTCCTGGCGGACCTGGCGGATCACTTCATTCGGGTCCGGCCAACCGACCCATCCTGCGAGCTGGCGGGCGTACTCGGTTTGTAGTGGGGTGTCGCGGATCTGGGCGACGACGGGGACGGTACGCCGCAAAGCTTGCAGGCGCCCCTCCGGAGTATCCAGCGAGTAGTCCTTGAGCAGCGATTCAATGACGAACTCGAACATGGGAACGCGGCTGGCCACCAGGTTGCGCACCGCGGAATCCCCCTTGGCCATGCGCAGATCGCACGGGTCCATGCCCTCCGGAGCGACGGCGACAAAGGACTGGCCGGTGAACTGTTGGTCGCCCTCGAAGGCGCGCATGGCGGCTTTCTGGCCGGCCTCATCACCGTCGAAGGTGTAGATGAGCTCGCCACGAAAGTAATTGTCGTCCAGCATGAGACGGCGGATGATGCTCATGTGGTCCTTACCGAAGGCCGTGCCGCACGCAGCGACAGCGGTGGTGATGCCGGCGGCGTGCATCGCCATGACATCGGTGTAGCCCTCGACCACGACGCACTGGTGGCCTTGTGCGATGTTCTTTTTCGCTAAATCGAGGCCGAAAAGCACCTTGGACTTGTGATAGAGCATCGTGTCCTGGGTGTTCATGTACTTGCCCATATTGTCGTCATCGAACAACTTGCGGGCACCGAAACCGATGACGTTACCGGCGACATCCTTGATCGGCCACAGCAGGCGGCGGCGGAACTTGTCGATGGGACCGCGGCGCCCCATCGTGGACAAGCCCGCCTCTTGCAACTCCTGGGCGTCAAACCCCTTGCGCAGCAGGTGCTTGGTCAACGTGTCCCAGCCGTCCGGGGCGTAGCCGCATTCGAAGTGGTAAATGGTGTCTTTGTCGAAGCCGCGGTCGAGCAGGAACCGTCGCCCAGGCTCAGCCTCCGGAGTCTCCAACTGCTCGCGGTAGAACTCGTGCGCAGACTTGTTGGCGGCGAGCAAACGTGCGCGGGTACCGGGCTTCACATCGCGCGCACCGGTGGATCCGCCCTGGTAATTGATGTGGTAGCCGATCTCCTCCGCGACCGCCTCGACTGCTTCAGGGAAAGAGAGCTGCTCCATCTCCATCATGAAGGAGAAGACATCGCCGCCTTTGCCCGTGGAGAAACAGTGGTAGTAACCGCGGGCGGGGCGTACATGGAACGACGGGGTCTTCTCATCCTTGAAGGGCGACAAGCCTTTCAGAGAGTCATGCCCGGCAGGCTTGAGCTGAACGTACTCCCCCACGATGTCCGCGATGTTGGCGCGCTCACGGATAGCCTCGATGTCACTATCCGGAATTCTGCCCCTAGCCATGGCGCATATAGTACCTGCGCACCCGGACACGCGGAATAGCGCTGGATTGGGCGGGGCAATGCGCCGTCGTAAAGCATGCGGAGCATCCTGCACACGAGTGCGTAGGACCCATCCCGAACTGAGTCGCACCTGCCGCACTTCTCCCACAAGTTTCAAACGCCTCAAGTGGCGCATGTTGTTGAGTTCGGGATGAACTCTAGCCCTCACTAACCGACACCCCACCTTGCTCAGGATGCGGGCAGGGCGCCTAGCGGAGAGCGGCGTGAACACTCACAATCAATGTATGGGGAACATCGGGGATGAACAGCCGCGCAATCTTCTCGGTTCTGAGCGCGCCGATCGAGCGGCTGAGCTACGCCACCGTCTCTACCAAGAGCTCAGTGCCACGAGTCTCTATTGGTCAGGCAACGGGGCCCATCAAGACGCTGTAGCGAATCGGCCGCTGTCCCTCGTCGCGGATAAAGCACTCGTTGATCAGGCCTGGTTTCGCGGTTTACCAACCCATGAGAAGGAAACCGTGCGCGGCGCCGCTGCTGTTCTGGCGACGCGGAAAGCCGTCTTGGTCGGCCGGTGGGCCGCAGCACAACACGGTATGTGGACTCCGACGCCCGGCGGCGGGCCCGTGGACCTTGTGCTCCCTTCTGGCTCGGTGCCTCCGAAATCCAAATGGCCACAGTTGACCCGCTACCACCAGTTCCCGATCAAAGACGACGACATTGTCGAGCTTGACGGTGTCCGCACAACCACACCTCTACGCACGAGCATTGATCTCCGCCGTCTCGAAGGCCGGGTGGGAGGGTTTCTTGCCGTCACTGCCCTGCTCAATAGCGGCATCCCTCTCAAGGAGATCGTCGCTTACAACCAATCTTTCGAGGATCCCCTCCCCCGAAACCACCACCTCCCTGTCTCCGCAGACTGGGATCCACCGCGGTTCTCCGACTTTGGAACCTGCCTGGCCTACGCGTGGATAGCCGAGGACGGCATGTGGGTGCGGAGCAACGTTGATCTGGGAGAGGGGTGGACCGCGCCCATCGTCGTTGATAGCCGCCTCATTGTGCTTATCGACGACGATCCCCTCCGCATACCCGCCAGCAACTGGACCACAGCTCCAATCCCCTCACCCCAAGAACCCCATTTATGCGCTACCGCACGGGGCTATCGGATCATCTTCTTTACCACCGACCAAGTCACGCGCAGCAAGACAGGGTTTATCAGCCGGATTCGTAGTGAAAAGCTCAGGTACGGAGGTGGCACACCCTAAATGCGATTCGTGGGCAGCCGTAGGCGGGACCAGTGTTAAAGGAGTGATCCAGTTCGGGATGGGTCCTACCGCTGCCCCCCACCGACCCATGCCTAGGTGAAGAAGCCGGCGAGGCCGTCGGCCTTCTTTGCTGTGCGCTCCAAACGCGACTCCGTCATCGAGGCGATCTGGTCGATGATGACGCGCTGGCGCTGCGCATCGGTGGAGGCGTCAGCCCACCAAGCGGCGAACATCGTGTCCAGGGTGCCCGGCGCGCCCGCCAGCAGGTAGTCATAAACGCGGGTGATGCGGTCGCGCTGCCTGTCCTGCCGCGCAATGTGGGCGGGCATATCCATCACGTAGAGCACGGCGACGGTCTTGAGCAGACGGACCTCTGCCTCCGGTTCAGGCGGGATGACCAATTCCCCGTGCATGCGCCCCAGTTTCGCGCCCTCGGGCTTCGCCGCGAGCGTCGCGGAAACCACCGCACCGACATAGCGGCCGACCAGCTCCGATGTCATCCGCTTCAAATTCACGTACCCCTGGAGTGAGTAGTCGAAGTCGGCAGCTTCGCAGACGGTGGGGAGCGATCGGAGGCGGGCTGCGGCGTCGATAAGCTCCTCGGCCGTACCGCCAAACGCCGCCGCGCCCTTCTGCGCGAGCGCGGCCAGCTCCACGAGATCCCACAGCACCTTGAGCGTAATGCGTCCGGACAGAATGCCGTCTTCGACATCGTGGACGCTGTAGGCGATGTCATCGGAGCAGTCCATGACCTGCGCTTCCATCGGCGGGCGGTCGTCGACGTGGCCTTCACGCAGCCACGCGAGGATCTCCGCGTCCTCGTCGTAGGCGCCGTACTTCCTGTTCACGGTGCCGTCCGGGTTTGTCCGCGTGCGCGGGTACTTGCAGGCTGCATCTAGGGCGGCGCGGGTGAGGTTGAGGCCGTGGGATGTGCCGTCGATAAGCAATTTGGGCTCAAGGCGCGTGAGAATGCGCAGCGTTTGTGCGTTGCCCTCAAAACCGCCGCAGCCGTGCGCGAGCGCGTTGAGCGCGACTTCGCCGTTGTGCCCGTACGGCGGGTGGCCGATGTCGTGCGTGAGTCCCGCCATTTCGCACAGGTCTGGGTTGAGGCCCAAGCCGGAGCCGATTCCGCGGGCGATCTGCGCGACTTCAAGCGAGTGCGTCAGCCGGGTACGTGGGGTGTCGCCGTCACGCGGGCCGACAACCTGCGTCTTGTCAGCGAGCCGGCGCAGGGCCGCGGAGTGAAGCACACGGGCCCGGTCCCGCGAGAACGCGTCGCGAGAGTCCACACTCTCGGCGAGCTGCGAGCCTTTCTCCCCCTCCGTGACGCGCCTGGCGGTGTCGGCAGATTCATACTGGTAAGCCATCGCTCACGAGCCTAGACGCGGTCTTACGCTTTCGCGGACGGACAACGGCGTGTCTGGCACCAACCGCGCTACCCTAGTGGGCATGACTCCGCGTAACTTCCCGCGTTCCATCCGCATCGCCCTTGCTGTGCCTGCGCTTGCCGGCGCCGCCGCTTTCTCTGCTGCACCGCTGGCGTACGCTGCGTTCAGCGGTGACGAGCAGGTGCTCGCGCAGACAGCGACTGCGCTGTCCCCGACCGGTTTGTCCGAGAACGTCACTGACGACGCCGGGGTGCTCAGCGGCGCCGAGAAGCAGCAGATCGAATCGGCGATCCAGCAGTTGAAGCAGGACAAGCAGCTCAACGCGTATGTCGTCTACATGGACTCCTTCGGTGGCCAGGACCCCGCCGAGTGGGTGCGCGAAGCCATCACGGACAAGGGCCCGAACACGGCCGTTTTGGCGATCGCCACCGACGGCAAGTTCAACGTCAACGGGGGCAGCCAGTGGGACAGCAGTGATATCGACGCCATGTACGATGCCGCCTACAGCCAGCTCACCAGCAAGAACTACGGCGCGGCCGGTTTGGACGCGATCAATGCCGTGAACGGCTCCTCCGACGGCGAGGGCGCAGCGCTCGTTGCTGGTGGCCTGGGTGCGGCAGCTCTCGCCGGCGGCGGCTTCTACATGTACGGCCGCAACAAGAACAACAAGCGCGACCGGAAGCAGCTTGAGTCCGCTAGGGCCCTGGCCCCGGGCGACACCGAATCGCTCGGCCGCTTACCTACGCACACCCTGGAGGAACTCGCGCACGATGCGCTCGTCCAGACCGACGAGTCCATTCGCTTGGGCAAGGAAGAGCTCGAGATCGCTTCCGCAGAGTTCGGCGCCGACCGTGTTCGCCCCTTCACCTCCGCCATGAACCAGGCCACGTCTGATCTGCAGCGCGCATTCAACACCCACCAGCGGCTTGGCGACGCTATCCCGGAGACCGAGCCGGAAAAGCGCGCGATGCTCATCGACATCATCTCCTCCTGCGGCCAAGCCGAAGAAGCGCTCAAGGCCAAGGCGGAGGAGTTCCAGGAAATGCGCGGCGTGCTCATGAAGGCCAATGAGGAAGTGGACGCGATCTTCCAGCGCGCTGTCGATTTGCGCGCCCGCATTGAGCCGGCCCGTGCGACGCTGAGCGACCTGCAGTCGCGTTACGACGAGCAACTGCTCTCCTCCATCACCCAGAACGTCGACATCGCCCAAGGTTCGATTCAGGAAGCGGAGGGCCAGCTCGAGCAGGCGCGTGGACTTGCCGCGCAGCCTGCCGGCCAGCAAGGCGCGCTCATTGACATTCTCCGCGGCGCCCAGCACGCGGTCGAGGTCGCCGACACCAACCTGCGGGCCATCGAACACGCAGAGGCAAATATCTCCACCGCCCGCACGAACCTGCCCGCACTGATCCAGGAGATCCAAGACGAGCTGCAGGAGATTGAGCGACTCAAGCAGCAGACGAATCAGGGCGCGCGTATCGACGTCCGCGCCCTCGACGCCGTCTCCTCCCGCGCCCGCGAAGCACTCTCCCAGATGGGCAACCGCCCCGAGACAGACCCGTTGGCGCTGTACACCGAGCTCACCCACCTCGACGCCGACATTGACGAGCAGATCGACCAGGCCCGTGGTGTCGCCTCCGACCAGCAGCGCCGCCTGCAGCTTCTGGACCAGCAGCTCCAGGTAGCCAGCGCGCAAATCCAAGGTGCGGAAGACCTGATCAACTCCCGCGGACGCATCATTCGCTCCCGTGCCCGCACCTTGCTTGCGGAGGCAAAGCGCCAGTACGCCGAGGCACTCAACCGCCGCACTCAGGACACGAAGAACGCGATCGAGTTTGCGCGCGCCGCAACCGACTCCGCTCGCCGGGCCGTCAACGCCGCGAACGACGACATCACCTCCTACCGCAACCAGCAGACCACCCAGTCCATGAACACCATGGCCAACGCAATCATCTGGGGGTCCATCCTCGGTGGAGGCGGCGGTGGCGGCTTCGGTGGAGGAGGCTTCGGCGGTGGCGGCGGTGGCTTCTCCGGAGGCGGAGGCGGCGGTTTTGCCGGCGGCATGGGCGGTCGCGGCGGCAGCTTCTAGCTCGCTGCAACGACCGAAGCCGAAGCTTGTACGACAGCCCCGCTTCAGAGCAGGGGCATGGTGAGCGGGGAAGGACTCGGATCCATCCCGAACTCAACCTCACCAGACACTTAGGCCACGCCAGCTGCACGCCCCGTGAAGCGCTAAAAGCCCGGGGCAAGTGTGTCAGGTGGTGCTCTTGTGACTGAGTTCGGGATGAACGCTAGCTTTCGCTGACTCAGTACAGCGTGCGGCGGGCTGGCGTGTCTATCAGCGTCAACGCCCACGTGAGAAACACCAGATCCGCAAACGGCATGTCACGGGTCTGAGTGACGGCGAGGTCGAGGCCATTCTTCGGTGAGGTGGTGGCGCAGGGGGCGCCAGAGACGTCGATAAGCGTGCGGGTTTTAGAGAACGCACCGCCCCGCTCGAGCGTGTACGTGCGTGAACCGCAGCGCGCGGTCAGGGTTCCCACGCCGATACCCCGCGTGCGGACCGAGAACTTCTCCCCCGTGTCGCGCACCTCACCGGTGACCTTCCAGCTCATTGCCCCGGCCGAGTGCTTGACTTCGATGCTGACGTCGTCAGCAGACAAGGTGCCAGTCCCGGGATCGTAGAGGGCCAGGGGCGCACCGGTTTCGCTGAGCAGCGAATCCCCACGCCACGTTGCAGTGATCATGGAATGAGCAGCCAGACTGCGACGACGAAGACGCTCAAGAACACCATGAGCCCGATCAGCGCCGTCGTGTTGACCATTTTCCGATACTCAAGCACCAGGCGCGACACCCATGCCAGCCCGACGATGTGGTCCAGCGGCAAAGCCGTTTGGCTGTCCGGGTCAGCTGGGCTCGACGGGTGGGCAAGTTCGCTCGAGGTGTCGAACTCCAACACCGACCGGCGCACGCCATTGTGATCGGAGGTGAATTGGGCGACCTTGTTGCCGTTTACGTCGTCGATGATCCAGTTCTTCGACGACTCGGCAATGAGCGTGTACGGCTCGCCGCCGATCATCACCGGGATCTGCTTATCGCGCTTGAGCGACGCCGGGGCCGACACGATCTCTTGGCCAGTCTCCGCGACGGTCGCCTTAGCTCCTGCTTCGGGGGTGGAGATGAGGGTCCAGGTGGAGCCGTCGGAAAGCGTGGCGCTGTCGTGCGTGAACTCCGCGAGCGTCTCCGGGCCTGCCTCTGCGAGCAGCTTCGGGGCGTCCCTGTCCGTGCGATCCCAGCTGACGTAGTGCATTAGCACCCCACCAGGCGGGCGGCGAGGTAGCTTTCCAGCTCGTCGAGCGGCACGCGCTCCTGCTCCATCGTGTCGCGCTCGCGCACTGTCACGGCCTTGTCCTCGAGCGAATCGAAGTCGAACGTGACGCAGAACGGGGTACCAATCTCATCTTGACGGCGGTAGCGGCGGCCAATCGCACCGGAGGTGTCGTAATCAATGCTCCAGTGCTGGCGCAGCGCCGCCGCGAGTTCCTCTGCCGGGCCGGAAAGCTCCGGCTTCTTCGACAGCGGCAGCACTGCGACCTTGATCGGCGACAAGCGCCGGTCGAGCTTCAGAACGACACGCTTATCGACGCCGCCCTTCGCGTTCGGTGCCTCATCCTCGTGGTAGGCATCAATCAGGAAGGCCATCATTGCGCGGCCCAAACCAGCAGCGGGCTCGATGCAGTACGGGATCCACCGCTCGCCGGATTCCTGGTCGAAGAAGGACAGGTCTTCGCCCGATGCTTCCGCGTGCGTCTTCAGGTCGTAGTCGGTGCGGTTGGCCACACCTTCAAGCTCGCCCCACTTAGAGCCCTGGAAACCGAATGCGTACTCCAAGTCGACCGTGCGCTTGGAGTAGTGGGACAGCTTCTCCTGCGGGTGCTCGTACAGGCGCAGGTTCTCCGGGTTGATGCCCAGGTCGATGTACCACTGGTGGCGGGTATCGATCCAGTACTGGTGCCACTGCTCGTCTTCGCCCGGTTTGACGAAGAACTCCATCTCCATCTGCTCGAACTCGCGGGTGCGGAAGATGAAGTTGCCCGGGGTGATCTCGTTGCGGAAGGACTTACCCACGTTGGCAATGCCGAACGGCGGCTTCATGCGTGCCGACGTCATGACGTTCTTGAAGTTCACAAAGATGCCCTGAGCTGTCTCTGGGCGCATGTAGTGCAGGCCCTCTTTATCGTCGACGGGTCCAAGGTAGGTCTTCATCAAACCGGAGAACGCGCGCGGCTCCGTCCAGTTGCCGGGCTGGCCCGTCTCCGGATCGTTGATGTCAGCCAGGCCGTTAGCCGGCGGGTGGCCGTGCTTCTCTTCGTAGGCCTCCAGCAAGTGGTCTGCGCGGTAACGCTTGTGCGTGTGCAGCGACTCCACCAACGGGTCCGTGAAGACCTCGACGTGGCCGGAGGCGACCCACACCTGCGGCGGCAGGATGATCGAGGTATCCACGCCGACAACATCCGCGCGAGATTGCACCATCGTCTTCCACCACTGGCGCTTCAGGTTCTCCTTCAGCTCCACGCCGAGCGGACCGTAATCCCAAGCAGAACGGGTACCGCCGTAAATTTCACCGGCCGGATACACCAACCCGCGGCGCTTGCACAGATTGACGACGGTATCGATCGCAGTTGTTGCCATGGGCAGTTCAACTCTCCTCTTACAGGGTGCTTGGAAATATCTGGTCCAAGTGTAGCCGGTGCCCCGAACACCGGACTGGCCCGGTGCAGTAGGGACACGACCATAGGCTAAAGAAGTGAAAATGAGACCATTTTGTTATTAGACTGGAATAAAATAAGGCGTTTGTTGATGTATAAACATAAGGATGTCTTGAAGTCGAGCACGAAAAGGAGGGGTGCACATGGTCGAGCCGCAGCTATTGCCGCAGTGGCCGGAGGACAAGCTGGCCCGCACCTCCGAGGTCATTGGGGCTCTCGATTCGCCGTTGCGGTTGCAGATTATTCTGCTCCTCAATCAGCAGCCCCATGTCGTCCACGAGCTGGTCACCGAACTGGAGAAGTCCCAGCCGTTGGTGAGCCAGCACCTGCGGGTGTTGAAGAACGCTGGCCTGGTCAGTGCGACTCGAACCGGGCGCGAAATGGTCTACCGGCTGGCCATTCCGTCCGTCATGAGCATCATCGAGTCCATTTCCGGTTTGACCGAGCAGGATTCCCGCGACGACCTGGCCGCCCGCCGCGCAGCTCGCAAGGGCCCGGACTTCGTTGATGCCACTGGCAGCGTCGGATCGGCGAGCGCTTTCGGGCCGATCGGCGACCACACCCCTGACGCGGACCCGGGCTTGATTCCTGACGGTCCGTCACCGAGCCTATAGAGCATGAACTCTCGCCCATCCCGCCGCGAACCGGCGCCGAAGATCGGTGCCCGCAACACCCGCCAGCGCAGCGCGGTCATCGACGTACTGCGCGACATCGACCGCTTCGCGTCGGCCCAAGCAATCCACCGAGAGCTCAGCGACCGCGGACAAAAGGTCGGCTTAACGACGGTCTACCGCACCCTGCAAACCCTCGCCGACATCGGCGCCGTCGACGCCCTGAACTCCAACTCCGGCGAAACCCTTTACCGCCACTGCCTCACCGACCGGCACCACCACCACTTGGTGTGCACTTCCTGCGGGCGCAGCGAAGAAATCGAAGGCGGCCCCGTTGAGCAATGGGCCCAGCAAGTGGCCCGCCAGTACGACTTTGAGATCTCGGGGCACGACGCCGAGGTCTTCGGCCTGTGCCCCGCCTGCCGCTAGTTCGCGGCAAAGATCTACGTGCGGCTATTTCCTGCCGCTATTTCGTGCCGCCGAAACGGCGGTCCCGCTTCGCGTACTCCAGCACGGCATCGTAGAGGTCTTCCTTGGTGAAGTCCGGGAAGAGAATGTCCCGGTACACCATCTCCGCATACGCCGACTGCCACAACAGGAAGTTCGACGTCCGCTGCTCCCCCGAGGGGCGGAGGAACATATCCACGTCCGGCATGTCCGGGCGGTACATGAACCCAGCCAGCGTCTCCTCCGAGATCTCCCCCGGTGCGAGTTTTCCTTCGGAGGCGAGCTGGGCGATGGTACGAGTGGCGTCGATAAGCTCGGCTCTACCGCCGTAATTAATGCACATCGCGAGCGTGAGGCCAGTGTTGTTCTTCGTCATTTCCTCCGCAGCCTCAAGCTCGCGGATCACCGAGCGCCACAGGCGCGGGCGGCGGCCAACCCACACAATGCGCACGTTCTTCGCATGCAGCTGGTCGCGCTCGGCGCGCATTACCTCGCGCGAGAACCCCATGAGGAAGCGGACCTCCTCACGCGAGCGGCGCCAATTCTCCGTCGAGAACGTGTACGCCGACAACCACTCGACCCCACCCATCTCAATGCACGCATCGACCATGTCCATGAGAACCTTTTCACCGACGCGGTGGCCCTCCGTGCGGGGCATGCCGCGCTCCTGCGCCCACCGGCCGTTGCCGTCCATGACGAGCGCAATGTGGCGCGGAATGAGTTCTGCCGGGATATCGGGGATGGCGTTCTGAGTCACGGATTCATTATGCCTGCTCCATGATCTTCAACGAAGACACTGCCGCCTCCAGGTGATACTGCAGGTGAGCGGTAGCAAGGCGGTGCGTTTGCGCTGCCGTCGTTTCGGTGAGGCGGTCCGCGGCGGCTGCGTCGTGGCCGTTGGTGAGTAGCCACATGATGTGGAGCGTGTCCTCCTCCACATCGAACGCACCGGGAGGCCGGCAGTTCAAACACGTGGCCCCGCCGAGTGCCGGGTGAAACGCGTGGTGTGGGCCGGGTTTGCCGCAGTTCGCACAGTCGAACAAGCTTAAACCCCAGCCAGCGTGGGCGGTGGCGCGGAGGATGAACGCGTCGAGCACCATCGTCGCCTGCTGCGCATCCTGGAGCCGCTTAATAGCCGTGCTGACCTCCGCGAACAAGGCTGGATCTGCCTCGCCCGCATAAGAGAGTCGTTCCGCCGACTCCAGCACGGCGCAGGCTGCTGTGTACCGGTCGAAATCCTCAATGATGCCGCTGCCGTAATAGGCGACCGTGTCCGCCTGCGTGATCGTGGCGAGGTTGCGGCCCGGGTACAGCTGCACATCAAGATCGACGAACGGTTGCACGCGCGAACCGAAACGGGACTTTGTTTTCCGCACCCCTTTAGCCACGCTGCGGACCAGCCCGTGGTTCTGGGTGAGCAAGACAACCACGCGATCAGCCTCACCGAAATCGTAGGTGCGCACGACGAAGGCGCGGTCGCGGAAACTGGGTTTAGAAGCCAAGGCGCCCCAAATGCTTTGGGTCCGACTGCCAGTTCTTCAACACCTTGATCCTCAGATCGAGGTAGACATTGCGGCCGAGCAGATCAATGATCTGCTTCCGCGATCGCTGGATGATCCCGCTCAGGCGACGGCCGTCACGGCCCTCGATGATCGTCTTCTGGCCAGGGCGCTCAAGGTACATCACCGCGTAGATCATGGCTCGCTTCGGGGTATTGCCGTCGTCGGGGTCCTCGTACATTTCGTCGATCTGGACGGCGACAGAGTGCGGCAGTTCGTCGCGCAGTCCCTTCAGAGCCTCTTCCCTGATGAGCTCTGCGATACGGGTCTCGGTGTCCTCATCCGTGACGTGGCCCTCCGGGTAGAAGCGCGGGCCTTCGGGGAGGTGCTTCGTCAGGACGTCCATCAGCACATCCAACTGAATCTGTTCCGTCGCGGACACTGGGACAACGTCAACGTCGTCACGGCCAGTGACCTCGGTGAGCAGGTCGTGGAGTTTCAACAGCTGCTCGCCGACCTGATCCTTGCCCGCCGCATCGAGCTTGGTCACGATCCCGACAATCGGCGTGTTCGGCTTCGTCTCCTTCACCGCGTCCAAGATCCAGCGGTCGCCCGGGCCGATTTTCTCGTTCGCCGGGACTGTCAGGCCGACCACGTCTACGTCCGCGAACGTGTCCTTGACCACGTCATTGAGACGCTCACCCAGCAGCGTGCGCGGGCGGTGCAGCCCGGGAGTATCTACCAGCACGATCTGCGCGTCCGGCCTATTCACGATGCCGCGGATCGGATGACGCGTCGTTTCCGGCTGATCCGCCATAATGGCGATCTTCTCCCCCACCAGCGCATTCGTCAGCGTCGACTTGCCCGTATTCGGGCGGCCCACAAAGCTGACGAACCCGGAGCGGAAACCCTCGGGCGTGTCCGTGAACTCGTTCGGCAGCGCGTCGACTTCTGCTTCTGCTGCCGGACCTGTTTCTGGCCCAGTGATCGCTTGATCGAAGAAGTCCGCCGGGTCGTGCTGGTTGTCAGTGGGCTGGGAGGTCATATTTTCCAATCGTACGGGCCGGCAGGGGGTTCACCGGTTAGGGCGCGGTTTGGCCGCCACGCGTCGGCGCGGGGGGCTTCGGGCTCGGGCTAGATACTTTTTCAGTATCGCCTTTCGCGCTTCGCCCGCAGCGTTTTCGCAGGTGGGATTTCGACGGGATGGCTAGAAGGCGATACTGAGAATCTAGATCTTCCCCCAGAACTGGATTTCGGTGACCTCGAACTGTAGACGCGGGTTGGCGTAAGCTTCCTGGGACTCGATCAAGAGGAGCTCAGGCGAGTCTGCCTTGTAGGTGTTCTCCAGCAGATCGAAAACGGAAGAAGCCGTCTTGGCCAGGGCCTGCTTCGCAGCGTCAGGCGCGCCTGCAGCCTCAATGTAGTGGCCGGTGAACAGCGCGCAGGTGACGTCACCGGAACCATTGCGCTTGAACGGCAGACGCGGAGTCTGCACCAGCCAGCGCCCGTGGTTGTCCACGACGAGCATTTCGATGGTGTTTTCCGGCTGGTCGGGCCGGTTGACCGAGGTAACCAGGACGGTGTCAGGCCCCATAGCGCGGGCGGCTTCGACGGCGTCGAGTGTGGAATCGATGTCTGAAGCCTCTTTACCGGTCAGGTAGCCCAGCTCGAACTGGTTCGGGGTGATGATGTCCGCCACCGGAACCACCTTGTCCCGCAGCAGTGGCGGGATGATGTCGGAGACGAAGCATCCGGACTTCTCGTTGCCCATCACCGGGTCGCAGGAGTAGACCGCGTTGGGGTTCAGGGCTTTGACGCGAGCGACGGTGTCGACGATCACGTCGGCGATATCGTCACCACCCTGGTAGCCGGACAGCACGGCGTCGACACGGGCAAGGGCACCACGGGCTTCGATGCCGTCGACGATGGAGCGGACCTCCTCCGCGGGAATCATCGGGCCTTTCCACTCGCCATAACCGGTGTGGTTGGAGAAGTTGACGGTGTAGACCGGCCAGACCTCATGGCCGATGCGCTGGAGCGGGAACACCGCAGCGGAGTTGCCAACGTGGCCGTAGGAAACCGCAGACTGGATCGACAAAATGTTCTTCATGCGTTCCATTGTGCGCGCCGAGGTAGCTGCTACACAAAAGCGAACAATCCGGCCTTCTTCTCCGCTACTCCCCCGGTGCGGGACGGTAGGTACGCGAGGTGCCTGAGTTACTCAGTTCGGGATGGTCCTGACGCTCGTCGGACTCAGTGTCCTCACGCTCCGGGATGAGCCGTTCAGGAACCTCGATCAGCACGGTGCGTACCTTGATGCGGCCACGACGGTCGCGTCCGCCTTCGGCGGTGAAGAGCAGGTCCGAAACCTCAACGGAAGAACCGGGCAGGGGGACACGGCCGAGCTCATAGGACAGCAGACCGGCGACCGTTTCGACGTTGTCTGTGATTTCCTCGGTGAATTCAAGCGTGAAGCCGAGCTCGTCGGAAAAGTAATCCACAAGGTCGTCGAGCGGGAGGCGTGCTTGGGCGCGGAAAGCCCGCGACGTAGCGGCCACCTGGGCGAGGGTGTCCCGCGGGTCCGTGATCAGGGTGGACCCTTCGACTTCCGTGGTGTCGGCAAGTTCTTCCGAGTCGACCGGCTCGATGGGTGCTTCCTCATCCTCGTCGTACTCGTCAGCGATCTCACCGACAATCTCCTCGAGAATGTCTTCCATGGTGATCAGGCCGGCGATGCCGCCGTATTCGTCGACAAGCACTGCAATGTGAGTCTGCTCCTGCTGCATCTCTTGAAGCAGGTCGTCGAGCGGCTTGGAATCCGGCAAGAACATCGGCTCGCGCATCAGATCAGTCACGGGCACGCCGGTACCGCTATCGGTGCGGTTGTAGGTCTTCTCGATGACGTCTTTGAGGTAGATGATGCCCACAATGTCGTCGACGCTCTCCCCGATCACCGGGACGCGTGAGTGGCCGGAGCGGATCAGCAGGTTTGCAGCCTGGCCGGCGGACTTCTCCGACTCGATCCACACGATGTCCGGGCGCGGCACCATGACTTGGCGCGCATGGGTGTCTGCCAGGTCGAAGATGTTCTGGATCATGCGCCGCTCGGTCGTTTCCACCACGCCTTGCTCTTGGGCGATGTCGACGGCTTCGCGCAGTTCCACATCGGTGGCGTAGGGGTTCTCTAGGTCCTCGTCGCCAGGGGTGATCACGTTGCTCACCCAGATGAGCAGCTTCGACAGCGGGCCGAGCACTGTGTAGACAACGGTGAGGATTTGCGCTGCCCGCAGCGAGATCGCGTACGGATTGAGTTTGCCGGCACGGCGGGCATTCATGCCGACGATGCCGAAGCGCAGCAACGTCACCGCGAGGATGGCGGCAGCAATGGCCCAGCCGCGCGACGGAATGAGCTCAAAGGCCGCCAACAAAGCGAACACGGCGGCGACCGTGTCCAGCACCATCTGGATCAGCGCCAACAGACTCAAGTGATTCGATTTCGAATCGACCACCCGCAACAGGGCCGCGGAACCGGAGACGTCGTCCTTGGCCATCGTCTCCACGCGGGCGCGCGAAATGGGCACCAGGGCAGACTCGAGCATCTTGATTACGCCCGCTGCCAGCAGCGAGATGATCGAAATCAGGCCGAAAATGATCCAGGAATTCACAGGTGGTTACTGCTCCCCGCCGCGGTTGTTGTCCTGTTCCTCGACAAGCCCGTCCAGCTCTTGCCGGTCCGCTCCCGAGGGGAAGGCATGCCGGCCGTCAGGTTTGGGCTGGTACTCGATACCGCGGGCTGATAGGTCGTCGTACCAGTCGGCGAGGATCTCGTTCTGCAGGCCGAACATTTCCCGCTCGTCGGCGGGTGTCGCGTGGTCGTATCCGAGCAGGTGCAACACTCCGTGGACAGTGAGCAGCGCCATTTCGTGGCCCAGCGGGTGGCCCGCAGCCTCGGCTTGTTTCCGGTCGTAGTCCGGGCAGAGGATAATGTCGCCGAGCATCGCCGGGCCGATCGCGGCTGCGTCGGGGCGCCCGGAGCCGGGGCTGAGCTCGTCCATCGGGAAGCTCATCACGTCGGTGGGGCCGGGCAAATCCATCCAGCGCATGTGCAGATCCGCCATGGTCGATGAGTCGACGCAGGTGATGGTCACCTCGGTGTCGGGGTGGACGTCAAGGGCGGTGAGGGCGAAGGATGCGACGTCGACAAGCATTTCCTCGTTGACGTCGGTCTCACCGGATTCGTTGAGGACTTCGATGCTCATTCCTTTTCCTCCTTCTCCTGCCGCGGCCCCGGCGAGGCGGCAGCAGCATGCTTGCCAGTCGGCCCGGCGGATGCTGCAGCCTCGGCATCCCAGCGCTTAGCGCGCTGCGCGTCGTACGAGTCGTAGGCGGCGACGATGCGCCCGACCAGCTGGTGGCGCACCACGTCGTTGGCGCCGAACTCCTGGAAGTGGATCTCTTTGATCCCGCGGAGGATCTGGCGCACAACCCGCAGGCCGGAGACCACGCCGCGGGGCAGGTCAACCTGGGAAATGTCGCCGGTGACCACCATTTTGGACCCGAAGCCCAAGCGGGTGAGGAACATTTTCATCTGAGCAGGGGTGGTGTTTTGCGCCTCGTCGAGGATGACAAAAGCGTCGTTAAGCGTGCGTCCGCGCATGTACGCAAGCGGGGCGACCTCGATGATGCCGGCTTCCATGAGTTTCGGGATCATCTCGGGGTCGAGCATGTCGCGCAACGCGTCGTACAGCGGCCGCAGGTACGGGTCGATTTTGTCGTTCAGGGTGCCGGGCAAAAAGCCCAGCTTCTCCCCTGCCTCCACAGCGGGGCGGGTGAGGATGATGCGTTTGACCTGCTTGGATTGCAGCGCCTGCACTGCCTTCGCCACCGCCAGGTAGGTCTTACCGGAACCAGCGGGGCCGATACCGAACACGATCGTGTTCTCGTCGATCGCATCGACGTACTCGCGCTGACCTGCGGTCTTGGGGCGAATCACCTTGCCGCGCCGGGCAATGATCTCCTGGCCGAGAATGTCCGCGACGGACTCCGGCGCATCCGAGGCCATGATGTCCACTGCGTGCGTCACCGCGTCGACTGTGATGACGATGCCGCGGCGCGCCATCGCCTCCACCTCATCCAACACGCGGGCAGCGTAGGCGACATCCTCGACCGGCCCGCGCAGCGTGACGTTCGTGCCGCGCGCGAAAACGTCCGCACCAAGCAGGTCGTTGAGGGTGCGCAGGTTCTCATCATTAACGCCCAAGATCGCCTGGGCGTGTTCAGGGTCGAGCTCGTGCGAGCGTGTGACCAGTTCTGCCATGCGGTTCACACTACCAGCGGTGCGTCAACGCACCGATCGCGCTCAACGCGGCCAGCGCGGCACTCGCGGTGCGCAGTACTTCCGGCCCCATGCTTATCGACGCCGCAGGGATCCCCGCAAGTTCCTTCTGCCCGATCCCGCCTTCAGGACCGACAATGAGATACAGGTGGTCGACGTCAAGGTCTATGTCTTTGATGCTGGTGGATGCATCTTCGTGCAGGACGTAGGCGGCGTGGCCGCGTACGAGTTCCGCGAGCTGGTTCGTGGTCACCGGCTCACGGACCTCCGGCACCCAGGCGCGGCGGGACTGCTTGGCCGCCTCCCGGGCAGTGGCCTGCCACTTCTCTACGTTCTTGGCCACCTTCGGGCCCTGCCACCGTGCGATGGTGCGGTGGGAGATCCACGGGATGATCTCGTCTGCTCCACCCTGGACGGCCAGATCGACGGCGAGTTCGGCGCGTTCCGATTTCGGAATGGCCTGCACCACCGTCACCTGCGGCCGCGGCTGTGGAACGTCGTCCACCCGCAGGACCTCTCCCACCAGAGAATCCTTGCCAGTGATCTCGGTGACGGAGATTTCGGCGGTGCGGCCGGAGCCGTCGATAAGCATGATGTGCTCGCCGGTTTCAATGCGTTTGACCGTGACGGCGTGGCGTCCTTCTGGGCCGTCGAGGCGGCCCGCGGCCGGGTCGTCGCAGAGAAAGTACGGCAGGCTCATAGCTTAGCGGCGGAAACGGTCCCGGAGCCGGCCGAAGAAGCTCTCCTCACCGGGAGCTTCCTCTTGGACGTGGGCGGATTCCTTGCACCCGGCGCGCAGATCCTCGAGCGCGCGGCGCTCATCCTTGGTCAGCGTCTCCGGCACGACGACCTCGACGTGGGCGATCAAGTCGCCGGCGCCCTCGGCGCGCAGACGCGGCATGCCCTCGCCCTCGAGGACGATCTGCTCATTCGGCTGCGTGCCTGCCGGGATCTCGATCGTGGTGGTCTCCCCAGCGAGATCCTCGACCTCGAGGCTCGTGCCCAAAGCGGCGTCATACATCGGCATGGAGACCTTCAAGTGCAAGTTCTCCCCGTCGCGGACGAACACCGGGTGGTCCTCGGTGGCGACCTCCACGTACAGGTCGCCGGCAGCGCCGCCGCCATGGCCGACCTCACCCTGGCCCGCCATACGGATGCGCATTCCGGAGACAATGCCGGCTGGAATATTCACCGTGATGTCGCGGCGGGAACGCACGCGCCCCTGACCGCCGCACTTCTGGCACGGGTCGGTGATGATCTCGCCGAAGCCCTGGCACTTAGGGCAGCTCGATGTTGTCATGATGTTGCCCAGGAAGGACTGCTGCACCTGCTGAACCTGGCCTTGCCCGCCACAGTTATCACAGGTGACGGGCTTGGATTCAGACTCGGATCCAGTGCCGCGGCAGTGCTCGCACACCACTGCGGTGTCGACGGTGACGTCCTTGCGGGTTCCGGAGTACGCCTCCGCCAGCGAAATGCTGGTGCGCAACAGTGCGTCGTTTCCGGGCTGAACGCGCGAGCGCGGGCCGCGGCCGCCGCCTGCGCCAGCGTCACCGAAGAACGCCTCGAAAATGTCACCGAAGCCGAAGCCGCCACCGCCCGGCGCGGCGGCCCCCTGCTCCATCGGGTCCCCGCCACGGTCGACGATCGCCCGCTTCTGCGGATCCAGCAGCACCTCCTGCGCCACGGAGATTTCGCGGAACTTCTCCGCGGCTTCATCCGTGTCGTTCACGTCGGGGTGGTACTTGCGTGCGAGACGTCGATAAGCTTTCTTGATCTCCGCATCCGACGCGTTCTGGTCAACCCCGAGGATGCCGTAGTAATCGCGGGCCATCTAAATCCTTTCCTCTCCGGCGAGAATGTGGCTAATGTACTGCGCCACCGCCGCAACCTTTTGAATCGTACCGGGGTAGTCCATGTACGTCGGGCCGAGGACCCCCAGACCACCCAGCGTCTCGCCCGCCGCACCGTAACCCGTGGTCACGATGCTGGCCTTGCTCAGCTCCTCATCCTCATTCTCCTGCCCGATCACCACCGACACATTGCCCAGCTCAGGCAGGTTTGCCAGTAGCTTGAGCACGACAACCTGCTCCTCGAGTGCCTCGACCACGCTAAGCAGATCCGTGGTCATCGGGACAAGGTTCGCTGCGCCTGCGATAAGCACACGGTCGCTTGGCTTTTCGACGAGCGTATCAATCACCACAGCAATCGCCCTGGTCACATGATCCGGGGCGTCTTGGGCAATCGTCGCCAGGGCAGTCGACGCATCCGACATCGTCTTGCCCTCCAAGACGCGGTTGAGTAGATCCCGCAGCTGCGCGGTCTCCTCATCACTGATCGGACCGGCGAGCTCGACGTTGCGCTGGTCCACGCGGCCGGTGTCAGTAATGAGCACGAGCAGCAACCTCGTGGGGGTGAGTGCCACGACCTCGCAGTGCTTCACTCGGGAGACACTGAGGGTCGGCAGCTGCACCACGGCGGCCTGGCGGGTCAGCTGCGCGAGCAGGTGGGCCGAACGGCGCATGATGTCCTCCAAGTCCACAGAGGACTCGAGGAAGTCGGAGATCGCGCGGCGCTCCGGCAGCGAGAGGGGCTTGACGTCGTTAATGGCATCCACGAAGGCGCGGTAGCCCTTCTCCGTGGGTACACGCCCCGAGCTCGCGTGCGGCTGGGCGATGAAGCCCTCCGCCTCCAGCACCGCCATGTCGTTGCGGATCGTGGCGGAACTGACGTTCAGTTTGTGCCGCTCCACCAGGGTCTTCGACCCGACCGGCTCCTGCGACGCGATGTAGTCCGCGACGATCGCGCGCAGCACCGCCTGCCTACGGTCGCGTGCGGGACCCGCCATGTTTAGCACTCTCCTTTGTTGACTGCTAAACCGAGTGTAGCGCTGACTTACTCGGCGGCCAAGATGTCGGTGACGATGCCGTCGGCAAGCAAACGGCCCTTATCCGTGACCGCAATGCGCTCACCTGTCGTGAGAAGACCGGCGTCACGGTGCTTGCGGAGCACCGCTTCAGCGCCTGGCTGGATCCAGCTGCGCGGGATGCCCTCTTTGAGGCGGAGGCCGAGCATGATCTGCTCGAAGTGGTGCTCGGCATCCGTGATGGTTTCCTCACTGGCGATGGGCAGCTGACCCGTCGCCAGTTTCTGGTTGTATGTTTCCGGCCGCTTGACGTTCATGAACCGCGTCCGGCCGACATACCCGTGCGCGCCCGGGCCGGCACCCCACCAGTTCCCGCCGCGCCAATAGATCAAGTTGTGCTGGCACTCCCCGCCCGGCTTAGCCCAGTTGGACACCTCGTACCAGCCGAACCCAGCTTCTTCCAGCGTGCTGGCGATGAGTTCGTAGCGGTCCGCGTAGGTATCCTCGTCCGGGGCCGGCAGCTGGCCCTTGTTGATCTTCCGGGCCATCGCGGTGCCGTCCTCCACAATGAGTGAGTAGGCGGACACGTGATCCACCCCGGCGTCGAGGACGTGGTCGAGGCTCTTCTTCACATCATCTTCCGTCTCTGTCGGGGTGCCGTAGATCAGGTCGAGATTGACGTGTTCAAACCCGGCCCGTTGCGCATCCTTTGCCGCGGCGACAGCACGGCCGGGGGTGTGCTGGCGGTCCAGGATCTTCAGCACCGGCGTGCTTGCAGACTGCATCCCCAACGACACCCGCGTGAACCCCGCCCTTTTGAGACCCTCGAAATATTCCGGGCTTGTCGACTCCGGATTCGACTCCGTAGTCACCTCCGCATCCGGTTTCAACCCGAAGGTTCTTTTGATAGTGTCCAGGATCCTGCCCAGCCCGTCCGCCCCTAGCAGCGACGGCGTGCCGCCGCCGATGAAGACCGTGTCGACCCCACCGGTGAGGTCTGTACTGGCCGCGCCCATTTCCAACTCACGCTCCAACGCGTCCAGGTAGGCCGCGTAGGAAGTCTCCGTTTCCGACGGTGTATAGGTGTTGAAGTCGCAGTACCCGCACCGTGTCGCACAGAACGGGACGTGGACGTACACGCCGGACCCGGCCGAGTGGTCCCTGTCCGCGCCGCGCCCACCGTCCGCGCCCATCACCTCTGGGACGCGCACAGCGTTCGCGCCCCTGCCGCGGCTGGAAGTAGAACCATCAGAATTGGCCATGGGGTCAACTCTAAAGCCCGCCAAGATATCGTTTGCATCCTTGCCGGTTCAAGCTCTAAAAACGCAGGTCAGATTTAGCTTCCCCGACAAGGATGCAAACTATATCTGGAGGCGGGCCAGGACGGTGCCCATGGGCGGTTCTGGCGGGGCCAGTGAAGCAGACTGGAGCCAGTGGGGTTGGTGGGGTTAGTGAGGTTGAGTTCGGGTTGAGCTCTAGCGCCGCGGCGCGCCCTACGCGCGCCCTGTGGGGCCTACGCGCCGCGGCGGGAACGCTTCGCCGCGACCTTGGCGACGATCGCGTCGACACGCGCGCGCTCCTCCAGGAACGCCGGCGGGTTACAGCCGCGCATGGCACGGGTGAAACCCGGGTGCTCAGCCACGACGGAGTCGAGCCAGCCGTCGACGGCAGACTCAACGAGTTCACCGACACGGAAGTAAAGCTGCGGCAGGGACACCGCCGCGAGGTTCTGGGCGACCATGTCCGTCTGCTCGAGGGTGTACTCGACGACTTCACCCAGGTGCTGGACGATCAGGTCGGTGCGCTGGGTGCACGCCTCAGACATGTCTTTGACCGGGGCGGGCGAGCTGAGCGGGAACAGCTCGTACAGCGCGGAGGCGTCGAGAGTTTCCGGCTCCGGGATGCGCTCCTCCAGCGGCAGTGCGGCGGAGATAGAGCCCGCCCGCACACCGGAAACGAGCGCCTGGCGCAGGCCGATCAACTCACCGACCACGCGGCGCGCATCGGTGCGGGCGTCGTCGACGATCTCGGCGAATTCGGCGAGGCAGTCGTCGGTCAGTTCGCCGTCGTAGTCGGCGATCGCCTCGGCGATGTGCTCGATATATTCGACCACTTCATCGCCGATATTGTAGACCTCTTGAGTGAGCTCGCGGTGGCGTAGCGTCGCAGCAGTCCGGTGCACACTCGCCTCCTTCTGGCTTCCCTGGCTGACACACCGTCAGTGTCGGTGGTTGACTCTATGCCAGAAGTTCACAGGTACCCGTACGGCACGCCGAGAAGTTATCCGTAGAGCTTCCGCATCTGGTGCGCGAAGCTCTCCAACACGGCCGGACGCTTGACTTTCAGGGACGGGGTGAGCTCGCCGTCTGCTTCGGTGAGATCGCGCGGGAGAATGCGGAATTTCTTGATCGCCTCAGCCTTCGAAACAGCGTGGTTGGTGCGGTTGACGGCGTCTTGGATTTCCATGCGCAGGTCGTTGCGTTTCGCCAGCTTGTAGGTGGGGGTGTCTGGGTCGATGCCGCGGGCTTCCTTCCAGGATGTCAGGGCGTCCTCGTCGAGCGCGATGAGCGCACCGATGAAGGGCTTTCCGTCCCCGACGACGACTGCCTGGGAGATCAGCGGATCCTGGCGCAGCAGTTCCTCGAGCGGCTGCGGGGCGACGTTCTTGCCGCCGGACGTGACCAGCAGATCCTTCTTGCGGCCGGTGATCGAAATGTTTCCCTTCTCGTCGATTTCGCCGAGGTCGCCGGTGTGAAAGTAGCCGTCGATAAGCGCTTCTTTCGTGGCCTCCTCATTGCCCCAGTACCCGGTGAACACGCCCGGGCCGGCGAAGCAGATCTCGCCCTCGTCGCTGATTTTCGCCGTGTAGCCCATCATCGGTTTGCCGACGGATCCGATTTTGCGGTCGTCGCCGAAGCTCAAGGCGGCGGCGGAGGAGGTTTCGGTCAGGCCGTAGCCCTCGTACACCGGCAGGCCAGCGCCGCGGTAGAAGTGGCCGAGCGGCACGCCGAGTGCGGAACCGCCGGAGATGCCGTATTCCATCTTGCCGCCGAGCGCCTCGCGGATTTTGGAGTAGACCAGCTTGTCAAAGACGGCGCGCTTGAGCTTGAGCCCCAGTGACGGCCCGCCCGCATCGAGCGATTCGGAGTATGCGATGGCGGTCTTTTCGGCCTCGGCGAAGATCTTCGCGCCGATCGCGGAGCCATCAGATGCTTTACGACGAGCAGCATCGCGCACCTTCTCATACACGCGCGGGACGCCTAGAACCAGATCGGGCTTGACCCGCTGGAACTCGGCCGCGATGGTGGACACGTCCTGCCAGTGGGATTGGGTGGTCTCGCCGAGGGTGGCGGCGAGGTGGACCGAGCGCGCCATGACGTGGGCGAGCGGAAGGTAAGTGACCACCTTGTTGCCGCGGCGGGCTACCTGGCCGGCCGGGTGAGCCAACAGACCGCGGACCTGGAAGATCCAGTTCAGGTGGGTGATCATGCACCCCTTGGCGCGGCCGGTGGTGCCGGAGGTGTAGACGAGGGAGGCGATGTCATCGTGGGAGATGCCCGCGATGCGCTCGTCGAGTTCCTCGTCAGAAACGGAGCGGCCGGCTTCTTTGAGCTTGTCCATGCCGCCGTCGTCGAAAAGCAGGATTTCGCGCAGATGAGAGTTGGTGACGTGCTCGAAGAGCACACCGTGGTCGTGGGTCTCGCCAAGGGCGATGACCGCGCCGGAGTCTTCGACGATCCACTGCACCTGCTCGAGCGAACTGGACGGGTAGATCGCTGCGGTGGTCAGCCCGGCGGCCATGATGGCGAAGTCAGCGACCGGCCACTCGTAGCGCGCGCCGGACAGCAGCGCGATGCGGTCGCCCTTCTGGGCACCGAGGGCAATGAGACCCTTGGCCGCTTCACGGACCTCCGCGACGAACTCGGCGGCGGTCACGTCCACCCACTCGTGGGCTTCGGGCTTGGTGAACAAGACAATGTCCGGCCGCTTCTCAGCATTAGCTACTAATGCCGAAAAGCAGTTTTCGTCGGGGGCGACGGTGAACGGGGCATCAACAGTGAAGGTCTTCAAGGTCATGGGGAGCTCCTTTGGCACTCCTAGGCCATAAGTTTGGCCACACAAACAGTTTTGTGTGGCCAAAATAACAGGAATCTGTTCCCCGTGTGAAGTTTTAGCGGTAAAGTCTATCGATCTGCTTCTTGTACCGCTCGAAGACGACGTTGCGCTTGATCTTCATCGTGGCTGTCATCTCGCCGGACTCCTCGGTCAGATCCTGGTCGAGGATCCGGAACTTCTTGATTTGCTCTGCCTGGCTAACACTGCGGTTGACCTCGTTGACGGCGTCCTGGACTTCAGCGCGCAACTCGGCACTCTTCCTCACCAGCTCGCCGATTTCCATGTCCTCGGGGATGCTGTGCTCCTTCTTCCAGCGCGCCACCTCTTGGTCGTCGAGGGTGACCAGCACACCGACGAAGGGCTTGCCGTCGCCGACCACAAGCGCCTGGGAGATCAGCGGGTGGGAACGCAGGATATCCTCCATCGGTCCGGGGGAGACGTTCTTGCCGCCGGCGGTGACAATCAGGTCCTTCTTGCGCCCGGTGATCTTCACGTATCCGTCTTCGTCGATCTCGCCGAGGTCACCGGTGACAAACCAGCCGTCGATAATCGCTTCGTCGGTGGCTTTCTGGTTGTTCCAGTAGCCCTTGATCACGCCGTCACCCTTGAAGCAGATCTCACCGTCTTCATTGATCTTGACGGAGTAGCCGTTGTTGGGCTGGCCCACAGTGCCAATACGGATGTGCTCCGGGTTGTTCACCGTCGCAGCAGCGGCGGTCTCGGTCAGGCCGTAGCCTTCGTAGATGGTCAAGCCCAGGCCGCGGAAGAAGTGCAGCAGCTGCGCAGAAATCGCGGAGCCGCCGGAAATGGTGATCACGGCCTTGCCGCCGACAGCGTCGCGCAGCTTCTTGTACACGAGCTTGTCAAAGACCTTGTGCTTCGCCTCCTGCAGCTTGGACGGCCCCTCGGGGGTGTCCATGGCCTTGGAGTATGCGATCGCAGCCTTTTCCGCCTGCAGGAAGAGACGAGCGGCGATCGGCGAGGAATCCGCCGCCTTGTTGTACGCGCCATCGCGGACTTTTTCGTACACGCGCGGGACAGCGAGAATCATGTACGGCTCGAACCGCTGCAGCGCCATCGGAATGGTGCGGGTGTCGGACCAGTGCGTCTGGTGGGCGCCGCCGATGGTGGCGGCAAGGTGCACGGCACGCGCGAGAACGTGCGCCAGCGGGAGGATGGTCACGTAGCGGGTGCCCGGCTTCGCGGCCAGTCCGGAGCCGATCGGATTGTGCAACAGGGCCATTGCCTGGGATGCCCACACCAGGTGGGTCAGCAGGCAGCCCTTCGGGCGGCCGGTGGTGCCCGAGGTGTACACGATGGACATCAGGTCGTCGTGGGAGATGTTGGCAATGCGCTCGTCAATGACGTCATCGCCGACGCCTCGGCCGTCCTCGACGAGCAGGCCCACACCGCCGGTAGCGAAGGCAAGCGAGCGCTTCAGCTGCGTCGGGGAATCGACCAGCGGGGCCGTACCGTCTTCACGCAGCACGAGGTTGTTGTACAGCGCACGGTTCGCTTCCGTGTCGCAGACTACGATTTTCGCGCCCGAGTCCTCGACAATCCACTGCACCTGGCTTGCCGACGACGACGGGTACACCGGAACACTCACCGCTCCGGCCGCCATGATGGCGAAGTCCATCAGCGCCCATTCGTAGCTGGAGTCTGCCATGAGGACCACGCGGTCACCCTGCTCAACGCCGTTCGCCACCAGGCCCTTCGCCACGGCGCGGAACTGGGCGATGAACTCTTTACCGCTCACTTCCTGCCAGTCATGCCCAGCGGGGCGGGAGAAAATCGCCGCGCTGGGACGCTTCTCAATGGTCTTGACGGCCAGGGTCAGGCAGTTGTCGTCCGGCGCCAGTTCGAAACCGGCCGGGGTGCTGTAGATTTTGGTCTCGGGAGAAGTCATAGTCACACAATACTCCCACTGTGACCTGCGACAATTCTTTCCCAGCCAAAAATTGCGTTCTTTGGCAGAATAGCTCAGTGTGGCTAACACGGAACTCCTCGAGAAACTAGCAACCGCCTATGGTTTCGGCCTGACCTACCGGGGCATGAACAACGAAATCGTGTCTTCGCCCCATTCATCCATGGTGAAATTGCTGCGCGCGCTCGACGTTCCGCTTTCCGACGATCCTGCAGACGAGGAACTCCACGAAGCCCTCGGTGCGTGGCGTGTGCACTGGGATACCCGCCCCCTACCTCCCGTTGTCATCGCCCGCGAGGGCGAAGAGACCCACTTCAACGTGCACGTGCCGGAGGGCGCTCCGGCCGATGTGTGGATCACCCTGGAAGACGGCTCCACCTCCGAGGTCTACCAGGACGAGAACTGGGCAGCTCCGACGTTCCGTGACGGCGTGAACTGGGGCGAGGCGACATTCCACACGCGCGGGGATGTGCCGATGGGGTGGCATACAATCCATTTGTCGTCGAAAAGCGATGAGCGCGAGATTGAGGAAACCTGCACGCTGGTGGTGACTCCGCGTGTGCTGACGACCAACCTGGAGCTGCTGAAGGACCCGGTGTGGGGTGTAATGGCGCAGCTGTACTCCGTGCGCTCGGAGAATTCGTGGGGAATCGGCGATTTCCACGATCTGGCTGAGCTCGCGGAGGTCGTCGCGGCGCAAGGCGCGGACTACCTGTTGATCAACCCGGTGCACGCCGCAGAACCGTTCCCGCCGGTGGAGGATTCACCGTATCTGCCCACCTCACGGCGCTTTGTCAACCCGATCTACATCGCGGTGGAAGACGTGCCTGAGTTCGCGCAGCTGGATGAGGAGACCCGCGAGGAGATCGCTGAGCTCTCGGCTGAGCTGCGCGCGGTGAACCGCTCGCCGGAGTTCATTGACCGCGACACGATCTTCGACACTAAACTGGCCATCCTCAACGAAATGTTCTACATCTTCGAGGAATCTGACCAATCAGCCTTCGACGAGTATGTGGAGAACCAGGGCGAGGGCCTGGTCAACTTCGCCCGCTGGTGCGCCTACACCGAGCTGACCCGTGAGGACGAGCGGCGCCACGCGGTCATCATCACCGAGGAGTACGACGACCTCGCACAGTTCTACATGTGGCTGCAGTTCCTCGCCGACACTCAGCTGGCGCAGGCGCAGCGTCGCGCCAAGGATGCCGGGATGCGCATCGGCATCATGACAGACCTGGCTGTCGGTGTTCACCCTGGCGGCGCAGACGCCAACACGTTGGCCGACGTGCTTGTCCAGGACGTGTCCGTGGGTGCCCCGCCGGACGGGTACTCCCAGCAGGGCCAGGACTGGTCCCAGCCGCCGTGGCACCCCTTCAAGCTGGCCGAAGCGGGATACAAGCCGTGGCGTGACCTGCTGCGGACCGTGCTGAAGAACTCCGGCGGCATTCGCGTCGACCACATTCTCGGCCTGTTCCGCCTGTTCTGGATTCCGAGGATGGAGTCCCCGCTGGACGGCGTGTACATGAACTACGACCACGAGGCGATGCTGGGCATTCTCGCCCTTGAGGCGGAGCGCGCCGGGGCCGTCGTGGTCGGTGAGGACCTGGGCACCTTCGAGCCGTGGGTGCAGGACGTGCTGCGTGACCGCGGCGTGCTGGGCACGTCTGTGATCTGGTTCGAGCACTCCCCCGCCGGCGATCGCCCGATGAACCCGGAGGAGTACCGCAACCTGTCGATGAGCTCCGTCGGCACGCACGACCTGCCGCCGACCGCCGGCTACCTCAAGGGCGCGCACAACGAGCTGCGCGACGCCCTCGGCATTGTTGAGGACTCCTTTGAAGAGCTCGACGCGAAGGATGTCGCCTGGCAGGGCCACGTCTTGGCAAACGCCCGCGATCACGGTGCGTTTGAGGGCACCCCGCTGGCCGACTACGACTTCGACAACCTCGGCCGCGACGAGCGCGGCGACGCCGAAGAGCTCGTGCTCGGCCTGACGCGCTTCATCGCCGGTACCGGGTCGGCTTTGACCTGCACCAACCTCGTGGACATGGTGGGTGATGTGCGGATCCAGAACCAGCCGGGCACCAATGCCGAACAGTACAAGAACTGGTGCGTCCCGCTCTCCAACTCCGACGGCGAACCGGTGCTGATCGAGGACCTCACCAGCATCGACCTGTTCGCCCGGGTGGCGGAGGCATCTGCGCGGCGCTAACCCGGGCTAGAGCAACGGGTTAGAACAACCCGACGATCCCCGCCACGAGCACCAGGGCAATGAGGATCCACAGCGCCTGCGTGACGCGGCTGCGGGGGTACTTCCTGCGCTCCTTAGGCAGACGCATGTCCTCTTTGCGCAGGTCTTCCGGGTTGGCCATAGCGCCTTAATCTACCTTCGGTTCCTTATCGCCCAAAACTGCTGCCACCCAGTCCACCGCGCGCACCATTCCCACCGCCGCGATGCCGGCAGCGGGCAGCGCGAACGCCAGCACCATGGGCACCTGCACCCATGGGCTGGACTGCGTCAAGCTGAACCCGATGTCAATCATTGATCACTAAGCTTAGACCGCATGAGCAACCCTGTTGAGGTGACCTGCCCCGCCGGGACGATCATCGGCCGCGTCGACGGCCGCATCGCCCACTTCCATTCGATTGAGTACTCGCACATTCCGGCCCCCTTCGACGATGCGGAACCAGCGCCAACGGGCAAGCTTATCGACGCATCTACGCCCCACCCCGAACGCACCGCCCTGACCATCACGGCCCCGCTCGGGGCAACAGACACTGATGACCTGCCCGTGGTGGTCCACATTCATGGTGGCCGCTTTGAAATGGGCAACCATGAGGATGCAGCAACTCCCGGTGACGCCTTGGCCTCAAACGGCGTGATCCTGGTCCGGATCGGATACCGCCTGAAATTGGAGGGGCTGGTCCCCTTCCACGACGACAGGGTCGCGCACTTCCGCGCCGTCGACGACGTGTCCCTGGGACTGGAATGGGTGCAGAAGAACATTGAGGCGTTCGGTGGTGACCCTACTAACGTGACGCTGACCGGCCAGTCCGCCGGCGCGAATGTGGTGCTGTGGCTGATGCGGCGCGACCATTACCGCGGCGCGTTTCGGCGCGCTGTGGCCCTCTCCCCTGCCTTCCCCCGCCTGACCTTCGAGCAGCGGAAGAAGTTCATTCGTGCCGGTGCGGGGATCCCTCTGACCCGCGGTTCCCTCAACGCTGCGAGCCCGAAGCAGCTCAGGCGCGGATACAACGCAGTGCGCACCCGGTATATCACCGATATGGCGCTTGGTCCCGCTCCACTGGATACCGCAGAGATGGCCGAGGTGGACTTGGTGATCTCCTCCGTCGATGAGGAGATGTTCAATTCCAGTGCCATCCACGACACCTTGAAGACCGCGCGGCTCAACATGGCTGTGCCCGGCATCGGCATGGGCCTCAAACGGGAGCAGTACGTCCCTTTCTTTAAAGCGCTCAAAGCCCGCAACCCGAAGCACATCAACGGGGAGTTCTTTTCCGCCAACCTGATCCGCCGCTGGGTCGACCAGGTTGCCGAGGGTGCGCCGGGCCGAGTGTGGCAGGCCGAGCTGACCTCCGACGCCCGCACCCGTGCCCGCCACTCCGCCGATTTGGCACCGCTGTTCGGCGCCCCGCCGTACCGTGCGGGCGAAGGCCTCAATGGCTGGCTCATCCGCTACGCCCACACCGGCGAGCCTGGCTGGCCGGAGTACAAACCCGACCGGACCGTCCTGCGGGTTGACCTCTCTGGGGAGAACGCGGAGCTGGTCACCGACCCGCTCGGCTACCTGCGCGGCGTGTTCCGGGAGGTCTAGCCCGCCAACCCCAGTGTGCGGACTACTGCCCCTCGAGCACTGCACGCAGTTCGGGGCGGGCCAGTTCTTCCACCAACCACGGGGAGAAGACCGCCGGCATCGCCTCAGCGGCGGTGATGAGATCGGCGGGGTTCACCCCCTTAGTGCTGTCCACCTCATCGGGATTCGGGGCAGCTTCGGCACCGCCGGCAAGGCGCACGACATAGACGGGGCAGATCTCGTGCTCGACGATCCCAGAGGAGTCGACAGCCCGGTAGCGGAAGTCCGGCAGAACGCAGCGCAGATCGGCCAGAGCGGACGCCGGCAGGCCGAGCTCTTGCTGGGCGCGGCGGACAACGGCATCCTCGGTAGCTTCGCCTGGGGCGGGGTGACCGCAGAAGCTGTTCGTCCACACACCCGGCCAGGTTTTCTTCCCTAACGCGCGGCGGGAGATGAGGAGGTGGCCGGAGGCGTCGAAAAGCCAAGCGGAAAACGCCAAATGCAACGGCGTGTCCGTCGTGTGGACCTCGAATTTGTCGGCGGTGCCGGTGGGGCGGCCGTCATCGTCGCACAGAACTACCTGCTCCATTAGTTGTTCAGGTTCCCGGTGAAGACGACGTTGCCGATCTGGAATTCAGCATCGTAGAGGTTGCCTGTGCTCACGTCGAACGCGAACTGGAGATTGGCGGTGGCGCCCTTGCCCAGCGGCATGTCCAGGCCTTCAATCTCAATGCCGGCTTCCTCGGCGCTGAGGCGGCTGGCGTTGTCACCGGAGTACGTCAAACGGGGCTCACCGAGTGCCTCGGGGGGCATGATCGCGTCGGCAGTGTTCGTCACAGCGATGGTGACCACGGTGCCACCGTTCGGGGCGGACTTGGTGCCCTGCCACTTGTAATGGACGCTCATGCCGGGATCTTCCACGATTTCACCGCTGATCTCGTCAGTCTCCTCCGGTGAGACGTCGTTGGTTTCAAACGCCTCCGGCTCTTCGGTCGGCGTGGCCACACCCGTCGTCGGGGTCAGGGTGCCTTCCTGGTCCACGATGCCTTCGTCGTCGACGCAGGCGACGAGCGCAAGAGAGCTCGCCGCGAGGACAGCGGCAATGCGTAGTGGGGTACGGGCCATGGGGCGCCTTTCTGCGAAAAGTTTCAAACCAACAGGTCCCCTCACTGTACAGCGCCGACAGCACGGATCCGAACACACGCGCACCCAGGTGTATGTTGTGGACACGTGCAACCTCTTTTCCGCGTCATGAAGAGCGCCTCCGCCCTGTGGCCGTACTACCTCGGCATCGTGGTGATTTCCTCACTGACGGTCGCGCTGAACTTGCTCACCCCATTCATTCTTCGCGAAGCGACGGACACCATTGTCGACGGTGGAAGCTTAACGACGCTCACGTGGCTGGCCGCCGCCCTCCTGTTGACCCAATCGTTGTGGACGTTAGGCCGCAACATCGGCGGTTATTTGGGCGATGTCGTTTCCGCGCGCATCCGGCAGGTGCTGTCCACCCGCTACTACGCCAAACTGTTGTCGCTGCCGCAAAGCTACTTCGACGGCCAGGTGACAGGAACGATCATCGCGCGGCTGGACCGCTCGATCATGAACATCACGCAGACGATCCAGAGCTTCTCCAACTCTCTGCTGCCGATGTTCCTCCAGCTCATTGCGATTCTGTGCATCACGGCCTTCTACTACTGGCCGCTGACCGTGCTGCTGCTCATGCTCTTCCCGATCTACTTGGTGCTTACGGCGTTGACCTCAAAACGTTGGCAGAAGTTCGAGCAGGCCAAGAACGAAGAGATCGACCTGGCCAACGGCCGCTTCGCGGAGGTCGTTGGCCAGGTGAAGGTGACCAAGTCTTTCGTTGCGGAGGCCCGGGAGCTGGATTCCTTTGGCACCCGCTACGGCGAGACGATCAACCTGACCCGGCCGCAGTCCCGTTGGTGGCATTCAATGGACGTCGGGCGCAGCATGGCCATGAACGTCATCTTCTTCTTCATCTATCTTGTGCTGTTCCGCGAGACCTTGAACGGCCGCTTTTCCATCGGCGACATGGTCATGCTGGTCCAGATGGTCACGATGGCCCAGCAGCCGGTGCAAATGATGAGCTTCCTGGTGGACTCCGCTCAGCGCGCCATCGCCGGCTCCCGCGACTACTTCAAGGTGATGGACGAGCCGACCGAGGAAGCCGCCAACTCCCAGATCGTCGCTGCCACAGAGGCATCCGATGTTCCGGAGGTGGACACCGCCGCCGTGCCCGCCCTGCAGGAGGGCGAGCCGATGGTCGCCTTCGACAACGTTTCCTTCGCTTACACGCCCGGTGAGCCTGTGCTCGAGGACGTCAGCTTCACAGCCCGCCACGGGGAGAAGATCGCGCTCGTTGGAGAATCCGGCGGTGGCAAGTCCACGCTGGTCAACCTACTGCTGGGCCTATACCCCATTACGCAGGGCCGCTTGAAAGTCTGCGGCAAAGACATCGACACCGCCGATATTGAGCGCGTCCGCGCTTCCACAGGCGTGGTCTTTCAGGAACCGGCGTTGTTCTCCGGCACAATCCGGGAAAACATCGCGTACGGCAAGCCCGATGCCAGCGATGCCGAGATTGAAGACGTGGCTAAGCGCGCCAACGCGCACGGCTTCATCTCGTCCTTCAAGGACGGCTACGACACGGTCATCGGCGAGCGCGGTTTGCGTCTGTCCGGCGGCCAAAAGCAGCGCGTTGCGGTCGCCCGCGCGATGCTCAAGGACGCGCCAGTGCTGGTGCTCGACGAGGCGACATCGGCGTTGGACACCAAATCCGAGCGCGCCGTTCAAGCGGGCCTGGACGAGTTGATGAAGGATCGCACCACCATCATGATCGCCCACCGCTTATCGACGATCGCCGACGTCGACACCATCATCACCTTCAAGGACGGACGGATCGACGAGATGGGCTCACCCGCCGAGCTGGCAGCCTCCGGGGGCATTTACTCGGAGCTACTGGCACTCACTGCGTCCAGCTCGGCCGCTGACAGGGAGCGGCTCAAGGCGTTCGGGTTTCAAGATGCCGCCGACACAGATGACACTGACGACGCAGACGGCGCCGACGACTAGCCATTACTGCATCTCGAAGGTGTCCACCCACTCCTGAGCTTGTGCAGCCTCCTGCGGCCGCTGCTTGGTGAACACGATGGTGTGCCCGTCTGGGTCGGTGGCGGTGACATCGGTGGTGTACCACGGAGTGTCTACCGGTCCCTCCACGGCGGCTCCGGTCGCCCGGATTGCCTCGGCGATGGCACCTAGGTCATCGTCGTGGGCGGCGAACGTCACCGAGGATGAGCCCGGCGTGATGTCACCGGAGGGGACTGCGAGGATGTCTTGGTAGCGCTGGCGCCGGAAGTGGATCAGAGCCGGGCTGCCGTCCTCACCTGGAATGGTGGCCAGGGAAATGAAGCCGGCGGCGTGGTAGAACTCCTCCGCAGCACCGAGATCAGTCACAGGTAAGGTCACGAACATGGGCATCGGGTAGATAGAACGATCAATCATGTCCGCGAGAATAAAGTTTGCCGTTAGGGCAAGGTCAAGCGCTAGCGTGGAAGCTATGAAATTCCCTAGCCTTGAGACCCTCCGCACCCGCGGTACCCGCAAGTGGACCCAGTTCGGTGAGATCTGAGCCCGATTCAGCGCGTTTTTCGAGGGTCCTGGGAGTTGACTTGCCGGATACGGCTCCCTTCCATAACCCACGCTGGAAGGTCCGGATTGATCTCACCCAACACGGACAACAGGTCGTTGACGCGACGTCGAACGTCTACGTGGAGTAAGTGCTCGTGATGGGAGATCCTGTTTCTCAATTTAGCAATGCGAGCATATCTTGCCCCGAGGCTTCTCCTCCGCCCCGGATCGGCAATGTTCACGCTCCCTGCGTTCGGAAAAGCCACGTGCAGATGTTCCACCCAGATGTCCTCCGATGTCTGCTTCGCGGCAGCATCTTGCTTCGCACCTGCCCCAAGAAGCTTGACCCACGTTCCCATAGTCAGCTGGGCGAGCACGTCGTCATGAGTAATGGCCGCATTCCTTCGAGGATGTCCAACTTCGCGGTCTGAGGCTTGCTGTCGTGCCCACACACGCGCACGGCCCAGATCCTTGCCAATAAGCGAGTACAAGCGGGGTGCTGTTTGATCGTCTAAAGCCCAGTCGAATACGTTGAGGTATCCGGGTTGTCGGCTGTTCCACACGCGTAATGCTGAGTTCAGGGAATTACGGGTAAGGACCTCGAAATGTGCGAGCTGAGGTACGAAAGCTCCAGCCAGGGCAGTACTCCACTGATAGAGTTCGATCGCCCTGTGAGTATCTTCACCTGCCTCGGACATGTAAGTGTGAAATCGTGCTTCACCAAGAAGTTGGCCCCAAGCCGGCAACTCACCCACAATTCCCCCTTGCAGTAGTTCGTGGCGAGTATATAGAATTGGGGCCGCGGGCGGCGATGTAGATCGTCGCATCTTCTCACAACCCGGTCCTCGTGACCGGGTTGTTGTATTTCCAGCCAATGTTGGAAGGCGTAAGTTGGACCTTATGAAATTCCCTAGCCTTGAGACCCTCCGCACCCGCGGGACCCGCAAGTGGACCCAGTTCGGCGAGGACGTTTTGCCGCTGTGGGTGGCGGAATCCGACTTCCCCACCGCTGAGCCGGTCAAGCGCGCAATCCAGGACGCCGTGGAGCACGAGACCCTTGGTTACACCCCGGCACACCACAGGCTCGGCGACGCGTTGAGCGACTTCTACGCTGCACGCTACGGCTGGCGGCCTGACCCGGCGCGGGTCTTTCCAGTTGCCGATGTTGTGCGTGGGATGCTGCTGGGTGTTCAGTACTTCACCAAGCCGGACTCTCCCGTCATCGTTCCAGTTCCCTCCTACCCGCCGTTTCTGGAGATCCCGGCGACGGCCGGCCGCGAAATGGTCGAGGTCGGTGCGAAGGGCGGTTTGGACTTCATGGAGATCGACGCGGCGTTCCGCAATGGCGCAGGCTCGATCCTGCTAGCAGCCCCGAACAACCCGTGGGGCTACACGTTCGACGAAGAAGAGCTCACCCAGCTGTGCGCCATCGCGGATAAGTACGGCGCGCGAGTGCTTGTCGACGAGATCCACGCCCCCATCGTTTACCCCGGCCACTCCCACGTCTGCGCCGCCGGCATCAACGAGACCACAGCGAACGTCTGTATCACTGTGACGGCCACATCGAAGGCGTGGAACATTGCCGGCCTGAAGTGCGCCCAGATGATCTTCTCCAACGACGAGGACGTGAAAACCTGGCACAGCCTGACCGGTGTGGCCAAGGACGGCACCGGCACGCTCGGCATCGTCGCAGCGGAGGCATGCTACCGCCTCGGCACGCCCGCGCTGGAGGACCAACTCGCTGCGCTTGAGCACAACCGCGACTGGCTCATCGAGACTCTTCCCGAGGCCATCCCGGGCATTGAGTTCACCCGACCAGAAGCGACGTATCTCATGTTCCTAGACTTCGCGGGCACGGCGATTGGGGATGAGAAGGAGCCGGCGGGCTGGTTGCGTCGAAAAGCGAAGGTGGCGCTCAATGAAGGCGCGACGTTCGGCTCCGGCGGCGAGCACCACGCGCGCCTCAACTTTGCCACCAGCCCGGAGATCCTCGCCGAGGCCGTTGATCGCATGTCTGCAGCGATCCGCTCCTGACGCTAACCTCGGAGCTCATGGACGAACAGATGGACGCCCAGGGGTACCTCATTGAAACTGATGCCAGCGAGTACGCCTCGCCGGCTCCCGCTCCCGGAAACGAGCCGTGGCAGCGGCCGGACCCGGAGTGGTACAAGGACGCAGTGTTCTATGAGGTGCTCGTGCGCGCCTTTTATGACCCGGATAACTCGGGTTCGGGCACGCTGCGCGGTGTCGAGGAGAAGCTCGACTACCTGCAGTGGCTCGGCGTGGACTGCCTGTGGCTGCCGCCGTTCTATGATTCTCCGCTACGTGACGGCGGCTACGACATCCGCGACTTCCGCAAGGTGCTGCCGGAGTTCGGCACGGTGGACGATTTCGTCTCGCTTGTCGACGCTGCACATAAACGCGGCATCCGCATCATCACCGACTTCCCCATCAACCACACCTCCGATACCCACCCGTGGTTCCAGGAGTCCCGCCGCGACCCAGACGGGCCCTACGGCGACTTCTTCGTGTGGACGGATGACCCGGAGAAGTACAACGAAGCCCGCATCATCTTCATCGACACCGAAGAATCCAACTGGACCTACGACCCGGTGCGCGGGCAGTACTTCTGGCACCGTTTCTTCTCCCACCAACCGGACCTGAACTACGACAACCCGGCGGTGCAGGATGCTGTCATCGACGTGATCCGCTTTTGGCTGGATCTGGGCATGGACGGCATCCGCCTGGACGCCATCCCCTACCTCTACGAGCGCGAGGGCACGAACTGCGAGAACCTGCCGGAGACCCACCAGTTCATCAAACGCGTCCGCAAGATTTTCGACGAGGAATACCCGGGACGTTTCCTCCTCGCCGAAGCCAACCAGATGCCGAACGAAGTGGTGCAGTATTTCGGTTCCGGCGAGGACAGCACAGGTGACGAGTGCCAGATGGCGTTCCACTTCCCCGTCATGCCGCGCATCTTCATGGGCATCAGGCAAGAGCGGGCCCAACCGATCATCGACATCCTGCGCGAAACCCCGGACATTCCCGAGACCGCTCAGTGGGGCATCTTCCTGCGCAACCACGACGAGCTCACCCTCGAGATGGTCAGCGACGACGAGCGCGACTTCATGTACACCAACTTCGCCACCGACCCGCGCATGCGCGCCAACGTGGGCATTCGCCGTCGCCTCGCCCCGCTGTTGGGCGGCCACCGCGACCGCCTCGAGCTGGCGCATGCCCTGTTACTGTCACTGCCGGGCTCGCCGTTCCTGTACTACGGCGATGAAATCGGCATGGGCGATAACATTTGGCTGCCTGACCGCGACGGCGTGCGCACCCCCATGCAATGGAACGCTGACCGCAACGGCGGCTTTTCCCGCGCCGATCCGGAGCGTCTCTACCTACCTGCGATCCGCAACGACACCTACGGCTACCAAGCCATCAACGTTGAATCCCAGATGGGCCGCGAGAACTCGCTGCTGCACTGGGTGCGCGACCACGTGCACATCCGCAAGCAGTACCGGGCTTTCGGCCGCGGCGACTACCAGGAGGTCCAGCACGACAACGAGCAGGTCCTCGCCTTCATCCGCGAATACAACGATGAGACCGGCCGCAACGAGCGCATCCTGTGCGTGAACAACTTGAGTTCCCGCCCGCAGCCAGTGGAAATGCGCCTGTCGCATCTCAACGGTGTGGTGCCGCGCGAGCTGTCCGGCAACGTCGAGTTCCCCGCGATCGGTGAACTCCCCTGGCTGGTCACCCTCGCCCCGCACGGCCACTTCTGGTTCGACGTCTCCTGGAGGTAGTTGCATGGACTTGCACGCGGCCCGTTTCTACGGCGCGAAATCGGAACCAATCGATTCCCAGACCGTCTCCGCCTCGGTGCCTTTGGGCTCTTACGAGTGGCAGATCCTGGACGTTCAGCACGGCGCCACCACGGACTTCTACCAGGTCCTCGTGGCCGATGACGAGGACGCGTTGCACACCGACGCCGGTGCACAGGCGTACCTCGAAGGGCTCGCCGAGTTCGGCGAGGTCCACGGCGACATGTCCGGCAGCTCCGCCCGCCCGCTCGGCGCGGACCAGTCCAATACGTCGCTCGTGGTCGACGAGCGCTGGATCCTCAAAGTCTTCCGCAAACTCGAAGACGGCCTCAACCCCGATGTCGAGTTGCTCACCGGCATCGCGGACTGCCCGCACGTCGCCGGGGTGCGCGGCCACCTCGTGCGCGACGGTCGCACGCTAGCCATGACGCAGGAGCTTATCGACGGCGGACGCGACGGCTTCCAACTCGCCACCACCAACGGACTCAGCGACTCGGACGCCCACGCCCTTGGCGCGGCGATCCGCACCGTGCACGACGCTCTCGCATCGGCCTTCGCCGTGGACAACGTCCCGGCCAGCCAGATTCGGGACTCCCTTAACGCGCACCTCGACGAGCTGGTCGACCAGGCCGAACAGCTCCGCGCGCACGAGGGAACGCTGCGTGAGATCTACTCCCGCATTCCCGACGGTGACCTGCCCGTCCAACGCATCCACGGCGACCTTCACCTCGGCCAGACACTGTACGTTCCTGCCTCGGAGCCGGATACCGGCACCGGGCACTGGTACCTCATCGACTTCGAAGGCGAGCCCGCTCGCCCTTTGGAGCAGCGCCGCCAACCGGACCACGCGTTGCGCGACGTGGCGGGAATGGTGCGCTCCTTCGGGTACGCGAAGCTTGGAAACACGGACAATCTCCTCGCGGGGTACGGCACGGACATGGACGCGCTGCTGGCTGCCTACGTGGCCGATAAAGCTGCATACGAGGTCGTCTACGAGGCCAACAACCGCCCCGACTGGGTGGATATCCCGCTGAAGGCGATCAGGGAGCTGGGTTAGCCGGAGGCGTCGAAAAGCATTAGCTCAGTCATTTTCGCGCCGTCCACGTGTCAAGTAACTGGTTTCACCTGCGTCACATTTGACCTGGGGTAACGGAACGCGGTTTTCAACGGCACGAAAAAGCGATCTTTCGCATGTGTGAGAACGGGTACGAACAGGGGCACCCACGACGATTTTCATGCAATAGGATATTGATCCCAGCAGACGGAATGCTAGGGTAACCCCTACTAATTCGTTCATTTTCCCCCGGGAGGCTTCATGTCTACTGCTGTTACCGGCACAGCGAAGGGCTCAGAACAGGGCGGTGCTTCGAAGACCGCTGTTGTGGTCACCGCGCTGGCGCTGTTCTCCATGTTCTTCGGTGCGGGCAACCTGATTTTCCCGCCAATGCTGGCCGTTCAGGCCGGCGATAATTTCTGGCCGGCGATCCTCGGCTTCCTCACCACCGGCGCTCTCCTGCCGGTGCTGGCCGTGATCGCCATTGCCGTGTCCGGCTCAAACGTCCGTGACTTCGCGCAACGAGCAGGCACATTCTTCGGCATCATCTTCCCGATCCTGGCCTACCTGTCCATCGGCGCCTTTTACGCTCTGCCGCGTACCGGTGCCGTCTCTTTCGAGGTGGCCATGACGCCGGTATTCGGCTGGGAGGGCACTGTTCCGCGTGCGCTGTTCAACATCGTGTTCTTCGGCATCGCTCTGGCATTGTCCTGGAACCCCACCCGGATCACCGACACTCTGGGCAAGTTCCTCACCCCGGCGCTGGTGATCCTGCTGATCATCATGATCGGCACCGCGATCTTCACCATGACCAACCAGGGTTACACTCCGAGCGAGGATTACGCGAATAACGCCTACACCACCGGTGTCCTCGAGGGCTACCTGACGATGGACTCCATCGCTGCCCTGGCGTTTTCCATCGTGATCATCTCCTCCCTGCGCTTCAAGGGCCTGGGCGAGGGCAAGCCGCTGGTCCGCGGCACCATCTTCGCAGGTCTCGGCGCCGGCATTATGCTCGCGCTCATTTACCTCGGCCTGGGTCTGATCGGCCGCGCAATGCCGAACGCCGAGCAGTACGACAACGGCGCACCACTGCTTTCTGACGCCGCCCTGCAGATAATGGGCAAGCCCGGCCAGATCATCTTCGCCCTGATCGTTGTGCTGGCCTGCATGACCACCGCGATCGGCCTGATCACCGCCACCGCAGAGTACTTCTCCGAGCAGGTCGCTGGCTCCTACCGCACCTGGGCCATCATCTTCGCTGTCGCCTCTGCAGTCATGGCCACCCAAGGCCTGAACTTCGTCATGGCTGTCGCGGCTCCGGTGATCGGGTTCCTCTACCCGCCTGCCATTGCGCTGATCTTCGTGACGCTCATCGAGCCGCTCTTCCGCTCCCGCACGCGCTTGCACTGGGGCTTCTTCCTGCCCATCTGGGTTGCTGTCGCGTGGTCACTCATCTCTACCTTCATCAGCTTGGGCTGGGGTGCTGACGCCCTGACCCCGCTGGTCAGCTGGTCCCCGATGCAGGCGTACGACCTCGGCTGGCTGCTGGCGACCGCTGTCGCATTCGTCATCGGCGTGATCATCGACCTGGCACGCCCGGCTGCTCCAATGGAGATCGGCACGCAGCGCACCGTCGACGGTGACGAGCCGTACGCGGTGACTGAGTCCGCAGACGCAGAGCGCGTTTAGCGAACCCACTCTTCGTCGGCCGGCATCTTCGTCAGATGTCGGCCGATTGAATCTTCCGATGACCGCTACCTCTTTGACAAAGCTCGTTTCGCGGTCACCACTTCGCGCAGCAACCCAGTTCCACTGTCCATGCTCAGCACAGAATTCCCCTGATCGGTCACCTCCGCTCACCTCTAGACTCGCCTCGAAACTGACCGGAAGGCCGGGAATTATCGGTCGCGCACAGCGTTGTACCAAGCATGGATCAGTCAACTTCTTCTTCCACGCGAGCAACCCTGTCCCTCCTCGACTTTTGCACCGTGCGCGACAACGAGACCGCAGGTGAATCCATGCAGCGGTCGGTCGAATTGGCCCAGACGGGTGAACGGTTGGGCTTTGACCGTGTCTGGTACTCCGAGCACCACAACATGCCGTCGATCGCCTCGTCCTCTCCGGCAGTGCTGATCTCCCACATCGCTGCTAAGACGGAGAAGATCCGGCTCGGCGCTGGCGGTGTCATGCTGCCGAATCACTCGCCGTACGTCATTGCAGAACAGTTCGGCACCCTCGCCGAGCTCTACCCGGACCGCATTGACCTTGGCCTGGGCCGCGCGCCCGGCACGGATCAGCAGACGCTGGGCGCTGCTTTGCGGCGTGACCCTCGCGCCGCCGACAACTTCCCCAACGACGTCTTGGAGCTGCAGGGTTACTTGGCCGGCAAACCCGTCATCCCGGGGGTGACAGCAGTTCCGGGCGCCGGGACGAACGTGCCGCTGTACATTCTCGGCTCATCGATGTTCGGTGCCTCGTTGGCGGCGAAGATCGGTCTGCCCTACTCGTTCGCTTCGCACTTTGCGCCGACCCACCTGGTGGAGGCGACGAAGTACTACCGCGAGAACTTCCAACCCTCCGAGTACTGCGAGGAGCCGTATGTGATTGCGGCGGTGAACGTGACGGCGTCGGACAGCGAAGAGGACGCTGCGCGGCAAACGGAGTTAGTGCATCGTGCTCGTGTCCGCGCGCTGCTGGGTCGCCAGGGGCGCGTGCTGAGCGAGGAACAGCTTGACGCTGTGATGAACGCGCCGCAGGGCCAGCAGATCGTGGGCATGCTGCGCTACACGGCCCAGGGCACAAGCGAGCAGATCACCGATTATCTGGAGCAGTTCCAGGAGCTTTCTGGAGCCGATGAGCTGATGATTTCCCTGCAGTCCCCCACCCACGAAGAGTCGCTGCGCTCGATGGAGATCCTCTCGGATGCGTGGGCTTAGCGGGCACTGACCCTGTCGACAACGCTCATGGGCAGTTCATTAAAGTAAAGGCCGCTGAACACATTCGGATGAACGCATATCAAGAGGAGTGGGGATCATTTCACGCCGGCAGCAGCACGAGGAAATCGCCGAGTACCTCCAAGATTTGATCCAAAGCGGCGAACTTGCCCCCGGCGATCCGCTTCCCTCCGAAGCTGAGCTGTGCGAGAAGTTCGATTCTTCCCGCGGCCCGGTGCGCCAAGCGGTGGCCACGTTGCGTGCCGACGGCCTGATCTCCTCCGGCCGCGGACGCCGCTCCATTGTTCTGCTCGCGCCGTCGACAAGCAGCTTCGACGCTCTCCTATCCGCCTCTGCCCTGATGAAGGAGCAAGGCCGCACATCCGGCGGGAAAATCCTGCGGATCGCACGCGAACCGGCTGATGACCGTACAGCTCGGGCCCTCCAGCTTGAGCAGGGCGACCCGGTTGTCGAGGTCGAACGGGTGCGTTCCGCAGACGGCGTACCAGCGGTGATTGAGCGCCTAGTGTTCCCGTTCAAGATCGGTGAGCGACTGCTCGCGATGTCTAAGGACAATGAATCCGTCCACACGCTCTTGGAAGAGCAGGGCGTTCATGCTGACAACGCTGTGCGCATTGGGCAGATCACCACAGCGACTGCGGAGCAGGCAACGTTGCTGGAAATCGAAGAAGGCGCTCCGCTGTGGCACGTGGAACTGCGGGCGTCGACGTTTCAGGGCGAGCACATCGAGTACGCGGAGTATGACTTCCGCGGCGACATGATGCGCTTGGTCATGTCGAATGTCCGCGGCGGCCCTGTGCCGGTGAAGTTCAGCATCATCGATCCGGGCACGCAGCCTGGTGACTACGGTGAATATAACAATTAGCCGAACAAGACCCCCTGTTAACTTTTTGGTAACCTCAGCGCCTATGAAACCAGTCATGTGCGCTGCTGCTCTTGCCCTAGCAGGGGCACTAGCAGGGTGTTCCGCAGGCAGCACAGCCACAAACGTGGGGCGGATCGAGCCCGGCAGCGTCGTCGTGGGCACCACGTCCGCGCCCGAGTCGCTCGATTTCACCACTACATCAGGCGCGGCGATTCCGCAGGCGCTCATGAACAATGTCTACGAAACGCTCGTGCGTATCGACGAATCCGGCAACCCCGCCCCGTTCCTCGCCGAGAGCTGGGACATCAGCGATGACCGAACCGAGTACACCTTCCACCTCAAAGAGGGCGTGACCTTTTCCAACGGGGACGAGTTCACTGCTGAAACGGCCGCGTTCTCCATCAACTACGTCAAGGACTCCTGGACCAACGGTTTGAAGGCGCAGATGGACCCGGTGGTGGGGGCAGAGGCTGCGGATAAGCACACGCTGAAGGTGACACTCGACGCGCCGTCGAATAGCTGGCTGTGGTCCATGGGCACGCTCACGGGCGCCATGATGACGCCGAGCGGTGTTGACGCGCTGGCCACGACACCTGTAGGCACGGGCCCGTACACCGTGAAGCACTTCGCGGTGGGCGAGTCGATCTCCTTCGACGCGCGCGAAGACTACTGGGGTGAAGGCGCACAGCAGGACGCTGCGATCAGGTACTTCTCCGACGCGGTCTCCTCGGTCAACGCACTGCGCGTCGGCGATGTGGATGTGGTGTGGTCGCTGCAGGCCCCTGAGCTGCTGCAGACGCTTCCCGACGATTTCGATGTTCAGGTGGGCACCACCAACGGCGAAGTAGTACTGAGCCTCAACAACCGGCGCGCCCCCTTCGACGACCCGGCTGTGCGCCGCGCGGTAGCCTACGCGATCGATCGACGCGCACTCAATGACGTCGTCTGGTCGGGAATGGCCACCGACACCGGCGGAGCACCCGTACCGCCGACCGACCCGTGGTTCACGGGGCAGGATTACTATCCCTTCGATCCGGACAAAGCCCGCGAGCTTCTTGCCGGCCGCGAACCCGAGATCACACTGACCATCCCCTCGCTGCCCTACGCTCAGGACGCGGCGGAGCTGGTTTTCTCGCAGCTATCCGATGTCGGTTTCCACGTGAAGCTGGAGACCGTCGAGTTCCCCGCCGTGTGGTTGGGTCAAGTGCTCAAGCAGGCGGATTACCAGGCCTCGCTCATCGCGCACGTGGAGCCGCGGGACATGCAGAACTTGTTCGGCAACCCGGAGTATTACCTCGGCTACGACTCTGAAAAGGTCCGCGAGGATTTCGCGCGCGCCGATGCCGGTGACCAGCAAGAGCAGGTGGCAGGGATGCAGGCAGCGGTGGACACCATTATGGCGGACGTGGGCGCCCTGACGTTGGCCAATGCCCCGAACATCGTGGTCACTGCACCCGGAGTGACCGGCGTGGACCCGAACGTGGTCACTGACGGTCTCGACCTAGCGGGGGTGAAAAAGAAATGAAGCAGATCGGACTCGCCCTGTTGCGGTTCGTGCTCATGCTGTTCGCCGCCAGCGTGATCATCTTCGTGCTGCTGCGCGCAGTTCCGGGCGACCCGGCGCGCATCGCGCTCGGCGTGACCGCAACGGACGAGGATGTCGCGGCGTTGGCGGCGCAGCTCGGCACCGACCGGCCGCTTGTGGTGCAGTACTTCGACTGGATCGGCGGCCTGCTCACCGGTGACTTCGGCGTTTCGCTGTCCAGCCAGCAGGAGATCACTCCCCTGGTGTGGGACCGGGTGCAGGTCTCGCTGATCCTGACGGTATCCGCCATGGTGCTCTCTTTGCTCATCGCTATCCCGCTGGGCACACTGTTGGCGCGTCGAAACTCGGCGATGCTCGGGGCTCTGACGCAGATTGGCATTGCTGTGCCCAGCTTCCTTGCCGGCATCCTCGCCATTGCGGTGTTTTCCGTGTGGCTCGGTTGGCTCCCGGCGAACGGCTGGTCGCCGCCGAATGCGGGATTCGGGAAATTCCTCTCCCACCTCGTGCTGCCAGTGGTGTCTTTGACGCTCGTGCAAGCGGCCATCCTCACCCGATACGTCCGCTCTGCCGTCGCAGAAGAAATGGATAAAGACTACGTGCGCACGGCGCGTTCCATCGGGTTGTCCACGCGCGAAGCGCTTTACCGGCACGCACTGAAAAACGCGCTCTTGCCGGTGCTCACCGTCGCTGGTCTCCAGATGAGCACGCTCATTGTGGGCGCTGTCGTCATTGAAAGAGTCTTTGTCATTCCCGGTGTCGGCTCGATGCTTCTCGACGCTGTAGCCACCCGCGACCTGACCACCGTCCAGACCATCATGATGCTGCTGGTCGTGTTCACCCTGGCCGTCACTCTCTTGGTGGACCTGCTCTACCGGCTGGTCGACCCGCGTTTGAGGAGGCAAGCATGAGACGTTTCCCTGCGACCTTCTGGGTGGGCGCGGTGCTGGTCGGCATCGTGGTCACGCTGGGGCTCATCGCGCTGGTGTGGACGCCGTACAACCCTGTCCAAGCGAACCCCGAACAGCGACTGGAGGCGTTTTCCGCCACCCATTGGATGGGCACGGACCAGTACGGCCGCGACATGCTCAGCCGCATCATGGACGGTGCCCGCATCTCGCTGCTGGTCGCGTTCGGCTCGGTCGCGTTGTCAGCACTGATCGGAGTGCCGCTGGGCATGTGGGCGGGCATGTCCCGCGGCTGGATTGAGACACTCATCATGCGCTCCAACGACCTGCTGTTGGCCTTCCCCGCTTTGCTGTTGGCCATCGTGTTCACCGCGGTGTTCGGCGCGTCAATGTGGATCGTGGTGCTGGCGATCGGCATCGCGGGCATCCCCGGCTTCGCACGCGTGGCGCGGGTAGGCACACTGCAGGTCATGGCGCAGGACTACATTCTCTCCGCCCGGGTCTCTCGCGTGCCCGGCCCGGTCATCGCGTGGCGGCACGTGCTGCCCAATATCGCTGCGATCCTCATTGTTCAGGTCTCCGTCGCGCTCGCGCTGGCCATCCTCGCTGAGGCCGGTTTGTCCTTCCTCGGATTGGGCACGCCCGCCCCGTACGCTTCCTGGGGCAGGATGCTGCAGGCTTCCCAGGCCTATCTGGCCACCGCACCCCACCTCGCGCTGTGGCCTGGGCTGGCTATCGCGGCGACAGTACTTGGGTTCAATCTGCTGAGCGACGGCCTCCAGACCGCCTGGAAGGTGAAACGATGACAACTCCCTTGGTGCAGGTAGAAAGCCTCGCGATCCCCCGGATCCTGGAGGACATTTCCTTCGACATCTCCCCCGGTGAGCGCGTGGGCCTGATCGGTGAGTCCGGCTCCGGCAAATCCATGACCGCCATGTCCATCATGGGCTTGGTCGACCCGCGGCTGAAGGTCTCCGGTTCGATCACCGTGCATGGCCAAGAAGTGACCCGCAGCATGCGCGGCACCACCGTGGCCATGGTCTTCCAGGAACCGATGACCGCACTTGACCCGCTCATGACGGTCGAGCGCCAAGTCGCTGAGGCCAGCTCGCTAGATCGCGCGCGCGAACTCCTGCGCGAGGTCGGCATTAAGCGCACCGCCGCCTATCCGCACGAGCTCTCCGGCGGCCAGCGCCAGCGCGTGCTCATCGCCCTAGCTATTGCCGGCGACCCGGACCTGCTCATTTGCGACGAGCCAACCACAGCCCTCGACGTGACCGTTCAGGCGCAGATCCTCGATCTGCTCGACCGCCTGGTCCGGGAGCGCAACATGGCGCTGCTGTTCATCACCCACGACCTTGGCGTCATCTCCCGGATGACGGACCGGATCATCGTGCTCAAGGACGGGCGCATCGTTGACCCCGACGCGGACCTGAAGAATCCGCAGGTGGACTACACAGCACAGTTGGTCGCGGCGTCGCGGCCGGGGGAACCGGCGCTGGTGCGCGACGCGGATAAGCCGATCGTTGAACTTGACCACGTCACCTGGCGCCGCGGTGACACGCTCGCGCTTGATGACGTCTCTTTGACCGTCCGCAAAGGCGAGCGCCTCGGCATCGTCGGTGGATCGGGCTCGGGCAAGACTTCGTTGCTGCGACTCATCGCAGGTCTAGGTGAGCCAGATAGTGGCACCGTGCGTGTCGACGGCGGCTTGCAGATGGTCTTCCAAGACCCCTACTCCTCGCTGAATCCGCGCCGGAAAGTGCGCGATTCGATCCGTGAATCCGGCACCGATAAGCAACGCGCGGATGAGGTGCTGGCCCAAGTCGGCCTGGAGGGCACGGGCGATCGTCTTCCCAACGAGTTCTCCGGCGGGCAGCGCCAACGCATCTCCATTGCGCGCGCCGCTGCCCCGCACCCGGAAATCCTCATTGCCGACGAGCCAGTTTCGGCGCTCGACGTGTCAGTGCGGGCTCAGGTGCTCGAGCTTCTCGACGACCTTGTGGTCCACGACAAACTCACCCTCATCTTCGTTTCCCACGACCTGTCCGTCGTAAGGCAGGTGTGCCCCACGATCGCGGTGCTGCACAAGGGCCGCATCGTGGAGACCGGCCCGACCGAAGACGTGTGGGCGAACCCGCAGCACGAGTACACGCGCAAGCTGCTGGCCTCCATCCCTGCGTTCGAGTATTAGCGCTCAAACGCAGGAAGGAGATCGCCGCTAACGCAGAACGGTGACCGATCCGTCCTGGTTGACGTTGACCTTCGCAGACGTCGCCGCGGCCAGGTTGACGCGCTGCCAGGAACCGCCCTCCGCTTGCCAGTCCAGCGGGTTGCCCGGCGCGGTGGCGGTCTGCGCAATGACCTGCGCGCGCTGGTGGTAGTTGAGCTCGGGGAAGCTCGCCGCGATGAGCGTCGGCGCTGCCTGCGGGACGATCATCGGGGCGTCGGTGCGGTAGATCGGCTTGAAGTCGTAGGTGTTCCACTTCGTGGTCTGCTCCACGGCCGTCGCGGTGGGCACATACGGTTTATCGGATGCCACCAGCTCCGGAATGGACTTGCCGGTGCGCCACTGCATCTCGGCGCGCAGCTCAGCGGCAGCCTGGTCGAACGCGTTGCGCATCTTCGGGTCATTCAGACGATCCGCAGCAGCAGCCTGGCCGGACATGCGCCCGCCGATGACATCGAGCGGGTAGTGCACCCCCAGCACGATCCGGCTGTGACCGGCTTCAGCACCACGGTAGTGGAGCTGCGGGGCAGCCTCCGGGACCATGTACGCCAGCAGCGAAGTGACCAGCGCAGCCTGGTTGGTGTGGCCGGACGGGAAAGACTTCGAGGTCAGGTACAGGTCCTCCCCCGGCGGGTTGTAGCGCTTGATGCGATCCGGGGCGACCACGTGCGGGCGGTTGTAGTTGAAGATCTGCTTCTCGGCGAAGGTGGAGCTGGCGATGCCGCCGGAGCGGGCCAGGTAGCCGTTACCCAGCAGGTACTGCGTCTTGGGTAGGCGGCCTTCGCGCAGGGCGTCGCGGAACTGCTTGCCGAATTCCTCGCCAAGACCCTCCGACAGCGTCACCAGCAGCTCGTCGGAGGAGGCGACAGCGTCGACCTGAGCGCGGCGCACCAGCTCCGGGTCGGAGGATGCAGCATTGTTGATGGCGATGACCTGCTGCAGGTTGGAGTCCATCACGTCGGGGCGGTTGTCGCGCAGGGGCGGGAAGAGGCGGTTGACCTCGGCGTAAATGCCGTACTGGTAAGGCGAGATATCGGAAATGTAGCCGGCCAGGTAATCCGGGCTGAACGGCACCGGTTGCGGGGCGCCGCTGGCCTCGCGGGGAACCTGTCCGGTCGAGGATCCGGTGTTCGGATCGCGCAGCTGCGGCACTGTGACCTTGGAGTTCGGCGGGAGGTTGAAGTTCACGTGACCCAACGGCTGAGCGTGAGCCGGGGCGGCGGTGAGCGAAACAGCAGGAACGGCAACGGCCAGTGCGGTGGAGAAAATGGCAGGGAGGAGACGCTTCATGCGATGAGAGTAACCCGGCCCCGCACACCCTGCAGTACTTCCCTACCCTGGGGGTATGGCAGAGATTGTTGTGGTCGGTTCCATCAACGCAGACCTGACCGTGGGTGTCGCGCGCCACCCCCATCCGGGCGAGACTCTTCTGGGCACTGGCGGGGGCATCTCCGCTGGCGGCAAGGGCGCGAACCAGGCCGTTGCCGCCGCGCGGCTGGGCAGTTCCGTCGCCATGGTCGGCGCTGTCGGCGACGACACCAACGCCGAGGACGCGACCGCTCTACTGAAAGAAGCGGGGGTAGATCTCAGTGGAGTTATCATCGGCACGGAAGTCACTGGCTTAGCCGTGATCACCGTCGCTGAGGACGGAGAGAACACGATCATCGTGGTGCCGGGGGCGAATGGGGAGATGGGGGCTGGTGCCGTCGAGAAGCAAAAAGCTCTCATCGAGACAGCGGAACTTGTCCTGCTGCAAGGCGAAATCCCTGCTGACGGTTTCAAGCGCTCGGTCGAGCTGAGCCGTGGGCGCGTGGTGATCAATCTAGCGCCGGTCATCGACGTCGACCAAGACGTTCTCCTGCGGGCCGATCCGCTCGTGGTGAACGAGCATGAGGCTGCCGGCGTGCTGGAGATGCTCGGCCACGCCTCCCCAGACGACCCGCAGAAGCAGCTGGACGCGTTGATGCAGGCTGGCTTTGCTTCCGTGGTGATCACGCTCGGCGCAGACGGTGCACTCGTCGCAGCCGACGGCATGAGCGAGAAGATCGACTCTCCGCGTGTGCAGGCGGTGGACACGGTCGGGGCGGGCGACGCGTTCACGGGTGCGCTGTGCCACCAGCTCGTCCACGGCGCAGACATCGTGGACGCCGCGCGCTTCGCCGCGAAGGTCGGCGCATTCTCCGTGACCCGGCACGGAGCCCAAGCCTCCTACCCGCTAGCAGGAGAGCTCTAGCAAGCCCCGGCTAGCGGCAGATGTAGAACAACAGCGCGGGGTCGAGGACGTGCTCTTCGGTGTACTCAAACATGGCATCCAAAGTCTCGAACATGGTGTCCATGCCGGATAGTTTAACCCTGCGAAGCACCCTCGCCGTGCATTGCGTCATAAATCCCACGGAACAGTTCTGCGCCGTGGGCATAGATCGCGTCATGGGCCCAATCGGGGTGCGACCAGACCTTCATGTTCCCAATCTTCGCTGCGTTCTCGCAGGCCATCTCGAAGGGAATGAACATATCTTGCTCGTATAGAGCAACTACTGCCGGGACCTCGTTGACGTAGAGCTGCTCCTCGTTGAACACCCGGGAGAAGTCCGTCTTCTGCGCGAGCTTGTGCACCTCTTCGCGGAACGGGATCAGTGCCGGATCTTCGTCGAAGTGGTGTTTGAAGAAGTAGTTGCCCAGCAGGTAGTACGGCTCGTCCAGGTTCGTCGGGTCTGCGTCAAGCCGAAAGCCCGGCCGTCCGGCCATCGTGCGTTCCGCCGCCCAGTTCGGCGCCTGCCCCGGCCCGCCAAAGAGCGTTTCGTGCAGCACCGCCCACAGCGGGTTGCGTTCCAGCGAGACAAAGTCATTGACCATCGCCAGGAAGTCTTTGCGCAACCGCTTGTCCGCGTGACGACGGTCAAACGGCTCCTCCAACAAAATCGCCAACGAATGAAAACCCTGCTCCTCGCCGAGCGCAACACCTACGAAACGGAAACGGTTCGCGGTGAGCCGCTCACCCGTGGGCAGGAATTCCTCGACGTTGTTCAAATGGTCGCAGATCTCCCGGACGCGCTCTTGCGCATTCGGCACCGTGGCGTAGAAGTCCTCGATGCGCGCGTGGAAAAGGCCGAGTGTGACCTCGTTGTACACCTCGGGCGACCAGCCCAGCTGCGGCAGCGCCCCGGTGAGATACGCGTGGCCGATGCCGCCCGGTGCCCACGAGAGGTAACTTCCAGTGCACAGCGCGCCGAACGAGTTGCCCAGCACGTCCCACTTCGCAAACCCCAGGTGCCGGCGCAAATCCTCCGCGTCAGCGACGACATCGGGACAGCGGAGTTTGGACAAGATGCGTTCGTCGATAAGCTCCGGCGTGCCGCGGTCGATCTTGCCGGAACGACCCGTGCCGCGTTCATCCATGAGGAAGATGCGGTAGTGCTGCAACGCCTCCGGAATCCAGCCCTGCATGAAGCGCGGAGCCGGGTTGCCGGGGCCGCCTTGGAGAAACAACAGTGGCGGAAGGCTCTCTCCGTCCCCGTGCGCGTAAAGCTCGCGCGCGAACAACTCGAAGGTGCCTAACTCCGGGCGCTCGCGGTCCCACGGGACCTGAAGCGTATGTTCCCGCGTACGCGCGTTCGGGGGGATGATTGTGGAGATCATCAGATAAGTATGCCAGAACCTGGTTGAATCTTGAGCACACCTAAAACCCAGGAAGGCGATACTTCATGTCCAGCACGAGAAGCTCACGGCCCTCCGGCAGTCCCCTGCCGAAGCCGATCCGCTCGGTGATGCACCCCGACGCCAGCCTGAAGGCCCGCGACAAAGACAAGTACCCCGACGGGATGCACCCCGGTCTGATCCGCGGCATCAGCGTTGAAGAGCAGCGCTACGAATTCGGAGTGGACAAGGTCGTCTTCGGTGTCGCGGCAGCGCTCATCGTGGGGTTCATCGCGTGGGGTGTCTACAGCCCGGAATCGGTTTCGGAGACAGCAGGTGAAGCATTCGCCTGGGGCATGGAGCACGCCGGATGGCTGTTCAACATCGTGATGTTCGTCTGCGTGCTTCTCGTTGCGGTGATTGCGCTCAGCCGCATGGGCCAGATCCGTCTGGGCAAGGACGACGAGGAACCGGAGTTCGGCCGCTTCTCGTGGGTGGCCATGATGTTTGCCGCCGGCATCGGCGTGGGCATCTTCTTCTTCGGCCCGTCTGAACCGCTGCAATTCTTCCTCGATCCCCCGCCGTTGACGAACGAGGCCGGCACGGAGACCGCCATGCACCAAGCGCTCGCCCAGTCCAACTTTCACTGGGGTTTGAACCCGTGGGCGATCTACTCCCTCGTGGGCGCGGCCATCGCCTATTCCACCTACCGCCGCGGCCGCCCGCTGTTGATGTCCTCACTCTTCGCGCCGCTGATGGGCGAGTCGAAGAACGACACCATTCTTGGCCGCACCATCGACATCATGGCTGTGGCCGCCACCCTGTTCGGCACCGCGGCATCGCTCGGTATCGCCGCCCTGCAAATCGGGGAAGGTCTCGGCATTGTCACCGACCTCGAAGTGGGCAACCCGATCCTGCTGACCATCATCGGGGCCCTCACCTTGGGCTTTGTCATCTCCGCGGTCTCTGGTGTGTCCAAGGGCATCCGCATCCTGTCGAACACCAACATCACGCTGACTTTCGCGTCAATACTCTTCATCTTCCTCACCGGCCCCACCCTGTTGCTGATCAACCTGATCCCCTCGGGCACGCTGTACTACTTCCACGAGTTCTTCAACATGGCGTCGCGCTCGCTGTCCTGGGGCGAAGAGACGCTGGCGTTCCAATCCGAGTGGACTGCGTTCTACTGGGCATGGTGGATCTCCTGGGCGCCGTTCGTCGGCACGTTCCTGGCAAAAATTTCCCGCGGCCGCACCCTGCGCGAATTCATCCTCATGACCACGGCCGTGCCCACCGCCATCCTCATCCTGGCATTCAGCATCTTCGGCGGCACCGCGATTTCTTTCTCCCGCGACGGCGTCCCCGGGTTCGACGGCGAGTCCACGCCAGAACAAGTGCTTTTCTCGCTTTTCGACGCTCTTCCGCTATCCAACTTCACCCCCTACCTGCTCATCGCTATCCTGGCCGTCTTCTTCATCACCACCGCAGACTCTGCTTCCGTGGTCATGGGCACCATGTCCTCGAAGGGCGACCCGGAATCCAACAAGATGGTCTCCATCTTCTGGGGCCTGTGCATGATGGGCGTGGCCGTGGTGATGCTGCTGGCCGGCGGCGAGGATGCCCTAAGCGGCCTGCAGTCGCTGACGGTGCTGATTGCCCTGCCCTTCTCGCTGGTGGTGTTGGGCCTGTTGTTCTCCTTCGTCCGCGACCTGACCACTGATCCGCACACCATCCGTGACCGTTACGCGGAGTCCGCGTTGCAGTACGCGGTGTGGCACGGCCTTGAGGATTATGGCGACAACTTCGAGCTGGTAATCAAGGAGTCGCGCTACGGTGACGGTGCAGGCAAGGACTTTGACTCCTCCGATGACAAGTACACCAGCTGGTACGAGCGTTATGACGAAGACGGCAACCGCGTCGGCTACGACTACGAAACCGACACATGGGAAGACGGCTACACCCGCGAGGAAGTCGACGACCGAGTCGACGAGGACGACCCTGATTCCGATGTCGAATCCGAAACGGGCGAACAAACGGCAGACTCCGAACGTTAGACAGGCATGAGCTTGCCTTACCACCGGCTCGCGCGGACACACCGGCTGGGAAAGTACACGCCGTGGCACCCGTTCATCGAGCTGATCCTGCTGACAGCCTTTAGTTTCGCCTTGATGCTCGCGTTCATCCTTGTCGTCGGGTTCGCACTGGTGGCTGTCGATTATCCGCTTCCACTGAGGGGTACCTTCGAAGAACTCGACGAATCCGACCCGGCAATGAAGTTCCTGCTCTACGGCAGCCTGGCTGCGATGATCCCAGCTCCGTTTCTCGCGGCGCGCATCACGGGACGCCGCCCGCGTGCACTGTGGTCGGTGAACAACCGATTCCGGTGGGGTTTGTTCGGGCGGGCCGCGCTCGTTGTCGCGGCCTTTCACATCGTCACATCGCTCCTGGATGCCGTTTTCGCCTCCACCGGCACCTTCTTGCCCGATTTTGACGAGCGTTCCCTCATCATCCTGCTCATCGTGGCCGCCTACACCCCGTTGCAGTGCGCCGCGGAGGAGATCATCTACCGCGGGGCATTACCGCAGATCGTCGGGGCATGGATCCGCAAACCCTGGTTGGCGTACCTGCTGCCCATTCCCTTCTTCGTGTTAGCCCACGATTACGACCCTGCCGGCCTGTTCTTCGTCGCCATCTTCGCCGTCTTCGCGTCCATCCTGGTCCACCGCACCGGCGGCTTGGAGGTGGCCATCGCCTTCCACGCGGGCAACAACATCTCCGTCGAGTGGTACGCCCTGATGGGAATCGACGCCGACATCACGGAGCGCCCCTCGCTGATCTTCATTTCCGAACTGTCCACGTGGGTCCTGTTCGCCATTCTGCTCATCGTGTTCTGGAATTTCTCGCCGCCAGCCCGCGAACCCGCCCCGGCCCGGCCCCAGCCCGGTGTGCACTACCCCGCCGTTGCGCCACCTCCGTACCCGCCGCACCCTGCACTGCAAGGCCACGTTCCGCCGCACCAGATGCCGCAGCCGCAACACCCCCAACAACCGGTTCCGCAGCCCCTGCAGTATCCCCCATCGCGGAATCCTCTACCGGTGCAGTACCAGCAGCCACAGTATCCCCCGCCTGCGCAGTACCCGCCTGTGCCGCCGTACTACAGGTGAAAGCGCTCAAGGACCTCGTAGCGGGGCCCTCCGCCGCGACCTTCCCCGAGGTGGGATTGGACAAGACACAGTTCATCGCAGGTGAATTCCGGGCCGCGGTAGACAGACAATGCGCGGACGATGTCCGGGATGGCGTAAGGGTCGCGGGAGCGTTTCCCGGCCCTGCCGACCGTCATGTGCGGCCGCTGTCTCACATCCATATCCGGCAGGGCGCACTCGGCCATGAGCTCTTTGATCGGGTCGCCCCCGAGCCCCATCCACAATGTCCTCTGCTCAAACGCCCCGGCGCCGGAGACGTGCAACGTCGGCGCGGTATGGAAAGCGCTCACCTGTGCGAGGTGCTCACTAATCTGAGCTCCATCGTTCGGCTGATCGCCGTAGAACGCCAGGGTCACGTGCCAGTTGTCGGGGTCGGTCCAGCGGATCTCCTGCCGGGAGAATTTCCTGATTGGACGCAGCGCCGCAACGAGGTGCTCGCGCGCTTCCTCCGAAGGAAACAGTGCAGCGAAGAGCCGGATCACTATTCCTCGTCGGTCGACAGCGCCGCGACGAACGCTTCTTGCGGCACGGTGACCGAGCCGATGTTCTTCATGCGCTTCTTACCGGCCTTCTGCTTCTCCAGCAGCTTGCGCTTACGGGAGATGTCACCGCCGTAGCACTTGGACAAAACGTCCTTGCGCAGCGCACGGATGTTCTCGCGGGCGATGATCTTCGAGCCGATGGCGGCCTGGACGGGCACCTCGAACTGCTGGCGCGGAATGAGCTCTTTGAGCTTCTTGGTCATCTTGTTGCCGTACCACTGCGCGGAGTCGCGGTGGACAATCGCAGAGAACGCATCCACCGGCTCGCCCTGGAGGAGAATGTCGACCTTCACCAGGTCTGCTTCCTGCTCGCCGGCATCCTCGTAGTTGAGGGAGGCGTAGCCCTTCGTGCGGGACTTGAGCATGTCGAAGAAGTCGAAGATGATCTCACCGAGCGGCATGATGTAGCGCAGCTCCACACGCTCCTCGGAGAGGAACTCCATGTTCTTCATGGTGCCGCGCTTGGACTGGCACAGCTCCATCGTCGTGCCCACGAATTCCTGCGGGACGATGATGGTCATGTTGACAACGGGCTCGTAGACCTCCTGCAACTTGCCGCCGGGCCAGTCGGAGGGGTTGTGCACGAGCTGCTCGGTGCCGTCTTCCGCCACCACGCGGTAGGTCACGCTCGGCGCGGTGGAGATCAGGTCTAGGTCGAATTCGCGCTCGAGGCGGTCGCGGGTGATTTCCATGTGCAGCAGGCCCAGGAATCCGCAGCGGAAACCGAAGCCGAGGGCGACGGAGGTCTCGGGCTCCCAGGTCAAAGAAGCGTCGTTAAGCTGCAGCTTTTCCAGGCTCTCGCGCAACGTGGGGAAGTCTTCCTGGGACACGGGGAACAGCCCCGAGTAGACCATGGGCTTGACGTCTTCGAAGCCCTCGAGCGGCTCGTCGGCACCCTTGTTCGCCCAGGTGACAGTATCGCCCACACGGGTCTCGCGGACGTCTTTCACGCCGGTGATGAGGTAGCCGACCTCGCCCGGGCCGAGCCCCTTTGCCTTTTGCATGGTCGGCGAGACAATGCCGATTTCCAGGATCTCGTGCTGGACCCCGGTGTTCATCATCTTCACCTTTTGGCCGGACTCGAGCTTGCCGTCCATCATGCGGATGTAGGTGACCACACCGCGGTAGGTGTCGTAGACAGAGTCGAAAACCAGCGCGCGGGCGGGCGCGTCGGCGTCGTTAGTTTCACCGTCTTCACTCCGTGAGGACGGTGGCGGAATCAGTTCCACGACCTTATCCAGCAACTCCGGCACACCCATGCCGGTCTTTCCTGAAACGCGCAGCACCTCATCCGGTTCGCAGCCGATGATGTGGGCGATTTCCTCGGCGTACTTTTCCGGGTCAGCGGCCGGCAAGTCGATCTTGTTCAGGACCGGGATGATCTCCAGATCGTTCTCCATGGCCATGTAGAGGTTGGCCAGGGTCTGGGCTTCAATGCCTTGGGCTGCGTCGACAAGCAAAATGGCGCCCTCGCACGCATCGAGCGAACGAGAGACTTCGTAGGAAAAGTCCACGTGGCCCGGGGTATCGATCATCTGCAGGATGACCTGTTCCCCTTCGTGGGGTCCGCTGGTTGGGATCCACGGCAGGCGGACGTTCTGCGCCTTGATGGTGATGCCGCGTTCGCGCTCGATATCCATGTTGTCGAGGTATTGGTCGCGCATATCGCGCGCGTCGACAACATTGGACAGCTGCAGGATGCGGTCCGCCAACGTCGACTTGCCGTGGTCGATGTGCGCGATAATGCAGAAGTTGCGGATCTTGGACGGATCCGTGAACGTCTCCAACGCGAAATTTGTTGCCCTAGCCACGCAGGTCACCTTACCGCAGTGCCGGCAACCACAGACTCAGCGCCTACCCGGCCCGAGAGCTCTGCCACGGACACCATGATTCACCGACGCATAAATGCTTGTTCCGGAATCTGTCGGGCATTAGGCTAGGTGGCTATGAAGTTGTGGCGCCGCGAATCGGCAGATTCCGCGGACGAACGCGGCCTTCTCCGGTGGGTGAAAAACCGGGACAAACGGGATAAAGAGGCCTCGCCGCTGGATCAAGGTCTGGACTTGATCAATGAGCGCCTCGGGTACACCGAGGCGAACCAGCACCGCCGCGCAGCCCGCACCCGTGTCGTGCCCACCGGCGACATTGCCCGCAGCATTTTCTACGCTCCCGACATGGACGGCCAAGCCGAGCCCGGGGAGGTCGTGTGGTTCAACGTGCCCACCACCCCACCGAAGGAGCGCTCCATGCTCGTTGTCGGCCGCGACCGCCACGACGTGCTGGGCCTGCTCATCTCCGCCGACGAGAACCACGCTGACGAAAAAGACTGGATGCCCATCGGTTCCGGCGAGTGGAAACCCTCCGGCGAGCCGTGCTGGGTGCGCATGGATAAGACGCTGTCCATTCCGGAAACAGACCTGCGCCGTCGCGGTGCCCTATTCCCGGCGCGGCGCTTCGAGCGCGTGGCTGAGCACTTGCGCAAGCGCTTCGACTGGGCATAGCTCGTCTTCACCGTTTTGGGTGCGCGGGGGTCGCACTGCTAGGGTGTTCACGTTGTTTGCACCGTTTGCCGTTTCACGTCGGCATGGACCGCGGGCAGGACCTTGGGTTCGCGTGAGGTGCGTACAGAATCGCACAAGATCATCACAAAGCTAAGAGGTATTTTTCATGGCTAACATCAAGCAGCAGAAGAAGCGCGTTCTCACCAACGAGAAGCGCCGCCAGCGCAACAAGGCAGTCCGTTCCGCAGTGCGCACCGAGATCCGCAAGTTCAACGAGACTGTTGAGGCCGGCGACAAGGCAGGCGCTGAAGAGCAGCTGCGTGTTGCTTCCCGCAAGCTGGACAAGGCAGTGTCCAAGGGTGTCTTCCACCGCAACAACGCTGCCAACAAGAAGTCCAACATGGCTCGCGCCCTGAACAAGCTCGGTTAAGCTCCGGCTGCGTTCACCGCTTACCCGCCCTCCGCAACTGCGGTGGGCGGGTTTTTGCTGAAAGTTTGATGAATTCGCGGGGGTTAAAGTGACAGCCCGGGGGCCCCGTCGTATGATCCCCTCATGAATTTTAAACGACGGGGTGCAGCAGCACTCATGGCGGCTGCACTCAGCGTCGCAGCAGGGGTGCCCGCAGCGGGTGCGCAAAGCTCTTCGGACATCCCTAACCTGTCCTCCCAGACGAACCTGAACCAGCTGACGCAGATGTCTTCTGACCTGTTGGATTTCCTGCCCAAGGCGGGTGCCGGGGCCGGCTCGCAGACGATCAAGCGCACCGTCCAGGTGGGGGGAATGCAGCGCCACTACACCGTGGTCGTTCCCCAGGGATACAACCCGGGCCAGGCTTACCCCGTCATCATCGGTTTCGGCGGATGGCAGCACAGCGCCGACCAGGCCCGCGGCTATGAGAAGTTCGAGTCTGCGGCCGGCAGCCGCGCCATCATCGTCTACGCCCAGGGCGTCAACAACGCCTGGGGCGGTGCACCGTACGCCAACACGTCCGTGAATACCGACGTCACTTACACCCGCGCGGTGGTCAACGACCTGGCGCGCACCCACAACGTCGACCGTAGCCGTGTTTACGCGGCGGGCTTGTCTAATGGCGGCGGCATGGCGCTCGCTCTGGCGTGCCATGCCCCTGACCTGGTCGACGGCGTGGCCGGTGTCTCCGGCGCGTACTACAACCCGACGGTGACCAACTGCGCCTCGGGCCGTGTGAAAACACTCATCATGCACGCCGACAATGACGACATAGTCTCCTACAACGGCGGAAACCGCCACGGCGGGCAGTACCGCGACGTGCGCAGTGTCTTCTGGGACTTCGGCGGGAAGAACGGCTGCAACATGAACAGCGTGAACAACCGCCGGGTTGGCAACACCACTGTCTTCGACCCGCAGGGGTGCAAGGCGAAGACCCAGGTGCAGAAGGTCAGCGGCGGCGGCCACACCTGGTTCACCAACCCGAGCGCCACCCGCGAGACGGTGAACTTCTTCTTGGGCTAACCCGTTACCCCACGGATGACTAATCCGGAGCCGGCCGCGATGAAGAACGCACCGGCTCCGATGTCTATGGAGGGCCCGGCGCCGAGCAGCCTGCGTCGCACCCGTTCGGTAGACACCACGACGCTGATGAGCAGGAAAATCAGCAGTGCGGGCAGCCACAGCGCCACGATCACCGGCAGCGCCGTGCCAAGCGACGGGCTCGGCGGCAGAAGCGGGGCAATCAGCGCTGCGAGAAACAGGACGATTTTCGGGTTGGACAAGTTCGTGGCCAGCCCTGTAAAGAATGCCGCGCGAACTGATCCGAGACGATCTACGGCGTCCTGAAGATCTGCAGGCGGTTGGCCGCGGTCACGCATGCCCTGCCGCAGCATCGTTACCCCCATGAGCACAATCCAGGCTCCGCCGATGACCTGCAGCAGCACCAGCACGCGCGGAAACGCCGTCAACACCGCCGCCGCGCCAAGCACAGTGAGAGTGATCCACATCAACGCGCCCAGCGAGGTACCGAGCGATGCCGCCGCGGCGTGCTTGCGCGACCGAGTGGCCAGCCGCGTGATCAGGACGACATCCGGCCCCGGGGTGATCACCCCGGCGAGATTGAGCAGGAAGAGGACCGCGAAGTCGGCGGGATTCACCCGCCCATCAACTCCACCAAGTCGTCGCGGCCAAACATCCGAGCGGTGTCGATGGCGGAGGGGGCGCCAGCGTGCGGGTCAGCTCCAGCGTCGATAAGCACCTGCACGATCGCGTCCTCCTTCTTGAACACAACGCCTGCGAGCGGAGACTGCCCACGCGCATTTTGCTTATCGACGTCCGCCCCGCACGCAATCAACCCGCGCACCACCTCCAGCTGGCCCGCGTAGGCGGCGAGCATGAGCAAACTATTGCCATCCTGGTTGCTCAAATCCGGGTCAACGCCCTGGTTAACGTAGTCCAGCAGTGTCATGTCGCCGGTACGCGCCATGTTGAACAGGCGGGTGGCGAACTCTTGAACATCGTCTGGGATCTGCTGGTTGTCGGTCACGGTCCGCAGAATAGCACGCACCGTTAGCCGGCGAGCTGGGCGATGCGGCGCACTGCGTCCTCGATGGCGAAGTCCGGGTCACCACCCTGGCCTTTGACCTCCGCGTCGAGTTCCGCGACGATGATGACCGCCCGGCTCACCGCGTCCCCCGACCAGCCGCGGGCAATCTGCATTGTCTTCTTGGCCACATACGGGTTCATGCCGATGGTGCGCGCGACCTGGTCCGGGTTGCCGCGAGTCTGGTAGAGCTTGGCGATGTCGCCCACCTTGTGCGCCAACGCTGCCGCGATCGCTACCGGGCTTATGCCCAATTGCAGCGCGCGCCGAGTGCTCGCCAGTGCGCGGTCTGTGCGCCCGGCAACGGCTTGGTCGGCGATATCGAAGCCGGACACCTCGGCCACGCCGGTGTAGTAGGCCCGCACGTCGGCGACTGTGATCTCACTGTTGGTGCCGCTCGCGTCTTTGGTGTCGGCCACCAACTGCGCGATCGCAGAGGCGAGCTCACGTAGATCCGAGCCGACCGATTCGAGCAGCGCCCCGACGACGTCGGGGGTGGGGCGGATGCCATGGCTGCGGAATTCATTCATCACCCAACCTTGGCGGTCGCGCTGATTCAGCGAGTCCGCAGCGTGGACTTCCGCCGCCTTGCGGAACTTCTGCACGTAGGACTTATTACGCCCCTTGCCGCTGTGCACGATGATCAATGTCATGCCCGGCGCGGGATCCACGGCCGCTTGGAGTAACAGCTCGGTGGGCTCTTTGCCGGCGAGGTCGGTGTCTTTGATGACTACGACGCGCTCTTCGGCGAACAACGAGGGGCTGGTCGCCTGCAGCAACTCACCCTCGGTGACGTCCCCGGCGCGCAGAGTGGTCACCTCGGCGGCTGGGCTGACCTGGGCGATGATGTTCTGCGTCGCGCGCTCAGCGAGGAAGTCATCCTCGCCGACGACGAAGTGGACCGGGTGGAGCATGACCGTCATTGTATGCCCTCCCGTCCTGTGTAGATGACCGGAATGCCGCTGCGGGTGAACACCGGCCGTGACTGTTGGCCAGCTTCCCGATCAAGCACGACCACCAATGTCGTGCCGGGTGGAACCGGCTCCACGTCCTCTTCTGTGTTCACGACATGTGCCTGTTCTGCGTCAACATCCCCTGGATCGTGCCACCCCGGGGAGTTCGTGGTTCCTCCGGCTACTGCGATGGTGAGAACTACCGCCCCGCACGCCACGGTCAGTCTCGGCCGCCTGGCCCAAAAGCCCGCGATGATCCATCCGTAACACACAACCACCACCAGTGGCGCGGCGCGGGCAGTCGCGCCCGGTAGCCCCGCACCGATCTCAGCCACGGTGCGGATCCACCCCGCCATCGGCGCTACGAACCACAGCACCGGTGCCGCGAGGGCAGAATGAATCTGCGCAAGGATCGCTGCCGCCATGCCCAGCACCGTCACCGCCCCCGTGACGGGGCTGACCACAACGTTGGCTATCACAGACACCACAGAGACCCGCCCCACCATCCCCGCGATGATTGGGGCGGTAGCCAGATCGGCTGCCAACGCTACCGATAGTGCCCGGTTGAGAATGTCCGGCCATCCAAGGGGTGCGAGCATCCGGTAGAACAGCGGTGACACCGCGACGATGCCGGCTGTCGCCGCCACCGATAACGCGAAGGCGAAGTCCACGGCGAGATCCGAGTCGACCAATACCAGGCCGATGACGGACAGGCACAGTGCGTGGATGGGCTCGGCCCGGGTTGAACTAATGACCGCCACAAACCCGACCAGGCCCGACACGGACGCCCGCAGCACGCTCGGCTCCGGTCCGACCAGTCCCGCGTAGACGAGCAGCGCACACCCAGCGGCGACGAGCTGCACGCGCAAACCCGCCCGCATCATCCGTGCCGCCAATAAAGCCGATGTAGCGACGTACATGCAGTTCGCTCCGCTCACCGCGCTCAAGTGGCTCAAGCCCGTGTCGACATACGCTTGCTGCTCTGTGGCGGATTGCAGTGAGACATCTCCGAGAACCATGCCGGGGATGAGGCCTTGGGCATGCTCGCCTACAGCGTTCTCGACAGCGACCGCGAACTTTTCCCGCACGTCCCCCGCCCAGGCGGCGAACCCCGTTGGTGGCCCGAGCGCGGCCACGTCCCCGTTGATGACAACCGTCCCCACCCCGGGTCGGCTGCTCTCCCCCACCTGGCCCGACACCTCCACAAGGGATCCAGCAGCAGCGCCATCCGGTACCGTCTCCGTGAACACCGGAATCGCCGCGGGATACCCGTTCACGGACAGCTTCACCAGCCAGCCTCCGCCGGTCACTTCCCGTGGTGTGCCGCTGATGGTCCCGACGACAGTGTGCCCGATCTCATACGCCTGCGCTGCGACAATCCGCGCCCATGTCACCGCCAGCGCGCAGGCGCCTAACCCAGCAGTGAGCATGGCATGCCCCGGTTGTCGAAGCGCGAGAGCTGCCAGTGCGATGGCAACCACGAGAAGCGCTCCAGGCTGGATCCCGAACATAATGGCCACGAGAGTCACGGCCCACACGGTCGCGGCGGCGGGCACAAGACGCAGCTCGGACATTCTCCCCTCCCCCTCTTGCCCGGTTCTCGTTAGAGGGTCACTAGGTCCTTGACCGCGTCGAACTTCGCCGGGCCGATGCCCTTGACATCCATCAACTGCTCCACAGCCGTGAAAGGCCCGTTGGCTTCCCTATGAGCGACGATCGCCGCGGCAGTAGCTTCACCAACCCCGGGCAACTCAGTCAGTTCACCGGCAGAAGCGGAATTCAATGAGATCCCACCGCCTGAATCACTCCCGCTTCCGGCTCCCCCGGGGCCTCCCGCTGGGTCGCCTGCAGGCGGGAGCGGTGGGGATTCCCCGTGGGCAAGGACGTGGATTTGTTGACCGTCGACAAGCAACTGGGCCAGGTTGAGCGTCATCGTGTCCGCCTCGGGGAGCGGGGATGCCTGCTCCAGTGCATCTGCCACGCGTGCGCCGTTGTCGAGCGTGACCAACCCTGGATTCGCCACAGCCCCCACCACCGACACGACGATGGTTTCGGGACTAGCCCCCTCTTCGGTTTCGGACGCTGACCACTGCGGTTCCAAGGATTCTGCTGACGATGGCCCGTCGCGCAGCAAGAACCAGCCGATGACAAGGGCGGCCACGACAGCCACCGCTACCCCGGCCTGCCGGGGCGTGACGGTCAGGCGCGCTTCGGGGTACTCGACGCGCATGACGTCTTCTTCCCCCGTCGGCCGTGTTAGTTCTTTGAGGCGTTCAGCTGCCTTCGTCGTGGTCATGCCGCTCAAGGTATGCGCGTGTCAGTGCTACGTGAAGCCCCCATCGCTTTTCCTGTGGATAACCGTGATGACACGTCACCGAACCGCTGACGTTATCCACAAAGCCCAAGAACTCCACAGCTCTGAGGGCCCCTGAGCGCTAATCGACGGCAGGTGTGGCAAACAGGACCGTCAACCCGATCGCACCCTCACCTGTGTGCGCGGTGATCACATCGGTCATCGGGTACACCCCTACCGTGGAGCCTTCCGGAAGAGCCTCCTCGAGCGCATCGCGCAGCGCGTCGACCGCCTCCTTGTCACCGCTGTACTGGACTGCAGCCCAGACAGCCATGTCGTCAGCGCGCTGCGCCACATGACCGACGAGTTTGCTGAACGCCTTCGACTGCGTGCGCGTCTTCATAGCCAGCTCCAGCTTGCCGTCGTTCAGCCGCAGAATCGGCTTCGTGGCCAGCAGTGCCGCAGACAGGACAGCTGTGGTGGCGGAAATGCGGCCGGAGCGACGGATCTCGTCGAGCTGCGGCAGGTAAAGCCACGTCTCGGTCAAGGCGAGAGTCCCTTCGGCGGCGGCCACGCATCCGTCAAGGTCCGCGCCCGCACGGGCAAAGGCCGCGGCGATGACAGCGGCCGTCCCCACGCCCATGCCGGCCGAATTAGTGTCCACCACGCGTACGAGGTCGCCGAAGACAGCTGAGGCACTCACCGCCGCCGACCATGTCGAGGACAGACGCTTCGACAAATGCAACGCGACAATCCCGTCGTCCCCGCCACGTTCCAGCTGGCGGGCATACGCGGCAGCGAGCTCCAGGGAACTCAGCCCGGACGTGGTGTCTTCCTTGTCCTCATCGTCATTCATGACGTGCAGGTCAAGAACCGTAATATCCAGCTCGTCTGCCATGTCCTGCGGGATACCAGACGCGCTGTCAGTGACCACCCGGATAGCCATTAGCGCGCCAACCCTTGATTCCAGGCCTCCAGGTACCACTGCACGTCATCAGGGTTGACGGGAGAAACGAATCCGTCGGCAGTCTCGGCGCCCTCGAAGCGGGGCCGGGCCATCAACTGGGAGGTGTTGGTGTTGTTCAACCCTTTGAGCAGGGGGTACTGGGGGACGTCGAGGCCGAGCAGGTTGGACGTCAGCGCCGAGATCGTGCCGCCGTGGGCAACAAAAAGAACTGTGTTGCCGTCCCAGTCCTGGAAGGTGTTCATCAGATCGTCGATAAGCGGGCGCGCACGCGCCGCAACGTCGAGACGCGACTCGCCGCCCGGCGGAGCCCAGCCTGGATTGTGGCGCCATGACGCGCGGGCACCTGCGAACTCCGCGTCGACGTCGTGATGCGTCATCCCCTGCCACGACCCCAAGTGCGTCTCACGCAGGCGCGGATCCAGCTCCACGTCAATGCCGAGCTGCTCCGCGATGATCTCCGCGGTGTCGCGGGCGCGAATCAGATCAGACGAGACGATTTTGACCACCGGGTGCTCATGGTCTTTGACCCACGCCGCGGCCGCACGCGCCTGCTCAACGCCGTTCTCCGACAGCGGCGTGTCCAGCTGCCCCTGCATGCGCCCGCCGGCGTTATACGTGGTCTGGCCGTGGCGCAGCATGATCAGGCGTCGGGTGGGGGTCATGGCAGGGTTCCTACAGATCGTCGCTGGCAGGGCCCTCGCCGGCGAGCGGAAGGTCCTCAATGGATTCGAGGTTACGCACCCCCGCGTCGTCGGTGAACTGGCCGGGGCGCTGCGGCGGCTCGATGCCTTCAACCTCAATGAGCGGGCAGTCCGTGTACAGACGATCCAAACCGTAGAACTCGCGCTCTGCATCGCGCTGCACGTGCACCACGAACAAACCGTAATCCAGCAGCACCCAGCGGAACTCGCGGTTACCTTCGCGACGCTTTGGCTCGGCACCAGCTTTAGTCAGCGCATCTTCAATCTCATCGACAATCGCGGCGACCTGGCGCTCATTATCACCCGAGACGATCACGAAAACATCGGTGATGGCCAAGACATTGGAGACATCGATGACGGCGATGTCTCGGCCGAGCTTCTCATCAGCCGCCTTTGCGGCGACAACGGCAAGTTCGCGGGCAGTATCGGAAGCAGTCAAACGTTCAGGTCCTTACGTGCGGTGATGGGCAGTGTGTATTCTCCCATGTGGCGGGTAGTCATTTCCACCCGACGTACATGTTGTTCTTTGCGATGTACTGGACAACCCCGTCCGGCACCAAGTACCACACCGGGCGTCCGTCAGCGGCGCGTTCACGGCAGTCGGTCGAGGAAATAGCCATCGCGGGGATCTCGATGAGATGCGTGCGCTCCTGGTGCACCTCCGGCAGCATGTCCTCCGCCAACTCGTATCCGGGGCGGGTGACGCCGACGAACTCGGCGAGGTCGAACATTTGCTCCCAGTCACGCCACGACATGATGGAGGCCAACGCGTCAGCTCCCGTGATGAAGAACAAGTCATCCCCCGGGTAGAGCTGGGCCATATCGCGCAGCGTATCGACGGTGTATGTCGGCCCCGGCCGATCCACATCCACACGGGAGACGTGGAAGCGGGGGTTCGACGCAGTCGCAATGACCGTCATCAAGTATCGGTCCTCCGCGTCGGAGACATTCCTGTCAGCCTTCTGCCACGGCTCACCCGTGGGCACGAACACCACTTCTTCTAAGTCGAAGATGTCGGCGACTTCGCTAGCCGCCACGAGGTGGCCGTTATGGATCGGATCGAAGGTCCCGCCCATGATGCCAATCCGGCGTGGGCCAGAAACACCACTCCCACCACCCGAGCCAGAGTTGCTTGCCTCTGGGCTGTCGTGGTGGTGGGAGTTCTCGGTGGGAAAGGCTTCTGAATTCATTGAGGCCAATCTAACCAGAATCTGCGCAGGTTAAAGCTTCCGGTAGGGTTCTAAGGTGCCGTCCGGCATATCGTACATCTTGAACGAGGCAGTGGGGAACATCGCTTTGAATACTGCCATCATGCCGCCGAAGACAAGCAACATTGAGGCCACAGCCGAAACCACAATCGGTGCCGGATCCGGCGCTGGAGTCACTGTTGTGGTCGGCGCGGGACTCGGCAGAGGTGCATTGCCGTCGGGCTTAACGGGCGTTGTCTGTTCTGGGGGGAGCTCAGCTGGGACGTACTTGTCGTCAACGAGTGCAACTACTTTCGCACCCCCATCAATAAGCAGAATCGGCGGAGGACCCTTTTCCGGATCCAGCTGAGAAGCCTTAGTCGGAGATGACGGGGACGAGCTCGTGGCCGTCTGAGCGGCGTTAGACGGGGCTGAGGAGGTGTCCTTCGGCTTCTCCGCAGCCTCCTCGGCGTGCGCAACCGTGATCAAAGACACGCTCGTTGCTAACGCAACTGTCGCCACAGCGAGCTTACGTGCAGGTCGCATGCTATTTTCCTTCTACTCAGGGGGGGTGATTAGGGATAACCAAGTGCGGTAAACCTACCGATATCTTACTCGATCAACCCAAGATCCGAAACGGCCTGAAATTAAATTGCCCCATTGGGACGGGCTGATGCAGTAACGGCCGTGGTTACCGCCCCCTGCGGCCTTGCGAAGCACGTCGCGCCGTTACCCCCGCGGGGGCAAAGCTCCAGTCAGGGTCGCGTGTGCCCGGCCCCCTCGAGGATCCACTTTGTGCTGGTCAGCTCTGGTAACGCCATCGGTCCGCGGGCGTGCAGCTTCTGGGTGGAGATTCCAATTTCTGCCCCCATTCCGTATTGCTCCCCGTCAGTGAACGCGGTGGACGCGTTGAGCATGACGACCGCTGCATCCACCTCCGCAGCGAACTTCTGCAACGTGATCGCATTCAGAGACGCGATGGCTTCGGTGTGCATCGTCGAAAAGCGCGCGATGTGCTCGATCGCACCGTCGACACCGTCGACAATCTGCACGGCAATATCCATGGAGAGGTACTCCTCGGCCCAGTCCACGTCCGTCGCCGGAGCAATGTCGCGCGCACCAAGCGCCGAGAGCTTATCGACGTCTCCGTGCACCCTCACCCCAGCCTCCTGCAGCGCAGTAATGATGCGGAGTTGGTCGGTAGCGGGCAAGGCAGCGTCGATAAGCGCCGTCTCTGTGGCATTGCACACCGAAACACGCCGCGTCTTGCCGTTGAGCAGCATCTCGATGGCGGAATCCAGATCCGCGTCGCGGTCGATGTAGAAGTGGCAGTTGCCGGTGCCGGTCTCAATGGCAGGGACAGTCGCATTCGTCACCACAGCTTCGATGAGCCGAGCGCCACCGCGGGGAATGACCACGTCGACCAGTCCGCGAGCGGTGATGAGGTCCTGAACCGAATCGTGCGTATCGCACGGCAAAAGCTGAACGATCTCACGCGGCAAGCCGCGGGATGCCGCGACGTCCTGGAGGATGCCGACCAGTGCGGCGTTAGACTGGCGCGCCGACTTCGACCCGCGCAGCAGCGCCACATTCCCGGATTTCAGCGCCAAGCCGAAGGCATCGACAGTGACGTTGGGACGCGCCTCATACACCACGCCCATCACACCGAGCGGCACGCGGACCTGTTTCATCCTGATGTCGTTGGGCATGGTGCCGCCGCGCAGTACCTCCCCCACCGGATCTTCTAATCCCGCCACCTGGCGCAGGCCGCCGGCGATGCCTTCAATGCGTTCCGCGCTCAGGGCCAGCCGGTCGATGAGTGCCTCATCCAAGCCCGCCTCGCGGCCTGCTTCGATGTCGCGCTGGTTCGCCGCGAGAATGTCGTCGGTGCGCGCAATCAACTCGTCGGCCGCGGCGTGGAGCAGCGCGTCCTTCTCCGGCGTGGGCAACGTGGCCAGCCTGGGTGCGACGGCCTTCGCGGCGCGGGCTTTCGCGAGGACATCATCGCGCTCGGCGGCGCGCTCAGGCGTAATAGTCATGCTGACCAAGACTAGCGCTAGTACCCAGCCTCCACGTCGACTTCGGTCGGCATCTCGTCACCGCGTTCGAGCGCTTCCCAGTTGGACAATGTCAACCCACCGATGCGCTCCTTGCCCACGCGCGGAATATTCGCCACATGTGGCGTGATCAGGCAGTGGTCCAGCTCCCACAGCGGGTGATCGGCCGGCAGCGGTTCCGGGTCAGTGACATCCAGCGCCGCGCCGCCAATCCTGCCGTTTTGTAGTGCTTGCACAAGGTCATCGGTGACCACGAGCGGCCCACGGCCCACGTTCACCAGCACAGCGGTGTCCTTCATGTGCGCCAACACGTCAGCGTCCACCATGCCGCGGGTGTCTTTCGTCAGCGGGGCGAGCAGAACCACTACGTCAGCGCGGCCCCACTCTTCGCCAGCATCGGCCATGGCGATAGTCTCGTCGGCGCCGTCAACAGGACGGCCGGAGCGGTTCACTGCAACCACATGCGGGCGGAATGGACAGAGGAATTCAATGAGCTTCTTACCGATTCCACCGGCACCAATGACCGCCACTGTCATGTCCTCGATAAGGTAACGCGTCTCGTAGGCGATGTCGCGAGTGGTCGACCCGTCTGGTTTCACGCGCGGGAACTGGTGCAAGATGCCCAGGATAAGCGCGAGGGTGGTTTCGGCGACCGTATCGTCATACAGCCCCGCGGCATTGGCCCAGCGCACACCAGAATTGCGCATCACCCCGGCCTCATCGAGGGCATCAACACCCGCCCACGCGAACTGCACGAACTGAACACTCTCCGGCAGCTGCTCCGGGAAACCGTCCGCTCCCCCGTGATAGACGAGCACGTCCGGATCGGCATCGATATCGACGTGCTCGTGGCCGGCACCCTCGAGCTCGGCAACGGCACGGGGCCACGGTTTCGGCAGCATAGCGAACTTCATGGTTTCGAGCCTATAAGAGTTTTGAAGTGCGGGAGGCACGGTGGCTCGTGAGCTACTGATAGATGCGGGCGGTCAGGTTACGGGCGCACCTACATTTTGATTATCGCCTTTTGACCCCACCGCTCGAATCTGACCTGCGGAAACGCTGCGCCAGCGCAGCGAAAGGCGATATTAAAAACTAATGCCCCCTTCACCGCCCATTCGTGTATCGGCAGTGGTGATTTACCGTCAGAACGAACCTGCCTACAGACGCGACGCGTAGTTGGACAGATAGTCCGCGTGAACAACAGCCCGGCGCTGGTGCGCAGGCAGCTCGTCAGTGTGCTTGCCCAGCATCGTTTGCAGCTCGGCAGCACCGTAGGCGACTTCACCACGGCCAATTGCCTGTCCGTCGGGCCCGAGAATCTCCACGATGTTCCCGGCGTGGAACTCGCCTTCGACACCGGTGATGCCGACAGCGAGCAACGACGTTCCGCCACGTGTGACAGCTTTGACCGCGCCTTCGTCCAGGCGCAGGATGCCCTCGGCGTCAGCGGCGTAGAGTGCCCAGAACTTCCACGCGGACAGGCGCGAATCGGGCCGGGTGTGGAACACGGTCCCTACCTGGGCATCGCTCAGCGCCTCTTCGATCTTCTCCGCGGAGGTGAGCAGAACCGGAACTCCCCCACGAGTAGCTAAGCGGGCTGCCGAGACCTTCGAGGCCATGCCGCCGGTGCCAAAGCGCCCGCCGTCTCCTGCGACGACCCCGTCTAGGTCTTTGCCGCTGCGAACCTCATCGATGAAGTTCGGGGCTGGGTCGGCGGGGTTGCGGTCGTAGAGGCCGTCGACGTCGGAAAGCAAAATCAGTGCGTCGGCGGAAATCAGCGTGGCCACGATCGCGGAGAGCCGGTCATTGTCGCCGAAGCGCATTTCCGACGTCGCCACCGTGTCGTTCTCATTCACAATCGGCACCGACCCCAGCTGCCGCAGCCGGTCGATGGTGCGCTGGGCGTTGCGGGCGCGTTCACGCACACCGGCGTCGGACTGGGTGAGCAGCACCTGGCCAACCGTCCGGCCATAGCGGGCGAACGATTGGCCCCACGACTGCGCCAAGTGGATCTGGCCGGCGGCGGCAGCGGCCTGCTTCGTCGCCAAGTCCCGCGGACGGGTTTTCAGCCCGAGCGGCGTCATTCCCGCCGCAATCGCACCCGAAGAGACAACAATAACGTCGCTGCCGCGGGCGATGCGGGATTCGATCGCATCAACAATGCGGTCAATCTTGGCTTGGGAGACGGCCGATGATTCGTCGACAAGCGAGCTCGTGCCCAGCTTGACCACGATGCGCTTGGCCGTGGCGATGTCGCGGCGAAGATTCATTTAACCCTGCCAGCGCTCGCGGTCGGCTTCACGGCGGTCGAGCAGGTCATCGCCGAAGTCGTACTCGTCGATCAGTCCACGGCGGGCCTGGGATGCGCGCTTGCGTTCGGCTGCCGACGCACGCTGCGTACCACCCAATCGCGCGTCCTGGCCACGGCCTGCGAGCGTCGGATCGCCACCGATGGACGGCTCCCAGTCGAAGGAAATGTCGCCGATGGTCACGGTGTCACCCTCGTTCGCGCCGAGCGCACGCAGCTGGTCTTCGACACCGGCCTTGTTGAGGCGGTCCGACAGGTAGCCCACAGCCTCATCGTTCTCGAAGTCGGTCTGGCGGATCCACCGGTCGACCTTCTCACCGACCACCATCCAGGCACCCGGGAACTCGGGGTCTGGGATGACGGTGATTTCGTCACGGTGGTCCACAGCGCGCGGGCGGATGACCTCACGGTGCGTCGCCGTTTCGACCTTGGGGCGGGTAGCGCGCGATTGCTTGACGACGTCCCACAGCGCCCACTTCAGCTCCTCCAGCCCCTCATGAGTAGCCGTGGAGATGGTGTAGATCGGCCAGTTGAAGCGCTCTGCGAGGTCGTCATGGAGGAACTCGGCCAGTTCGCGGGCGTCCGGAATGTCGATCTTGTTGAGGACGATGATGCGGGGGCGTTCCCGCAGGTCGCCCAGACCCGATTCGTGGCTCTCGGTCTCGATGAGTTCGGCGTAGGAATCCAACTCTGCCTCCAGCGCCTCAATGTCGGACTGCGGATCGCGGCCCGGCTCGAGCGTGGCGCAGTCAACGACGTGGACGAGCACGGCGGTGCGCTCGATGTGGCGCAGGAAGTCCAGGCCCAGGCCCTTGCCTTGGCTCGCGCCGGGGATCAGACCCGGCACATCAGCAATGGTGAAGGTGTCGTGTCCGACATCCACCACACCCAGGTTCGGTTGCAGGGTGGTGAACGGGTAATCCGCGATCTTCGGTTTCGCCGCCGACAGAGTGGAGATGAGCGAAGACTTGCCCGCCGACGGGAAGCCGACCAGGCCGACATCGGCCATGGACTTCAGTTCCAGAATGAGATCGTGGGCTTGGCCCGGCTCACCTTTGAGCGCGAACCCGGGCGCTTTGCGCTTGGCGGTCGCTAGCGCGGCGTTGCCCAGTCCGCCATAGCCGCCCTCAGCGGCGATGAAGCGCATGCCCGGCGCATTCAAGTCAGCCAGGATCTCTCCGTCCGCATCGCGCACGACGGTGCCCACCGGTACCTCGAGCACCAAGTCCTCACCGCGGGCGCCGTTGCGGTTGTCGCCCTCGCCGTTGCCGCCGCGCTTTGCCTTCAAGTGCGGGCGGTACTGGAAGTCCAAGAGGGTGTGCACCTGCGGGGACACCACCAGAATAATGTCGCCGCCGTGCCCGCCATTGCCGCCGTCGGGCCCGCCGAGCGGCTTGAACTTCTCGCGGTGCACGGAAACACAGCCGTGACCGCCGTCGCCGGCCTGCAGGTGCAGGACAGCTTGATCAACGAACTGTGCCATGGTGATGCTCCTTTCACACGGTGCTGCGTGTGTTCTCTTGTTGACATTAAGCGAAAAGCGCCGGGAAAACCCAGCTGGGTTCACCGGCGCATGACGCTCAAGCCGCGTTTAAGCGGTTGCGGAAGCGGACTTATCCTCGACGACCTCATCCTCAACAAGGTTGGCCTCGTTTGCGGCCTCGAGGACCTCGGAGGACACGCCCTCACCGTCAGCGGGGACGATGTTGACAATGCGGCGCTTGCGCTTGATGCCGAACTGGACGGAACCCTCGGTCAGAGCGAACAGTGTGTCGTCGCCGCCGCGGCCGACGTTGTCGCCCGGGTGGAACTTGGTGCCGCGCTGACGGACGAGAATCTCGCCGGCCTTGACCTGCTGGCCTCCGAAGCGCTTGACGCCGAGGCGCTTGGACTCGGAGTCACGACCGTTCGCGGAGCTGGATGCACCCTTCTTGGTTGCCATGTGTGTATCTCCCTACTTGATGCCAGTGATCTTCAGCGTGGTGTTGGGCTGGCGGTGGCCCATGCGACGCTTGTAACCGGTCTTGTTCTTGTACTTGAGAATGTCGATCTTCGGGCCCTTGCCGTGCTCCACGATCTCAGCGGAGACGCTGACCTTTGCAAGGTCATCGGCGGTGGAGGTCACGTTGGCGCCGTCGACGAGGAGAACCGGGGTGAGTGCCACAGAATCGCCAGCTTCACCCTCGATCTTCTCGACCCGAATGAGGTCGCCTTCGGCAACCTTGTGCTGCTTACCACCGGTTTTGACGATAGCGTACATAGCGGGTTACCCCTTTCTTCTACTCGTCCGGCGCCGGCATGCCACAGCACCGAATATCATGTGAGATTCTTTGAGCGTTTTGGGTTTCTACCAGGCAGCCCTGCCCGCATGCTCCAATACAGCAAGGCGCGCCCCAAAACAGCGACTGTCAAAGACTACACCGCACCCAGGACAAAAACCAAACAGCTCCGGGAACCTTTCTTGTCTTCGGAGCATTACACTGGCGGAAGACACACGCGGTTTTTCGCGCTCACCTGTTCAAGAAAGGAGGTCCCGACGATGACTGAGTCTACTGAAACCATGAATCTTCCGCCCTTCAGCTCCCTTTTCGCTGAGAGCGCCCCGTCCGAAGATGCGCTTGCGCGCATGCTCGACATCGCGGTCGACCCCGCAACACCCGAACCCGACGGCGATCTCGTTCCCGACTCCGACAGCCTCGTGCCGTACGAGGAGGAGGGCGACATCGACCTGGCGGATTTCGACGAGCCTTCGCTTGACGACGGCGCGCAAGCCCCTCCTCCGTCCGACGATGCCGGCGCAGCTGACGATGCCGACGAGATCGACTGGCCGGAGCCCGACCAGCCGGACGAGTTCGCTGACAGCTCGGCTGATTCCGGCGATCTCGGCTCCGATGATCTCGACCAGTTCGGTTCCGATGACTTCGGTTCTGACGACTTGGACGATTTCGGCGCTGACGACCCGTTGGCAGGGCTTTAAGGAGGGCGCGTGGATAGGGACACAGAAAAGCAGCTGGTCGCTCGCGCGCAAAACGGCGACGAGAAAGCATTCTCTGAACTTGTGCGCGACGCGAACCGACGCATGTGGGCGGTGGCGATGTCGGTGACGGGCAATCAGCACGACGCCGAGGACGCCATGCAGAACGCCATGATTTCCGCGTGGAAGAACATCGAACGGTTCAAGCCGGAGGCGAGGTTCTCCACGTGGCTCTACCGCATCACGTCTAACGCCGCGTTGGACATCATGCGCAAAAAGCGCGAGCTTCCCGACGATGAGGCCGGTGCGGAGGAAGCTGATAGCGCTGCCCCCATCCAGCAGCGCGTGACCACCACGATGGTGGTGCGTGAAGCTCTCGAGTCGTTGGACCCTGACTTCAAAGAAGTCCTGGTGCTGCGCGAATACGCGAGCCTGTCCTACGATGAGATCGCCGCGCACCAGGGCATTCCCGTCGCCACGGTGAAAAGCCGCCTCAACCGAGCGCGCGGCAGGCTGAAGGAGGCTCTAGTGGCCCGCGGGGTGACTACATAAACCCGTTGTTGGAGGCCCAGGTGCGTGCGCCTTCGTCGCCCTCCCGCATAAGCGTGGAGATCAAGATCTTTTCGTCCGGGTAGTAGATGATCACGTCACGGACCGGACTTCCGGAGCTATTCGTGGCGGTGCGCACTGTCGGGTTGCCGCCGGAGATTTCCGATCCTTGATCCGAGGGCAGCTTCTCCACTGCTTCGAAAGCCGTCGTGGCGTTGTCATCCCTGAAGATTGTGAGACCGAAGTTGTTGCCCTCTTGCGAACAACGGTGGTAGGTAACCGACGGATCCCAAATCCACTTGTTGTAGACAAGGCCGTCGGCTTCTTCCGCTTCCGTGTTGCACGTCTTCATGGAGTTACGGAATTGCTCAGGCAAAAAGTCGTCGGACCCGATCAGCTCGGCGACGGGGACATACTGGGATCCCGATCCAGCCGCTGCCGGCGAGGAACTCGTCTCTGCCGACGCTGATGTAGGCGCGGTTTCACTGCCCTCTGGCGCGGGCACGGAGTCGCTCACGGTCGGGGTCACTTCGCCAGCCGCCGTGGTCTCAGCGGAGTCTCCTCCGCCGCGGGTAAGCGCCCAGCCGCCGATACCGAGCAACGCAACCGCTCCGAGAGCGCCGGCCGTAAGCAGCGGGCCCTTGCTGCTCTTGTTCTTATCTGCGCTACTCGACGGGGACGTCCCCGGGGTGGGCGTTTGACCGTACGGAGTGCTGCCCTGGGTGCTACCGGATGCAACTCCAGTCGCAACGCCAGCTGCTACGCCGCCGAACTGGCCGGGCTGACCGGCCTGACCAGCTTGCGCAGTGTACTCCGGGCGCGCAGTCTGCGGCAGCTGCGCGGTTTGCGTCTGCGGAATAGGCCGAGAAGGCTGCGCTGGTTGGGCAGGCTGTGCGGGCTGGCCAATCTGGGACAGCTGACTGGACTGCACAGGACGGCTCGCGCCGGCGAACGGGTTAGAGCCCGACGCCGCTGTACGCTGTGCGCCGCCGCTCTGGGCGGGCTGGGTGAACCCGCGCATCGTGGCCACGAGTGCGCCACGGCAGACGACGGTCTTCGGGTCGTCGAGGCGCATGACGCGTCCGACCTTGCCCAGCTCGTCCTGCACATACGGGATGCGGGAGGATCCACCGGTGAGGTAGATCGGGGTGTCGGAGGAGTTGACGTCGGCCTCGCTCAGCACGGCGCTGGTCATCTCGGCTGCGCGCTGGATGGGCTGGGAGATGACCTTGTTGAACTCATCACGGGTAATCAACACATCCCTCTCCCCCGACGGCGAAGAAATGGTGACGGTTGCAGACGAGGTGTCGGAGAGCATCTCCTTCGCTTCGCGGATGTTCTCCTGCAGAGCGTTCATCACGGACGTGGGCGCGGTGCGCAAGGAATCGGCCAGGTCGGGGTCGTCGTGGTCGATCTGCTCAATGACCCAGCGGTAGACAAGGTTGTCGATCGTCCTGCCGCCGAGACTGTTGTCGCCCTTCGCGGCAACGACGCGGTAGTCGCCGTTGTGCTCCGCGCGCAGCACCGCGATGTCCAAGGTACCGCCGCCGAAGTCGAACACAGCCACGTGCTGGCCTGCGGGGACTTGCTGCTGAGCGGCATAGTGGATGGCTGCGGCGCGGGGCTCGGAGATCATGCGCAGCTTCGATGACGGAATTCCGGCGCGCTCTGCCGCATCCACCAAATTCCCCACCGCATTGTGCGACCACCGCTCCGGATGCGTCAACGTCACCGTATCCGGATCCACGCCAGCGTGCTGAGACTTCGTGCGGTCCACAATGTCGCCGATCAGCGCAGCAAAAACCAACTGCGCCTGGACATCATCACCCTCCAATTCAATCGTCTCGTGATCAATAAACCGCTTCGGGGACAGCACCAGGCGCGAAGGGTCGCGCCGCCCGGCGAGCAGCGCCGAGTCGCCGCTGACCACGTTTTTACTGTCAGAATCGACATAGATGGCCGATGGCATCAGGTTGGAGCGGTGGCTCAACGCCACAGCTTCGATCGCCCCGCCCGCCGGACTCGTGTGGGCGGCCGCCGAGTTAGAAGTACCGAAGTCAATTGCTAAATTCCACGAACCGGCCACGCCGTTTCCTCCTTAAACACAAAGACGGGCATTAGTCTAACCCGTGCTGGCTATCTGGTCATCCGTTTCCAGGCAGCTTGGTAGGCCACAATCAGGCGTTCGCGCGCGTCATCTTCCGCGGCGGAGAGCGGGGTCATAGCAAGCTCACGTAGCTCGCCGAGTTCGCTGCGGAGAACGTCAATGACGCGCTCAGGTGGGGCGTCGGCACGCAAGCCGACTTTCTGTGCCGGGTTGGAACCTTGGATCGCCGCCCGCAGCCGCGGGATGAGCGTCGAGTTCGGCGAATCCGCCACCGTGTTCTTGAAGCTGCGGTAGAGCATGACATCCTTCATCGCCGGCTGCGATTCCAGCACGGACTGCACCCACAGCGCATGGTCGCGCGATTCCGGCGCATTGGACAGCGTGTCCAGGGCATCGACAACGCGTACTGCGCGCTGCAGAGTGGCAAAATACGGCATTTCTTCGGTGATGATCGTGGTCAAGCGCTCAATTCCCGATGTTCGCTTCATCCACTCCAGCAGCCCTGCCGGCCCCTGCTCCGCAGCCACCGTGCGGCCATACATGAGCCCGTATTCGCCCATGACGTCCAAGAGATGGTCGCGCTCGTCCGCGGTGAAGCCTTCCACGCTTGTCGACGGATCCTCCGCCTCAACAAACTCCAGCATCGCATCGCGGTCCAGGCCGGCCAGCGCTGCGACATCGCGGACCACCGCGCCGGTGACCCGGCCCGTCAAGGCAGATTCAGCCAGCAAACCCGACAACGGGACCATCGCGCCGACCGTACCGCCCATTTGCTCTGCAATGCGTCCCGCATACGCCTGCGCGACTTCCAGCGGGTCCTTCTGACCGAACGCTCCAGCGCCGAAAGAATCAGCCCTGGAAACCACACCCACCACCGTCAACGGGGTCATTCCCAGATCAGCCACGAACGCGCGTTCGTCGTCGCGGGGGGCGGAGTCAGACAAGAAGACCACGCAGTCAGCCCAGGAGGAGGCTCGTTTGGTGTCCTGGGAGCCGTCGATAAGCATGCGCCGCGTGCGCGCCTCGTTTTCGACGGTGAGCGTCGCTGTACCCGGGGTGTCGATGATGCCGAGCGTGGCCAAACGCGCAATCGGGATGAACTGGCGGACGAAATCAATTTCGTCGAGTGGGCGGCCCAGGTCCGCCAACGGCTCCCCGGCGAGCGGAACGCTCTGCACCTTGCCATCGAGACCGATGACCTCCGCGCGAGCCGGCGCGCCTTCGTCGTAGACGCTGACCGCCATCGTGCACTCCAACGACCCGGTCGCCGCGATGCGGCTCTCTGTCAACGCGTTGACCAGTGTGGACTTGCCCGACTTCAAGCGCCCGATGACCGCGACTCGTGGCGGACGCGAGACCAACTCGCGCAGCTCGGCTGCAGGCTGCTCGAGGTGCGGTCCTCCCTGTCCAAGCGCCTCGATGCTCTGGCGGAGAAGAACGTTGAGCGCCTCAGCGCCGTTCTGGTGGGGCTGGCTCATAGTGGTCTCCTTAGAGAGTCTGGAGGTGGGTCTTCAGCTCGTTGATCGTGCCCGCGATGATCTTCTGGTTCTTGGACAGACGCGTGATCTTCTCTTTGCGCTCCGTCTCCGTCTCGCGGGCGGCGTTACGGGCTTGCGTAATGTGCTCTTGCACCTCTTTCTGCCGGTGACGCAGGTGAGAGCGGTACCGCAGAACCATTTCGGTGCGGGCGGACGCGATCATCGTGTCCAACAGGCGGGTAATGGACATGCGCGTCGTCTGCGTGATCTCGCGCAACCACTGGATCAAGTGGGTCTTGCCGTTGCGCAGAGCACGGAAGCTCATGTTCACACCGACCCAGACCACACCTGCCAGCGGCGCGAACGGAATGATGAACGACAACGCGCCGGCACCGATCGCACCCATGGTGAGCATCGAGGGATCCATCAGGTCCTTCGTCTTCTTGTCCACCTGACGGCCTTTCACGGCCTCCGGGGCAATAGAGCTGACCGCAGCGCTGAGCACCGAGTGGACAATTTCCGGCCGGTCCGGAAACAACTGCTCTGCCCGTTCCTTGATGCCGTCGAGCTGCTTGTCCAGGGTGCTGCTGATCAGTTCCGTCAGCTCCGCCTCAATCTGGCTGGTGAACACCTGCGGCTTCGAGCGCAGGACGCGCATGCCCTCTTTGTTGATGCGCTGCGTCCATCCGTTGCGCAGCGCTTCGATGTCCTGATCCAGCTCGTCGGTGATGCGGTTACGCATGAGCTGAATATCGCGGGCGAGCAACTGCTCCCACTCGGAGGCGTGCTCTTTGAGCTCCTCAAGCTCTTTTTGCTCCTCCTCCAGCTTGGCCACTCCCTGCGTGGGCTTCGCGTTCAGTTCGATCTCACGGGCGATCTGCTTCTGAATACCGTTCAGCGTGGTCATGATGGATTCGATGGAGCTGCGCAGACCCAGCGCCTTCGGGTCTTTCAACATGCGGTGGATCTCGTTGCGGAGGTCCACGATGCCGCTACGCTGGGCAATCGCCTCCGCACGCTCCGGGTCCGTGGCTGTCATATCCACCGAATCCATAGCGCGCAGGCTAGAAACCCCGATCACCGGGACATCGGCACCGAGGTGCTCGCGGATGAGCCTGCGGTTGTCCTCCACAATCGCCCGCCACCTGCGGATGTTCTTATCAGTCTTGGTCACAGCGACGATCACGGCGCCGACCTCCTGGCGCGCTTCGGCGAGAATGTCCATCTCCGGCTTCGTGATCGGCGTCGACGCATCGCACACCATGAGCAACACGCCCGCACGGTGAGCTTCGCTGAAGGACGCCTTCACCGCGTGCTCGTCAAGACCACCCACGCCAGGCGTATCGACGATGGTCGTGCCTGCAAGTGCGGGCCATTCCAACTCGATCGACGCTGCCGTAGCCAGCTCATCGTCGTCGCTGCCGCTACGTGAGCCCTCCATGCCGTCGATGGTGACGTAGCGCGGCAAATCGGCGATGTCAATGGGCTGGCGCCCGTCGCCGCGGTTGAGTTCGACGCGCGGGGAGATCGGCCCCTCCCCTGCCGGGGCGACACTGACGCGGATCGGGGCGCTTGTCGACGTCAACACGTCCACCGGCAACAGCTCCCGCTGCCCCACAAGCGCGTTGACAAGGGAGGACTTGCCTCGTTTGATCTCGCCGACGACAACGACTGTGCCCGTGCGGAAAGGTGCGTCCAAGAGGTTCTCAGCCACATCGACGGCAGAATTCTGGCCGTAGCGACGTGCAATGTCCATCGCTCGGTCGAGTGATTCCCGCGGACTTCGTCGCTGCGGCGATGCCTGCTGAGCAGTGTGCTGAGCAGGCTGAGAAGTGGTCGGTTCCATGACGGCCATTTAAGCCCAAATTATCTCTTGCTGCGCATTCTTCAGCGCAGAGAAGAAGTACCTTCTCAGGTATAAGCAGATCTTAACCTGGTGTTTTGACATTTTTGGTGGAAAGTTTGAGAAAAACTTCAAACCTTCCGGGAACCTTGGGCATAGGCTGCGCATTACACAGGTGACTGGACAGAACGTCAGGTCACAACAGCCCGGGAAGCCCGGACCGCAAGACCACCGAAACTACACACAACACACGAGAGGAACGAACAATGTCCGACCAGGGAAACGCTCAGAACAACACCCCGAACACCCAGAACCAGAACGCACCCCAGAACGCTGGCGCTGAAGAGCAGACCGGTGTCCCCACCCAGTTCGAGTACACCGACGCCGAGGGCAACGTCCACACCGGTGACATCCAGGGCGGCCAGGACACCACCGGCGACGGCAACCTGGACACCTTCCACGCCGACATGGACGGCGACGGCGTCGCAGAGACCCGCATCTTCGACCGCGACGGTGACGGCAACGTCGAGCGCGTCGAGGTTGACTTCGACGGCGACGGCGCTCCGGACTACGCCGCGCAGGACACCAACCGAGACGGCCAGACCGACGTCGAGCACTTCGACACCGACGGCGACGGCATCATGGACACCACCGTCCGCGACGTGAACTACGACCACCAGGCTGACAGCGTCGAGTTCGACACCGACGGCGACGGCGAGATGGACACCCGCTTCTCCGACACCGACAAGGACGGCAAGCTCGACTCCTTCGCCTTCGACACCGACGGCGACGGCCAGATGGACTACCGCGAGTACGACTTCGACGGTGACGGCCAGATCGACTCCACTGACGGCACCCCGTCCGGCCCGAACCAGGAGCAGCGCGAGTTCTTCGAGAACATGGCGGAGGGCGCACCGGCTGAGCAGGGCGCACCGGCTCCGGCTCCGGAAGCTCCGGCTGAGGAAGCACCAGCTCCGGCTCCGGAGGCTCCCGCTGAGGAGGCACCGGCTGGGGAGGCACCGGCTGAGGAGGCACCTGGCGCTGCCGCACCAGCACCGGCACCGTCTGACTCCGACGACATCGCTCTCGACGACCTCGAGGACGAGGAGGCTGCTCCGGAGCGCGCCACCGAAACCGACCCGGCAATGTCCAGCGAGGCTCACCCGGAGGGCGGCGTGGTCGTCGACCTGGACGGCGACGGCTACGCAGACGCTATCGTCTACGACACCAACAACGATGGCGAGATCGACGCCATGGAGGTTGACTCCGACGGCGACGGCATCACCGACACCCTGTTCGTCGACTCCGACTTCGACGGCAAGGTCGACGAGCAGCACTCCGACACCGACGGCGACGGCATCACCGACGAGGCCATCATCGATGTCGACGGCGACGGCTACGGCGACTCCCTGCTGACCGACACCACCGGCGACGGCTACTACGACACCGAGGAAGCCATCGACACCTACAACGAAGCACCGGAGTTCCCGGACTCCGAGGGCATCGACTTCGACGCACCGACCGACATGGCCTAAGCACGACCGCTAGCTAACGGCTAAGCCCCCTCCCGCTGGGAAGGGGGCTTCAGTCATTGGCGGGCGTTTAGTGGGAGCCGCGATTTAACGGCCCCCACCGGTTCTCCTCGGTTCAACTAGCTGGTGCGACGGGTAGCGCGCCGACGCCCGCGGGAGCGGGTTTGGGCCGGCTGGTCGCTTTGCTGCGGCGCAGCCTTGCCACTCGACTTCTTGGCCGGCTCCTGGCGCTGCATCGGCTTCTCGTTCACCGGCTGCCGTGCCGTATCGCGCCCAGCCGTGGTGCGACGGGTCGCCCGGCGACGACCGCGGGAGCCGCGCTCCGGCGCACGGCCCGGATCAGACGTGCGGGGCTGCGCGCTTTCAGCGGAATCGTCCGGTTGGTCATCTTCCGCTTCAGCCTGCTCGTAGTCCTCCCGGCGCGGGCGGTGATCCGACGTGGAGTTGCCGCGAGTGTTGCGCTTGCGGCGCGGCGAGCGCTCGAATTCCTCGACAGCTTCCTCGTACGTCTTCGCCGGTTCGGACGCGTCCTCGTCGTCCCGACCGGAAGAATCCTCGGGCGTGTCCTGGGTGTCGGTGGTCTCCTGCTGCGGGCGACCCTTGCCGCGGCCGCTGCCGCGTCGACCGCGGCGGCGGGAGGAGCGTCGCTTCGGCCGGTCCTCATCGGAGGAATCGTCGGTATCGCTTGTGTCGCTCGTGTCGCTCGTGTCGATGGGTTCGACTGGGTCGTTGGTGATCACGACAGCGTCGGCAAGCTCTTCGAGCTGCTCCACGTCCTTCTCTACGTCATTCTCGGTGTCCCGCCCGGACTCCTGAGAAGGATCATCGTCACGGCCCTGCATGGCCAGAGCTGCCGGGTGGCCCGCCGGATCCTGCGCCGGCTTGCGGCGGCGGGATTGGTTCCCGCGGCGGCCGCCACGACCCGGAGTGTCGTCGCGTGAATCGGTTGCTCTGACGGGATCGTCGGAAAGCACAATGCCCCGGCCGTCGCAGCACTCGCACTTCGTCGAGAACGTCTCCACGAGCCCTGTGCCGAGGCGCTTGCGCGTGAGCTGAACCAGGCCCAACGAGGTGACCTCGGAGACCTGGTGGCGCGTGCGGTCGCGGCCGAGCGCCTCCTTGAAGCGGCGCAGCACCAGTTCCTGGTTCTCGGGCAAGATCATGTCGATGAAGTCGATGATGATCATGCCGCCGATGTCGCGCAGACGCAGCTGGCGGACAATTTCCTCGGCCGCCTCCATATTGTTCGACGTGACCGTCTCCTCCAGCGAACCGCCGGAACCGGTGAACTTGCCGGTGTTGACGTCGATAACAGTCATGGCCTCGGTCCGGTCGATCACCAAGGTGCCGCCGGACGGCAGCCACACAGTGCGCGACAGAGCCTTCTGAATCTGCTCGTCGACACGGTAGACCTCGAATACGTCCTGGCCGTCGTGGTCGCCCCGGTCGAACAGCTCGAGCCTGTCAGCGAGATCCGGGGCGACGGACTCGACATAGTTGCTCACCACGTTCCACGGCTTCTTGCCGTCGACAACAAGCTTTTGGAAGTCCTCGTTGAACAGGTCGCGGACGACCTTGACCAGCAGACGCGGCTCCTCGTACAACGTGACCGGTTTGGAACCCTTCGACTTCTTCTCCTGCTCCGACTGCTGCCTAATGGTCTGCCATTGGGTGTGCAGACGCTTCACGTCCGCGGCAATGGCCTCTTCTGGCACGCCTTCAGCGGCCGTGCGGATGATCGCCCCGCCCTTACCCGGAACGACCTTGACCAGAATGTCCTTCAACCGCTTGCGCTCCGGGGCCGGAAGCTTGCGCGAAATTCCGGCACTGTGCCCGCCCGGCACGTAGACCAAGTAGCGGCCCGCCAAGGAGATCTGCGTAGTCAGGCGCGCGCCCTTGTGGCCGACTGGGTCCTTGGTCACCTGCACCAACACCTGGTCACCGGACTTGAGCGCCTGCTCGATGCGGCGCGCGCGACCGCCGAGGCCGGCAGCCTTCCAGTCGACCTCGCCAGCGTAGAGCACGCCGTTGCGGCCCTGGCCGATATCAATGAACGCAGCTTCCATGCTGGGCAGCACGTTCTGCACACGTCCCAGGTAAATGTTGCCGATCATCGAAGCACTGTCGTCGGAGTCAACGAAGTGCTCCACCAACAGGCCATCTTCCAGGACGCCGACTTCGGTGATTTTGCCGGGCCCGTCGTGACGCGAACGCTCCCGCACGACCATGGTGCGCTCGACCGACTCGCGGCGCGCAAGGAATTCCGCCTGGGACACCACGCGCGAACGGTTGCGATCTTCTTCGCGGCGCTCAGTGCGACGGCGGCGCTGCGCTTCTAGACGCGAAGACCCCTTGATGGCCTTCGGCTCGTCGATCTGCTCGGGCTCGGCATTGTCCTGCTTCTCGGTGCGCTTGCGGCTGGTCTTGCGCGAACTACGACGCTTCGATTTGGACCCGGAGTCCTTGCTGTCCTCGCTCGCCTCGCTGGATCCTGCGTCGGCAGCGTCGCCCGGGGCGTCCTGCGTCTGCTCGGTGCCCTTCGCATCGCTTTCCGACGAGCGACTCGCCCTCCTCCGCGACGACCGCGGCGCCGCCTTGAACACCGGCGCGTAGAGGCCCGTGGCGGAATCTTCGTCATCATCCTCCGGGGCCGGGGTCACGTCAGGTTCGACGTCGTACAAGACTTCAGCGTCATCCGTCTCGTCGGTGTCGTCGCTGTCTTCGTCAGCGGGTTCCGCAACCCCGGCAGACTCGAGATCAGCCTCGACCTTCTCCTCGATCTGGTTGATCTCGTTGGCCACATCCTTGCGGACGCGCTCGCGGATCTTGTCGTCGGAGGAGCTGGGCTGGGACTCCAAAGCGTCAAGAAGCTGCTCGGTTTCCGCGCGTGTCAACGAGGACTGCGCCACCTTCACCATGCCCAGCTCGTTGAGCGCGACGACCAGGTCCTTCGAGGACATGCCCAGCTCTTTCGCCAAGGCGAAGACTCGGGTCTTCTCACCGAGACGGGAACGGTCGTACAGCGGAGTAGCGGACTGTTCAGCTGCCTGCGTTTCGTTATGCTGCTCTGAACTCGATGTCGACTTCTTAGCAGCACGCCGTGATGATTTCTTGGCCGTCTTTCTCGCCGTCTTAGTCGACTTCTTTGCTGTTTTCTTGGTGGATTTTACCGCAGATTTTTTCGTTGTCTTTTTCTGCGCCGGCGCCGCGGAGGACACCTCAGTGGTGGTGTTTTCGTCGCTGTCAGCCACGGAAAGAACATCTCCTATTGAATTGCCGCGCGTGAGCGACTATCCCCGCCGGGCGCTGGTGGGAACAACCAATAGCAGGTTCTCTCCCACCGCCGCCGCACAGCGCTGCTAGCTTCTAGCCGACAGTCAGCTCCGCGCAGTGAACGATTCTCGTACAAAGCTTGATGAACATTCATATGCCACGAAAGGCATATAGTTCAGCAACCATTGTGGCATACGGAGCTGGGTGTGGTGGGAAGCCGGGCGGGGTAGAGACGTCGATAAGCTTATTGCTGGAAGCCCTGACCCGGCACCCATGTCCGCGAAACCGCGAGACGCGCCGACGCGCCCGGGTCTTCGACGTTGGACACGCGGTAGAAATCCATGCTCACACGGTCCTTCTGCACGCGCGCAATGCCGTAACCGTGCGAATCGAAGTCGACGTGGTTTACCCACGGGTTCGCCGAGTACATGACCTGCTCCACCAGGTGGGTGACCGGGTTGTCCTCAGGCGTGTACGTGCGGGTGTACTGCGTGACAATCTCGTCCACATTGGGCGCGGTGATCGAAGAGCACACCATCTCCGCGCCGATTTCCAGTCCGTTGTGCTGCACGGAGTGCGCCCACTCAGAGTGAATGTCGCCGGTGAGGAACAGCGTGTGCGCCTTGGTGTTGGTGAGAATGTTGAACAGCTTGGCGCGCTCAGCGCGGTAGCCGTCCCACTGGTCAGTGTTCACAGCCAGGCCGGCGGACTGGGTGAACTCGTCGATGGCGTAGTTCGCGGTACGGTTCTGCTCAGTCGTGTTCGGCAGGTGGCCGATCTCCATGCGGGAAATCATCACCGAGTTACCCAGCACATTCCATGTGGTGTCGGCGGATTCGACCTGACCCTTGAGCCAGTTGAACTGCTCCGAGCCGAGCATGGTGCGCTCCGGTGCGTCAATCTTCTTGCTGAACGTTTTCACCTGCTCATCGCGGTAGGAGCGCAGGTCCATCATCGTCAGCTGCAGCAGGTTACCGAAGCGGTACGAACGATAGATGTGACCGTCTTGCGACGGGCGGGTGGCGCGCACCGGAAGCCACTCGAAGTAGGCCTGGTGCGCGGCCGACTCGCGGACCTTCCACTCACCTTCCTCGCCAGGGGTGTGGTTCTCGGCGCCACCAACCCAGGAGTCATTGGCAGTCTCATGGTCGTCCCACACAACCACCCACGGCGCTGCAGCGTGCGCGCGCTGCAGGTGCTCGTCAGTGCGGTAGCGGCCGTAACGGATGCGGTAGTCCGCCAGCGTCACAATCTCGTGCGCCGGGTGGTGCGGGCGGGAGACACCGGACTTACCGGCGTACTCCCCCGTCGGGTACTCGTAGATGTAGTCACCGAGGAAGACCACGACGTCGACCCCGCCAGCTTCGGCGCGCTCAGCCATGTCACGGTAGGCGGTGAAGTAGCCGCACTCGTAGTTGGCGCAGGACGCAACAACGAGCTTGTACTCATTGATGTCAGCGTTGGACGCGGGCGCGGTGCGCGTCTTGCCCACCGGAGAGATGGTGTCTTTGTAGCGGAAGCGGTAGAAGTACTCCGTCCCCGGCTGCAGGCCGCGCGGGTCCACCTTGACGGTGTGGTCGGTAACTGCGGTAGTGCGGGCCGAGCCACTGCGGACAATGTTCGCGAACGCGTCGTCGGTGGCAATCTCCCAGGTCACATCCGCATCTTCACCTTTTTCAGATCCCGGCGCAGCCTCTGGGGACACACTCACGCGGGTCCAGATGATCACCGAATCCGGCAGTGGGTCACCCGAAGCAACGCCGTGCATGAACACCGACCACGGCTTGGGGGCCGGGGCCTTCGGCAAACGCGCCGAGGACAGTGCAGAAGAAGAGGAAGAGGATTGCGCGTGAGCGACTGCTTGCGTTCCGACGGCAGCGGCTGCAGCAGCCGTCGCCGAACCGGCCAGAAAACGACGGCGGGGAAGATTCTGGGAAGTCATGCACTAAGAATCAAGTCCCCGATGAAGAGCTGCAACCGGAGCAGCAGTTCATCGGGGACTGTTCGGCACGAGTTCACGTGCCATTAACCGAGTGAGGATCTAGAGGTTCGGGAACCAGATCGCGATCTCGCGCTCAGCGGATTCCGGCGAGTCGGAGCCGTGCACCACGTTCTCACCGACGGTCAGGGCGAAGTCACCACGGATGGTGCCCGGGGTGGCCTTCTCCACCGGGTGGGTGCCACCGGCGAGCTGACGCCACGCGGCGATTGCAGACTCGCCCTCGACGATGCCAGCGACCAGCGGAGCGGAGGTGATGAAGTCCACGAGCTCACCGAAGAACGGCTTGTCCTTGTGCTCCTCGTAATGCTTCTCAGCGGTCTCGCGGTCAGCGGTACGCAGGTCCATCTCGACGAGCTTGAGGCCCTTGCGCTCGATGCGGGTGATGATCTCGCCGACGTGGCCGTTTGCCACACCGTCGGGCTTAATCAGAATCAGAGTGCGTTCAGTCATGCGTTCCAGCCTACGGGATGACGCTACAGCTCGCGCACCACGGCTGCTGCATCTTCGTAGCTGGTGTTCCGGAACCACAACTGCACCTGGCGGGCCGCCATATCGTGGTTGCCCTCCTTCTTCATGCGCTCAATGGTGGCGCGCTGCTCGCTGTCGAGCTCGATCGACGTGCGCTCCATCTGCCGGTACTTATCTGCCAGGCCGAGCACCAGGAACAGGGCCGCGGCCGCAAGCGCGGCGACGGAAATCCAGGTGGGCAGATCCAGGAACACGCCGACGATAGCGACCAATGAGAACACGGCCGCAAAGATCAAGGAGGCAGCTTGCATGAACCACACCCTACTTCACAGTGTTTTCGCTGGCCCGGCGAGCGTTGAAGCAGCAGAGAAACGTTAACCGTTTCTCACTAGAAAGAAAAAGCGACTTACCTCACATTCAGGGGGCTAATTGTTTTATTATGCGAAGTACTGCCGCGGACCCATCTTTCCCCGCGGCATCCATGCGCGAGACCATTGACTGAAAGGCCAGACTCCATGATCTATTCCAGCCCGTACCCGGACCTTGAGCTGTTCGGCGGCTCCGTCTACGACCTCATCTTCAACGACCTTTCCGGCGATGACGCCCAGCGCACCGCGATCACCGAGCTGACCACCGGCGACACCGTCACGTACGCACAGCTGCAGGAGATGGCAGACGCTATCGCCGGGTATTTGGCTGACCGCGGTATCGGCCCCGGCAACGTGGTCACGCTGCAGATCCCGAACTCCATCAACTTCGCCGCAGCCTTGTTCGGCATTTTCCGCGCCGGGGCCACGGTCAACCCGATCGGCGTGCTGCTGAACGACGCTGACGTGGAGAAGGTGGCCACAATGGCCGGCGCTGACCTGTTCATCGGCGTGGCCGACGTAGGGCATGACAAGCATGTGTGGGATTACGAGTTGGCGGGAATCGTCGAAAAGCGAATGCCTGCACCCGAACTGAGCGTCGATGGCAGCGCGCTCGCGTCAGTGCCGTTCTCCTCCGGCACTACCGGGTTGCCGAAGGGTGTCATGCTCTCCCACAGCAACCTCACGTCGAATGTCTTGCAAGCAGTGTCCATGCTGCAGCGCAACGGGATGGACAAGCACGTCAACACCCTGTCTCCCCTGCCGTTTTCCCACATTTACGGCATGACCGCGCTACTGCTGTCACCGCTGCTGCTGCGCTGGAACGTGCACACCCTGCCCAAGTTCGACCTGGATGTCTTCCTACGTGCACACGGTGAGCACGACATCGAATTCACCTTCGTAGCTCCCCCGATGGCCGTCGCGCTGGCGAAGCACCCAGCTGTCACTCCCGAAGGCTTCGCGGCGAACAAGGTCATGTTCTCCGGCGCGGCGCCGCTCGATGAGGAAGTCGCGCGCGCCGTCGAACGTCGCCTGAAAACCACGTTTGTGCAGGGTTACGGCATGACGGAGACCTCACCCGCGGTGTGCATTGGCGTCCACGGCGAGACTAACCCCGGCTCCATCGGCTTCCCGGTCCCCAACACCGAGTGCCGCATCGTAGACATCGAGACCCTCGAAGACCTCCCCCAGGGCGAGTCCGGCGAGCTGCTCGTGCGCGGACCCCAGGTCATGCAGGGCTACCTCAACAATGAAGAAGCCACGCGCGAAACATTGCTTGACGACGGCTGGCTGCGCACCGGCGATGTCGCTCGCGTTGCAGACAACGGCCACGTCTACATCGTCGACCGCGCCAAAGAAGTGATCAAGTACAAGGGCTACCAAGTCGCACCGGCTGAGCTCGAAGCACTACTGCTCACCCACGAAGCGGTTGCAGACGCCGGGGTGGTCGGCGTCGACCGCGACGGCCTGGAAATCCCGCGCGCGTTCGTCGTCCTGCAACAGGGCGCGTCCTTGAGCGAGGAGGAGTTGATGGACTGGGTCGCCGAGCGGGTTACCCCGTACAAGAAGATCCGCGCGGTGACGTTCATCGACCAGATCCCGAAGAATCCGACCGGCAAGATTCTGCGCAAAGAACTTCGCGATATTCCGCTGGAGGATTAAAACGCCCGGCCTGCGGGGCTGTTCGCCCGGATGCGGAGCCGGTTTGCGGCTCTCAAAGTGGGAGAAATCCCACAGCGAATTGGCGAGCGAATCGTTTGATAAATCCTGCGACAAAGGTCACAATTGAGTGCGGAATTGTTTCGCTCCACATTTTTGAGAAAAGAGGGCAAAGATGGCTGACAGCCAGAACCCGGTGCACGAGCTGCTGGATCCGAAAACCGACTACTACCAGGTATTCGCCGACGTCGAGGGCGAGGATCTGGAGTGGTGGAAGAAGGCCCGCGACTTCTGTGACTACGCCCGCCCGTACGTGAACGAGGGTTGGGAGAAGGCCGAATACCAGCTCCCCGTCGTCGAAGAAGCCGGTAAGCGCGGCCTGGTCCGCGACGGCATCGACATCGAGGGCGAGCCCCACATGTCTGTACGCGCTGCACGCCTGATGGCATTCGAGCTCGCGCGTACCGACGCATCCCTCGGCACTGCTTTCGGTGTTCAGGGTGGTCTGGCTATGCAGTCCATCGCCATGTGCGGCTCCGAGGAGCAGAAGGCGAAGTACCTCAAGGCCATGTCCAAGCTGGAGATCCGCGGCGCCTTCGCGCTGACTGAGCCGGACCATGGTTCTGACTCCATCGGCCTGGAGACCACCGCTGAGCGTGACGGCGACGAGTGGGTCATCAACGGCGAGAAGAAGTGGATCGGCCACGGTTCCGTCGGCCACATCGCCGTTGTGTGGGCGCGTGACACCTCCGATGGCCAGGTCAAGGGCTTCATCGTCGACCAGGACCAGGACGGCTACGAGGCTGAGACCATCACGGGCAAGGCATCCCTGCGCGGCATCCCGCAGGCGCACATCAAGCTCAACAACGTCCGCGTCTCCGAGGACCGTCGCCTGCCAAACGCGAACTCCTTCCGCGACACCGCGAAGGTCCTGGCCGGTACCCGCATCTCCGTGGCATGGGCCTCCCTGGGTCTAGCCACCGACTGCTACGAGAAGGCCCTGGACTACGCGCAGCGCCGCACCCAGTTCGGCCGCCCGCTGGTGAAGAACCAGATCATCCAGCAGCGTCTGGCTGACATGCTGCAGGACCTGACCTCGATGTTCCTCTACTGCCGCCGCCTGCTCGAGCTGGAAGAGTCCGGCGAGATCACCGAGCAGCAGGCAGCCCTGGCCAAGGTCCACTGCACCCGCGCGGCCCGCAAGATCTCCGCTGACGCACGCGACATGTTCGGCGGCGTGGGCATCCTGCTCGAGAACGATGTTGCCCGCCACCACGCCGACATCGAGGCGCTGCACACCTACGAGGGCACCGACACCATGCAGTCCCTCATCGTGGGCAAGTCCATCACCGGCGTCGGCGCATTCGCTGGCTAGGTCGTTTCCCAATCACATCACCGATAACTGCACCGCACGCCCACCCGCTGCGGTGCAGTTTCACTTAGGAGCCCCCACGCCATGATCTACCCGAGCCCCTACCCCTCTCTCGATCTTCCCCAGACCGATATCTACTCGCTGATCTTCGATGGACTCACTGACGAGGAAGCAACTCTGCCGGCGATCACTGAACTGGCCACCGAGCAAACCATCACCTACGGTGAACTACGCGACGCCGCTGACGCCATTGCCGGGGATCTCGCCCGCCGCGGCATCGGGCCAGGCAGCACGGTGACGCTGCAGATTCCTAACTCGATTCACTTCGTCGCCGCCTTCTTGGGCATCCTGCGCGCCGGCGCCACCGTGAGTCCCATGGGCGTGCTGATGAACCAGTCTGACGTGGTCAAATTGGTCCGGATGGCCGAATCCGACCTCTACATCGGCATTTCTGACGTAGAGGAGATCCCGCAGATCTTCGACACCCACCTTGGGTCCATCATCCGTGCTGGCGCGCCTGCTCCGGACATCGAGATCCCGGCCGACTCCGTGGCGTGCCTGCCGTTCTCCTCCGGCACCACAGGTCTACCGAAGGGCGTGGAACTCACGCACTTCAACCTGGCCTCGAACACGGCACAATGCTCCGCAATGGTCGACCGGCTCGACCTGGGTGAGAACGTCCGCACATTCTCCCCGCTGCCGTTTTCTCACATCTACGGCATCACCGTGCTCATGCTCATGCCGCTGTTGCGTCGCTCCCACGTGTTCACCCTGGCCAAATTCGACCTGCAGCTGTTCATCGGGGCGTTCCCACAGCACCAAATTAAGCTTGCGTTCATCGCTCCGCCTATGGCGATCGCTATGGCCAAGCACCCGGCGATCGAACCGGCGTGGTTCGCCTCCACCGAGGTGCTCATCTCCTCGGCGGCACCGCTCGACCGCGAAGTCGCGCTCGCCGTTTCCGAGCGCCTGGACACCACAGTCGTCCAAGGCTGGGGTATGACAGAGGCGTCCCCGCTCGTGGCTGTTTCCGATGGGTCGGTCGATCCGGGTTCCGTGGGCAAACCTGCGCCCAACACCGAGATCCGCCTTGTAGACCTCGAGAGCTTCGCGGACGTCGCCCAAGGCGAGACAGGCGAAGTCATTGTCCGTGGGCCGCAGGTCATGCGCGGCTACATCAACAACGAGGAAGCCACACGCGAATCGCTTGTCGATGGCTGGTTGCGCACGGGCGATTTCGCCCGCCTCGGTGACGATGGCGAAATCTACATTGTCGACCGCGCCAAGGAAGTGATCAAGTACAAGGGCTACCAAGTCGCACCGGCCGAACTCGAAGCCGTCCTACTCACCCACCCGGACATTGCTGACGCCGGCGTGGTCGGTGTTGACCGGGATGGTTTGGAGATTCCGCGCGCGTTCGTCGTAAAGCGCGAAGGCGCGGAACTCTCCGAGCGCGATGTTATGGACTATGTCGCAGAACGCGTCACCCCGTACAAGAAAGTGCGCGCCGTGACCTTCATCGCGGAAATTCCGAAGAACCCCACGGGCAAGATCCTGCGGAAAGATCTCCGGCAAATACCTTTTGAAGGCTAAGAATTCCCAATCCGAATACGAAAGAATGTTGCTATGACTCAACCAGACGAGAACCTCACCGGCGTTGCCGCCCTGTTGAACCCGAAGACTGACTACTACCAGGTGTTCGCCGATGTCGACGGCGAAGACCTCGAGTGGTGGAAGAAGGCTCGCGAGTTCATGGAGTGGGCCCGCCCTTCCCTCAACGATTCGTGGGAGAAGGCCGAGTACAACATTCCAGCAGTGGAGGAAGCGGCCCGCCGCGGCCTAGTTACCGACGGCATCGAGATCGACGGCCAGCCCGGGATTTCTATCCGCGCTAACCGCCTGATCCAGATGGAGCTGGCGCGTACCGACGCGTCTACCGCCACCGCCCACATCGTGCAGTCCGGCCTGGCCATGCGCTCCATCTCCGAGTGCGGTTCCGAGGATCAGAAGGCTAAGTACCTGGGCCCGATGTCGCGGATGGAGATTCGCGGCGGCTTCGCCCTGACCGAACCCGACCACGGCTCTGACTCGATCGGCCTGGAGACCTCCGCGCGCCGTGAGGGCGACGAGTGGGTCATCAACGGCGAGAAGAAGTGGATCGGCCACGGCTCCGTCGGCCACATCACGGTCGTGTGGGCCCGCGACGAGGAAGACGGCGAGGTCAAGGGCTTCATCGTCGACCAGGACCAGGAGGGCTACTCCGCGGAGACCATCACGGGCAAAGCATCCCTGCGCGGCATCCCCCAGGCGCACATCAAGCTTAACGACGTCCGCGTCTCCGACGACCGCCGCCTTCCCAACTCCCACACCTTCCGGGACACTGCCCGCGTGCTCACCGGCACCCGTATCGCGGTGGCCTGGGTCGCGCTCGGCATGGCGATCGACTGCTACGAAAAGGCCCTCGACTACGCCCAGCGCCGCGTGCAGTTCGGCCGCCCGCTGGTGAAGAACCAGATCATCCAGCAGCGCCTGGCCGACATGCTGCAGGAAATCACCTCCATGGCGCTCTACTGCCGCCGCCTGCTCGAGCTCGAGGAAGCCGGCGAGCTCAACGAGAAGCAAGCCGCCCTGGCCAAGGTGCACAACACCCGCGGCGCCCGCAAGGTCTCCGCTGATGCACGCGACATGTTCGGCGGCGTAGGCATCCTGCTCGAGAACGATGTCGCCCGCCACCACGCGGACATCGAATCCCTGCACACCTACGAGGGCACCGACACGATGCAGTCCCTCATCGTGGGCAAGTCCATCACCGGTGTGAGCGCGTACCGCTCCTAACCTGAAGGGACGTGGCACCTGGCCAGCCCTCCCCTGCTGGCCCGTCCCGGCCCCTAATCCTCGAACAGTAGCGCTCGGAACGGGCCCTTAGTCGAGCTCGACTTCCAAGAGTGTCCCGTCCCGGTCCGCCACAACGGTGACCGGGTGACCACCGAAGAGATCACCGTCGTCGAATTCGATAAGTATCTCGCCTTTCTCCGGGACGATCACGCTCGTCGGGCGGAAACGCCTAGCGACGTCCCGCACTCTCCATTCCCGCGCGGGAGTGCGGCGGCCCTCAGCTTCGGCGACATCGTGGCGCCATTCGTTTGCCCTGGGCAGGGCCTCAGTGGCGGCGAACTTGCGGGCATCCTTGAGAAACTTTCGCGTGATAACGCGGTTCAGAACGTGCACGGCTGATGCGAACCGTTCTTCGTGCTGAGTCAGCCCCTGAGAGAGTGGATCCGGATCCTCATAGGGGATGCTGACATTGACACCGAGTGATTTTGCGTGCCCTTCGAAGGAGCCAACGAAGCCTCGTTGAATGGTCAATTGGCCAAGCTTTGTATTGATCACCCCATTCTTGGCCGCACCTGTGGCGATGTCCTCCAGCTCCGGATCCGATTGAGGAGAGATCACGTCCCACACCGAGAAGAGAAGCGCGGTCCCTTGCGCCCGATACTTGGAGAAAGGAGACAATGCCCCTTTCGCCCGGTACACCGTGAATGGTTTCAAATCTGCCATTTCACCGGGATCGAATGACATCTTCCCGTTCTTCGTGCGATTAACCTGCGGGTATGCGATGTTGATCTCACCTGTGTGCACCGCACCATCCGGAAGCGTTCGCACAACGAGACCATCCACATGCTCAAGTTTGACGCTAACGCTGTCCTCACCGAGAAGGTTGTTTCGGGCTCCCCGCGCAGGCACCTCAGTGAGAACGAAGAGGAACTCCAGTTCATCCCCCTTCAACAGTGATTTCACGGCAGGTTCATTCGGGAATTCGCTGTAGAAGGAGAGCATGGCGCCGATTTTAACCGCGGCGGTTCAGTACCGAGTCGGTGTGACCGTCGGCAAGCTTCTTTGGCTAGTGGAACTGGCTTGCTGCATTTATCCCAGCGCTCTTCAAGGGAACGCGGCTAGGCTCGGCGAGAGTTCTCGCTTCCGTGTTTCTGAGAGGAATTCGTCATGAACTCAATCGGCAACCCCGCTCCTCTTCCCGCAGACCGCATCGGCCTGGGTTGCATGGGCTTCAGTTGGGGTTACAGCAGACCTGGCCAGCTGGACGACAATGCAAGCGTAAGCACCATACGTGAAGCCTTCGATGCTGGAATCAGGCACTTCGATACCAGCGACATGTACGGAGCCGGCCACAATGAAGAACTCGTAGGCAAGGCCTTTGCAAACAACTCGGATGTCTACATCGCTACGAAGGGCGGCATCGTCGTCGACAGTGTCGAACCCTTGCAGATGCATGTTGATGGTTCCACCCAGTACCTCCGCGATGCCCTCGACGCGTCCCTGCGCCGGTTGAATCGTGAACATGTGGACCTGTACTACCTGCACCGCCTCGATGGAACCATTCCGGTGCAGGAACAAGTTCAGGTGCTTGCCGACGCTCAAGCCGCCGGGAAAATCCGCAATATCGGAGTGAGCGAACCGACCTACGACCAGTTAGTCGCTGCTTCCGAGGTAGTCACCATCGACGCGGTCCAATCTGAACTCTCAGTCTGGACCCGCGACCCGCTGAAAGACCAGCCCTCTGAGCACGCAGACAGCAAGACCAACGTCCTGCAGTGGTGTGAAGACAACGGGGCGTCTTTGGTGGCCTTCTCCCCGCTCGGCCGCGGTTACCTCACCGGCACGTTGAACACGTCCGAACTCATGGAGGGCGATTTCCGTAGTTGGATGCCACGTTTTACCCCGGACGCGCAGGAACGCAATGCTGTCATCCTTGAAACTCTTCAGCGCATCGCGGAAAAACACGGAGTGGCAACATCCCAGGTCGCTCTTGCCTGGGTGCTCAGCGTCAGCCCAGCGGTGAAAGCGATTCCAGGTAGCCGAAGCATTGCCCACATCGTCTCCAACTATGAAGCAGCGAACGTGCAGCTCGACGCCGATGACATCGCGGCGATCAATGACTTGCCCGAGCCAACCGAATCCCGGTACTGATGCCCCCTCAAGATTCGGTTGACTGTCTCATTGTCATCGATGCCCAAGAGTGGATTCTTGATCTCTGCGAGAATCAGTCCGTTCGCTCCAACCTCATCAGAAAGATTGCGGACACAGTTGATACCGCGCGCAACCACGGGACGGATGTGCTGTGGATCCAGTTCCGCACAATGGATGACTCTGACGGCGGCCCGCTCGGTAAAGCGCGTCTCTTGCCGGAATGCGGTTACCGGGAATCTGACCCCATCATCACCAAGTTCGGGATCGACGCCTTCTCAGACACCTCCCTGGACCAGGAATTGGGAGCCCGACAAACCGGACGCATTGCACTCGCTGGGTTCTCGACAGCTCACGCCGTGCTCGCTACCGCCTCCACGGCAGTGCGCTTGGGATATGAAGTGATCGTTTACGGTTCTGCCTGCAGTGCCCCGACAAAAGGCGAACACGAGCACGCGCTACAGCAATTGTCCAAAATAGACTCAGTGACCGTTCTTTGACCTTGTAGAAGTGGCGCACCTACGAAGGATGCAGGTAAACAGCCACATCGTTGAACATCCCGGGGTTAAGTAGCAGAAGGGGATGCGGACGGAATCTTGGAGGATTCCATCATGAACCGCTCATACACCAAGGAGCAGCGACGCAGAGCTCTGCA